>JBFHGS010000450.1:0-1562 GCA_041582995.1 Desulfopila sp. | reverse complement strand
GTGATCATCAAGCACATTATCCTGCAGATATTGCGTCAGGATATACTGGTTCAGACTTGAGGTGTGGAGGTCAGCGGCCTGCTTGGCAACTAACAGTTTTTCATAGATTTCAGGAGGAGCAACTATCCAACCTATCCGAAAGCCTGGGGCTACACTTTTAGAAAATGAGCCAAGCAGTATTGTCTGTTCAGGGGAATAGCTATAGAAAGACTTTTTTGCCTCTCCTTTAAACCGCAGATCACCGTAGGGATCATCTTCAATCACAAAAAATCCGTTCTCGACCGCTACTGCTGCAACCTGCTTTCGTATAGCATTACTATATGTTACGCCGGAAGGATTCTGGAAATTCGGTACCGTGTACAGCAACTTAGCGTTCTTGCTGCAACGCTCCCGCAACATGCTGACATCTATGCCATCCTGCCCGACCCGTATCGGCAGGAATTCAGGTCTGTACACAGACAGGGACTGAATTGCCCCAAGGTAGCCGGGATCTTCAATAAGAACAGGGTCTCCGGCATTGACCATGGTTTTCCCCAACAGATCAAGCCCCTGCTGAGAACCATTGGTTATCAGAATGGAGTCAGGTGATACATCGAGCCCCTGCTTCTCTTTGTATCTGCGGGCAATCAACGATCTCAGTTCAGACAATCCTTCAGAGTTACTGTACTGCAGAGCATCCGCGCCGATTTCTCTGAAGACCTTATCCGTCGCTGCCCGTATCTGCTCAACCGGAAAATATTTTCTATTCGGAAGCCCACCGGCAAATGATATTATTTCGGGATTAAGTGATACTTTCAATATCTCCCGTATAAAAGAACGAGGTACAGCTGTGATCCTGTCAGCAAAAATACTTTCCATCCTCTCCTGCCCTCTCACTGCTTTTCTAAGGTTTGCATATACGATTATTTATAGATTATGGGCGGGATATTTTTGTGTATTATCAACACGTCCATCAGCTGCAATGTAGCGCGGATTTCCATTCAGTAAATCAAAAAGATCAATGCAAAGGCAGAAAACCTGCCAGGGAGAAAAACTCCGCTCAGCTACCGATGTCTTTACCGCGCATCCTTTCATGCAATTGAACGCTTTCTCCACAAAAAAAACACAGCCGGAACGACCAGCAGAGTCAGGAGAACCGAACTCACCATCCCGCCGACCATTGGTGCCGCGATACGACTCATAACCTCCGAGCCGGTACCCGTACCGAAAAGGATAGGCAACAGACCGACAATAATCGCAGCTGCAGTCATCATAACCGGACGGACTCGCATACCGGCGCCGTGCAGCACTGCAGCAGAGAGCTCCTTAAGCTCTGGTGAACGCCCTTCTTTTTCACAGTCCGCAATCATTGCGTAATATGCCTGATTCAGATACACCAGCATGATGACGCCAATTTCAACGGATACCCCGGCAAGTGCTATAAAACCAACGCCTACAGCGACAGAAAAATTATACCCTTCAAGGTACATCAGCCAGATGCTCCCCACCATCGCCAGAGGAAGAGTACCCATTATGATTCCCACCTCAATAATGTTACGAAAGTTGATATAGAGCAGGATGAC
>JBFHGS010000449.1:0-1584 GCA_041582995.1 Desulfopila sp. | reverse complement strand
GCCAGCTTATCCATATCCATGGTGAGTTCACCAAGTTCATCATGAGTATGTTCTGTGGCTCGAGGAGTCCGCTCGTGATTTTCGATAGCTGAAATAATGTTTTTAAGTCCGGAAATAGGCTGTATTACAAATTTCCGGAAAAAGAGAAAAATATAGGCAAAGATAAAGACTATCGTAATTCCAGCAGCCAGGAGTGTTGCGATCTGTATCCGTTTACCCGGAATATTGAGTTCATCGTCCCCAATGGATAAGATGAGTATCCATTTCCATGGTTGAAAAACCGCTGAAGTATAATTTCGTTTTTCTCCGGACAACGCAATATGGTGGATTGTATAATCACTTTCAACATTTTCCTTAACCGTATCTCTCCAAATACGGGCTATTTCGGCTCTATCTTCCCTTTCGGGCAGCCATAACCTGACATCTCCATCAAGGGTGAGAATCATGAGCTGAGCTGAGGTGTACTTTCGTACTATCAAAGAATAAAGAGTGCCAGCAAGCTTGTCTACTTCATGCTTATACTGCTCAACATACGAAGGAACAGTTTGGAGGTTATATTCTTTGAGCAGCTGCTCACGAGGCTGTACTTCATTCTGGACAAACGACATCAGGGTACTTGTCATATAAACCCGGGTAGCTTCTTCAAGAGCTCCCTGGGCAGTTTTTACAGACCAGTATCCGAGTCCCAGGATCGCGACTGCGACGATGGGCAGAATGCCCAGAGCAAGCTTGGTTTGTAATCGCATTGCATCAATCCTGTAAATTGGTCTGTTTAATGGCAAGACGAAGCATGTCAGATGGTACAACGATATCTAGTTTGAGCGCGGTACTCAGGTTCAGTGCAAGCAGGTAATTTTTAGGATAACCTACCGGTATAGTTCCTGCCGATGTTCCACTTAAGATAGTGTAGACAATTTCAGCTGCCTCTTTACCATATGCAACCAGATCCGGCCGCATGAACAGAAGTGCATTGTGATTATTCACCCCATCGACGGTAACGCTGAATGCAATCGGATGTGCAGAGTTTTGCTGAAGTATACGGTTGAATTCAGGCATTTCATTTATCGGGTCAGCGACCTGCCACCAGAAATCTACCTGACCCTCAAGTTCCCGAACACCCTGCCGAACTTCATCCAGCAATTCCCGTGTGTTTTCAGGTATTTTACGATACTCGATAGGATATGTCACAAATTGCAGATCATCATGCTCTTTTGCAAATTCAATCAGGGCTTCCGTATCGCCGACGGAGGAGGGATATGTCGTATGAATAATACCAAATCTGAGAGGCTGCTCTCCTTTAATTTGGTTCAGCAGCCGCATGACATTCTTTATTTTTGTCTCCTGTGGAAGACTATTCAGGCGTCCGGTGAGGTTCGTACCCGTCGGTTCTCCAATCCGGGAGACGATGCCCGCACTAACAGGCGCCCCCACTGTAATAAACAATTGGGGAATATTGTTCTCCTGCAGGATCGATTTTGCTTCCTGAGAAGCAAGAGTGGCATTGGTAATCACGATATCAGGTGTTTTGACTGATAGAATACTGTGCAGGAAATCCCGCGCTTTTTCACGATCCCCCTCTGCATT
>JBFHGS010000448.1:0-1620 GCA_041582995.1 Desulfopila sp. | reverse complement strand
TCTGAGATTGAGCTATTCTTCTTCCCTGCCATATATATCTTCAAAGCGAACAATATCGTCTTCACCAAGATAAGGTCCTATCTGAACCTCTATGAGGTCAAGAGCTATCACCCCTGGATTCTCAAGCCTGTGTACCGTTCCTGCCGGAATATAGGTTGACTGGTTTTCATGCAAAAGCATCACCTCCTCACCGTTGGTAACCCGTGCAGTGCCTTTAACCACCACCCAGTGCTCATAGCGATGATGATGCATTTGCAGGGAGAGCTTCGCCCCCGGATGAACGGTTATGCGTTTCATCTGATAGCGATCCTGCTCTTCCAATACCGTATAACTGCCCCAGGGACGATGCACCGTACTGTGAAAGCTGAATTCTTTACGTTTTTTCTCTTTGAGATGGGTGACAATTTTTTTAACATCCTGAGACCGCGAAAGAGGAGCAACAAGAACAGCATCTGCAGTCTCGACAATGAGGGTATCTTCCAACCCGACTGCCGCAACCAGCATATTCTCTGAACGAACCAGACAATTTCTCGTATCCTCAAGCATGACATCTCCCTGACAGACGTTGCCATTCTCATCTTTCCCCAACACCTGATACAATGCCTGCCATGAACCTATATCACTCCAACCCAGATCGGCCACCACAACAGAGGCACAGGAGGTCTTTTCCATCAGGGCATAATCTATTGAATCACTGGGGCAGTTCATCATACAGCGTGGGTCGAAGCGAAAAAAACTACCGTCTTCAGATCCCTTCTCAACTGCCTCGACCATGCTCGCAAATATTTGCGGTGCATGTTCCCGAATTTCATCCCGAAACGTCTGAAGTGAGAAGGCAAACATACCACTATTCCAGAAATACTTGCCACTGGCCAGATATTCCTGCGCCATCGCCAGGTTCGGTTTTTCCGTAAATGATTTTACAGCATCCCCATCACCTTTCTCTATATACCCGTAACCTGTTTCAGGATGCTGCGGCGTAATGCCGAAAGTGACGATCGAACCATTTTCTGCAAGTTCCGCGGCTCTGCTCACAGCCACCTGAAAAGCTTCGAAGTTCTGGACAATATGGTCAGCTGGCAGTACCAGCATGACGACATTTTCACTCCCTTTACTACTACAATACTCAACCGCACCACAGATAGCAGGAGCAGTGTTTCGTCCTACAGACTCCAACAGAATTGCATACTCAGGAATTGTCGTTTCCAACTCATCAATCTGAGATTGAGTAATAAAACGATGCTCTTCCCCCACAACAACAATTGGAGGGAGAACATTAGAAAGAGCGGCAACGCGAAGCAGCGTCGTCTGAAGTAGCGAAGTATGGTCTGTCAACTGCAACAACTGCTTTGGGTAAAGTTCTCTGGACAGCGGCCAAAGCCTTGAACCGGTACCACCTGCAAGAATAACTGGTTGTATTTTTGGCACAATTAACACCTAAAAGATCCTCACTGCCCGTAGAATGGCAGTCAATTAATTACGAATACACTGAAGCAACTCTTCAGTTTTTTCTTTCAGCAACTCTACGTTCCCACGGGTTTCTACATTCAATCGTAACAAAGGCTCAGTATTGGATTTTCGGATATTGAACCTGAAGTCAGGATATGAGACGGATAAACC
>JBFHGS010000447.1:0-1750 GCA_041582995.1 Desulfopila sp. | reverse complement strand
TGAAGCTGACTGAGTCGGCACATATGAAAGATGTGCTGGCATTTATGCGACTGCTTGTGAACCCTCAGGATAACCTCAGTTGGAATCGTATCCTGCTGCAACTCGATAAGGTAGGTCCTAAGACTGCACAGAAGATCACCGCTACCATTGCTGCTGCCGAAAACCCCTTTAACGCGCTTGCCAAATATCCTGCGGGCAAGACCTGGCAGCAGGGGCTGGCGAATCTGAATCAGCTCTTTCGCGATCTGCACGACAGCGAGCAGCGGCCATCAGGTCTTTTTGAAATCGTCATGGTCTATTATCAGCCTGTCTTCGAACAACTCTATGCTGACGATTACCCGAAAAGACAGAAAGATCTCGATCAGCTGAAGGTCATCATGGCAGACCATGACGATCTGCAGTCTTTTATCGACAGTACAGCGCTTGATCCACCGGATATGGAATCGCAGTCCGGAAGCAGCAGTGAAAAGATGATTTTGTCAACCATTCACTCATCTAAGGGGCTTGAGTTCGATGCAGTCTTTGTTCTGGGTTTAGCCGATGGTCGTTTTCCCCACGGTTCTGCAGGGCAGGGCGAGCAATGGGAAGAAGAACGCCGCCTGCTCTATGTTGCCGCGACGCGAGCCCGCAAATACCTCTATCTGACCTATCCGCGTGAACTGATGACGCCAGATCGGCAATTTAAACGGGTGGGTGTGTCGCCCTTTCTGGCAGAGATAAGCCCAAGTTTGTACGAACGTATTGAAGTGGGTTACGGTACAGGATTCAGCCAGCCGCAGCCTCGCTATGAATCGCCATCGATTCCGGCAGCTTCAAGGAAGAGAGAAAAAAAGGTAATGATGAGCGAACTTTCTGTCGGTACCAAGGTTCAGCATCCATTTTTTGGAGTTGGCACGGTTAAGAAAAAAACATTACCCAGCTCCCTGGATGTGAATTTTGAGAGGCACGGACTGAAGACGCTGCATCTCGACTATGCCAAACTGAAAATTCTTTAATGCTGTACTGAAATTGAAGTGTTGTGACGTGGTGAATAGATGATGTAAAACCTTTGGCCGGCTATGTGTGATTTGCATATCCGGTCTTTGTTGTATGAGATAATATTCTGTGAGCATATATAACGAAATGGCAATTACCTATCAGGAAACATTGGCTCTTCTCGATAATCTTCAGATGCACAAGATTAAACTCGGTCTCGGGGCAATGCGTTCGTTTCTGGCTGATATAGGCAGACCTGAGCAGCAGCTTAAATGCATTCATGTCGCCGGTACAAATGGTAAAGGGTCGGTCAGCGCCTCTCTCTTGAATGTGCTGAAACAGTCCGGCTACCGGGTCGGCTTATACACCTCACCACATCTGAGTTGTGTGAGGGAACGTTTCCGGATAAACGATACCTACATCAGTGAAGAGGATTTTGCCCGTATAGCCGGCAAAATTGCCGAGGTACTGGGTAAGGATACCATCACCTACTTTGAATTTACTACAGCGTTGGCACTGCTCTGGTTTGCTGAATCAGATCTCGATCTGGTGATTCTGGAGACAGGTCTAGGTGGCAGATTGGATGCTACCAATATCGTTACTCCGCTTGTTTCTGTTATAACCAGCATCAGCATGGATCATGAAGCGTATCTTGGTAATACTCTCATGGAAGTTGCCGGAGAGAAAGCTGGTATAATAAAACCTGATGTTCCTGTGGTAGCAACCGGTGGTCAGCAAGAGGTTGTTGAGGTTATTGAAAAGACGGCTGCTGAAC
>JBFHGS010000446.1:0-1803 GCA_041582995.1 Desulfopila sp. | reverse complement strand
TCGCCTTCATCTTCCAGAGCAGTAGAGAAGTCATCTATTGTTATCGGATACGCAATGTCGGGTAAGCCGTATTGTTCTAATCCTTTTGCCTTTAAATGTAGATCAATGAATTTCTGCATAATTTTATGGCGTACAGGTTCAAGTTGTAATCAATTATCCTTCGGGAATACGAGCAAGGTCAATCTCAAGACATTCGAAAAAAAATCACATCAATTTCTCCTGTTTTTTCGGCGGAGTGAGTGAGGAGTACAACTCGGCTATTACTGGTAAATGGCACTGGCTGTCAATAAGATTTCAATAGTACAATGATGATGAATATGGCCTGTCAAGCAGGTCGACAGGAGGGATCTCTACACGAATTGGTCAGATCTGTGCTTGGTTCGCGTATCATAGGCATGTAACATCATCATCGCTCAATATGGCATTCAATTTTAAGTAATCTTCCACCACCACTCTTGCAGTATCAACCAGGTATCTTCCGGGCTACATACTGTTGCATACTGAGACGGTACATGCGTTGCCGTATATCGTGTAAGCTGCTATTTACATGTGTAATTTGCGGTTCAGGATCGTTCGTGTTTTTCCGCACAATACTATTTCAGCCCCCACCATAAAGGAATGTGATATGAGAAAGTGTATTTGGGGAAGTATAACGGTATTATCCATGATTTTATCGCTGGGTGTTTCTACTGTTCTGGCGTCGTCTTTCACTATCAGTCTTGTGTTTGATTCGAAAATATATGATTCAGACTACTCATCCCCCCTGCAATCTCTTTTACAAGCGGCTGCTGATGTTTTTGAAGAGGCTGCTGATTTTTGGTCAGATAACCTCGATTATCAAGGTGACGTAGATCTGGACGGTCTGGAGATAGAAGTTGGATTTTACTATATTGATGGTGAAAATAGTATACTGGCTGGTTCCGCCGTTACCCTGGACACAACAGATTCAGAGGGAACCTATGATTATGTCTATGCTACTGAAGGCCTGATGATCTATGATGTGGCTGACCTTTGGTTTCTTGTAGATTCAGAAACTCTTTTTGAAGTTGCACTACACGAGATTGCTCATGTTATCGGATTTGGCACATTATGGGAGGCCAACGGACTATACACTGAGGATTCTTACGAGTATACCGGTGCAAATGCCTTAGAAGTATATCAGGCAACAATTGATCCTGACGCAACCTATGTCCCTGTTGAAGACGATGGTGGGGATGGAACCGCTAACGCTCACTGGGAATACGATTCATATAATAACTATGACACGTTAATGCTTGGATGGACTGATCTTGATTCATATTATACGATTAGTGATGTAACCTGGGCGTCGTTTGTCGACCTTGGCTATGAAATAGTGTCAACCACTCCTGTACCTGAACCGGCATCATGTACCGTGTTTGGTATTGCTCTCGTAATTTTATGTTCTTTACAAAGAAAAAGAAAATGTGGCTGATGTTCCTGGCTATTTGCTGATACAAAATGGTCGGTAGATATGAATATCTTCACCGGCCATTTCCCATTACTTCTCGTGTGGTAGTTTTCTTTCCTTGCTGTGAAGGTTAACGCAGCTCTCCAGTTCTCTTCCTGATTTATTACCAGCGGCTCCATTCTGTTGTTATGGCAATAGAAGAGTTGTCCTGTCTTGAAATTTTACTTTTCCAATCTAGTGTCATGTCACGCAATAAGTGTTGGATAAAGACGTTTCAGTTTTATTCGGGCATCTTCTGCAGTGAACTGCCAGTTAACCCTAGCCTGCATCCCGTTCCTTTTTAATTCCCATGCCTTGACCTCACTACGCATGAC
>JBFHGS010000445.1:0-1837 GCA_041582995.1 Desulfopila sp. | reverse complement strand
TCGGCTATTTCAGCACTGCGTGAACTCAAGCGTGCTCTTCCTGTACATATTTATACGACATCAGGTTATCTCAAGGATGGTGCAGGCAGTTGGTTGAGCCAGTGGCGCAGACGTGACTGGTGCACGAAAGAGGGACTTGAAGTGAGTAACCGACAGGAATGGCAGGAACTGGAACTCCTGCTGCGAACATTTTCGGTGACCTTTCATCTTATAGATAAATCAGAGCCGCCCTGTCATATAAGTGAAGCGAAGGAGCTGGCGAAAGAATTCTACTCCTTCAGTTTCGGGACTTGATGTACCACCGATGTCTACCTTGTGGTTCAAATGACAGAAAAGAATGTGCAAAATAAATTTTATTCTGGCTCCGGAATATTTGGGAACGAGTCTGGTTCATTAACAATGAGCCGGCGCTGGCGAGGCTGTCCGGCAAGGGTCTTTTCCCAAACTCCTCGTAATTGTAAAGTCTCTTCTCAGGCAAGCGCATAGGTAAAAATACCTAGTATATATGGGCAGGTATGCCTATTTGTAAATATTTTGAAAAATGGTAAACGAAATGCGTGTCAGGCGTGTTGGATATATCCCGCACAGGCTGCTACCTCAATCTTTTTTAAGATAGTGAACGTATACCATTTTTCGATGTTTATCTATGTCCGGCCGCATCAGCAACCGGCATGTTTCTGCTGAAAACGAAATGAATTTCCTCACAACCCGGATAGCTGAGAAACTTGTACTTTCGTTGGTTCTATTGTGTTCAGTGGCCGCCCTGGCAGGTTCCTGGTGGCAGGTTCAGACTGAATACCGCGAAGCAAAGCAAGGTATACAATGTTCCATGGAACGGCTGCTTCACTCCCGATCCGGGTTACTTGCCAATTGCGTTGAGAAAAACGATACGGAGCTTCTACAGGTGATTCTTGCCGAGTTAAGCCGGCAACCCGGCGTTGCCTGCGCTGCAGTCAGTAAAGCTGGCGAAGATATCTGGTATCATGTCGACACCTCCAATAAAAATGTCCTGCGGGTTTCCACGCCTTTACGTCCGACAGCACCATCAATAACAGGTGGTGATGGTGTTATACAGATCGCAACTGACGTTACGCCTCTCAGGGCTGAAATTATGGATAAATTTGTGCAGATCCTGCTGGCAAACGCATTGAAGGTCTTTGTGCTCGGTGGTTTAACATTATTACTTTTTCAACGACTTGTGACCCGACATCTGGTTTCTATTGCCCGCCAGGTTGAATATCAGAATATTGCCGGAAGGGAACAGCCAGTCACCCTTAACAGAAATAATCTGCATTCACGGGATGAGTTCGATCTGCTGCTTGACGGTATCAACCGCATGGATGCGCGTGGCCGACAGGCATACAACGAATTGGAGCGAAGTGAACAGCGTTTGCTGCTCTTTTTTGATGCCACCGAAGAGGGAATTCTGGGTGTTGAGAAAGATGGCACATGTTCGTTTAATAACGACGCCTGTCTTCGTATCCTGGGCCTTCAGGGGTATGAGGAAGTGATGGGGGTGCCGTTGCAGGATATTTTCAGGCATCAGAGCCTTGATTCCGCACATGAGGGACAGGGGTGT
This sequence comes from Desulfopila sp., assembly GCA_041582995.1. Taxonomy (GTDB): domain Bacteria; phylum Desulfobacterota; class Desulfobulbia; order Desulfobulbales; family Desulfocapsaceae; genus Desulfopila. Next base: position 258 of record JBFHGS010000445.1, on the reverse strand, counting down.
TTGATTCAGCTGGCGATGGAAAGTCACTGTTCCCAGGAAAGCAGGGACGGAAAAATCGTATTGCCGGATGGCCGGGAACGGTATGTCTCTCTCAGGGTGTACCCTGTTTTTCACCTTGGGGAGTGCTCAGGTGTTATCGCGTTTTTCAGAGATATAAGTGAGCAGAGGGAAATAACGAAAGAACGAGAATTGCTGAGTGAGGCTATCGGTCAGGCGCCGGTCATGTTGATTATCACTAATCGTGAAGGGATAATCAGC
>JBFHGS010000444.1:0-1921 GCA_041582995.1 Desulfopila sp. | reverse complement strand
GTAGACTGAGCTAATCCCAAGACCTCCTGAATCTCACAGACACACAGTTCCTCTGTCTGCAGGAGTTTGACTACCCGTACCCTGTTCGGATCGGACAGTGCTTTCATTACTCGTATGAATGTTTTCATTTAGGTCTCTCATATATTCATATATCGCCATTTAGCGATGTATTGTAGCTCTCAAATTGCGATTGTCAATGGTTATATTTTTACAGTGTTGTTATGAGAGTGACCGTGTTGGGTTGAAGCTGCTATTGTGTTGATAATATATGCTATTGTATTCTCTGATTACCCCGGACTCTCACTATGAACAGGTGAGGGGAGGAGTGAAAAGTGAGGCGTGAATTGCATTTGTCGCAGGCAACGCGATCAAACACAGCATTCAATCTCATACTGAATGGTTACAACGTGAATCGTTGTGCGCCCCTCACCATGCTTGCTGACAAATTGGGGTAATCAGATTGTAGTAAATTATCCGTTGCTGAGATGAGATTTCATCCCCTTATTCATCTGTTCCGTTACACGTTTATAAAAGACTTTAACGAGGTCTAATGCTTCTTTGGGGTCGTTATCGAGCAAGATCTGCCTCATTTTTTGCAATTCTTCCGGTGTGAGTTGAATAACCATTTGTTGAGTCCTCTCTGAAAAAAATTGGCTGAATAAAAAATGCTGAATACAGGTTGATTGTCTCCAGGGAAACTGGATAGCGAGCCAGTCTGCATGCAGTACAATGATTTACGACACTTTCACGATGGTTTTCAGCTCCCGAAATGCCTGAAGGTTGTTTATCGAAGGTGGGATCGGGTTCAGGTGAGTGACATCCTGATTGTGAAGTAGTGAAGTTCTCGTTCGAATTTTTGGCCAGCAACCACCTGGTTTGTACATGTTATCATGTATGACAGACACTGCTTATAGCGCTTTGTTTAATTTGGAATGTGGCGTGATGAATGTGGAATGTGTGTTGCTGATATTGACCATGCTCACAGAAAGCAACCAAGGCCTCATAACAGGAGACCCTGGCTTATCAACGGATGTATGGCCAGAAAAATCTGATCCATTGATTATTTGACTCCGAGTTTGCTTAATTCGCTGATGATGGCAGCCTTCTCCATAAATCCTTCGTGTCTGAAAGTTTCATTGCCTTTGGTATCGTAGAAGATCTGGGTCGGAATGAGCTTAATTCCGAAAGGATCACCGGCGCCGGGATTTTCCCAGACGTCAATAAACACAATAGCGGCCTTACCGTTAAATTCTTTCTCCAGTTCTTCCATGATAGGGGCCATCATCTTGCAAGGTATACATGCCTGGGCGCCGATATCGACCATGGTAACCATTCCGGGTACCGGTATAGACTGCGGCATCTCCTCAGCAGAGACCGCAGTTGGCAATAAAAAACACATCAGGAAAAGGAGTCTTCTGATGGTGCTGGAAGAGTAAGTGATTTTCACAATGGTTACCTAAAAAAATGTAGATATATGGTTGACTACCTTATTAATACTTTCCGTGTCGACATCAGTTTCTCCCTTTTTAAAACCAAGGTCCATAAGGTTAAGATGTATCACTTCTGTAAAGCCGCCTGCCGCAAGAGTTTTTTTTGTGCAATTCAACCCACAGCCGTCAATGGCGAGAATTTTCGGTGCGGCTTCTGTGGATTTGATGATCCCGCTGACATTGCCGCCAATTCCTGCCAGACAAAACATCTTACCGTTTCCGGCTTTCATCAGACTTCTGGCTACCCGGTCTGTAAGCTCGCCAACATCAGCAGCACCGGAGCAGGAAAAAATAGCTTTTGGGGAAATACCACAACCACAACCACAATTCTGCAACGTACTCATTTCATCCTCCAATTTTCAGATTGTAAAACTACGTGATAATTGACTTCATCGCCCTCTACAGACGGAACCTTACCAACACTTTTCACT
>JBFHGS010000443.1:0-1953 GCA_041582995.1 Desulfopila sp. | reverse complement strand
TTGTAGCGGATTCTGTTATGTTTAACGACGGCAACAGGTGGAAAATTTACACTGTTAAAGGCATCGTAACTTCGTGTTTTGGTTTTAATTGCCCTGGTGCCGTTTATTAATTTTCCGTCAAAGGCAATGAATACACCGGCAAGTTCCTCGCAGGCGAACAATATGGCATCATTAAGGTTCTGGATTGCATCCGTTCTGGAATCAATCAGCGAGTATTGTGAACCTGTGAGGATTATCGGTTTATTGAGATCCTGAAGGATATAGGTCAAAGCTGAGGCTGTATAGGCCATGGTGTCAGTTCCGTGAGTGACAACAAACCCGTCGTAATTTTCATATTCTTTTCCGATAACCCTGGCTATATCCACCCAGTTTTGAGGTACCATGTTGGAGCTGTCGATATTCATGATCGTCTTGCCTTCAATAACATGTTGTCTGCAGGCAGGCTGAATAAATTCCATCAACTTTTCGACTGTATAGTGGGGGCGGAGACCGGCTTCTGTTTCAGAGCAGACGATGGTGCCACCTGTTGCCAGAATCAGAATTCTACGTATTGGAATAGTAGTATCGTTTGCTTCGTTCATGGTGTGATAGCTATGCTCCTCAATGTTTCTCTGATTTCTACAGGATCAGCACATGATTGTTCAGGTTGTGTTCGTGCCTGCGTTTTCTATCTCACAGTATATGGATCTTGCTTGCCTTCAGGCGGATTTAAGACATTGTTTCAGCAAAAGGTCAAGAAGTAATCATAAAGTGAGGCGGCGCGAGCAAAGAGAAAAGGGTGAAAGGAGCATCTGCCGGGACTCCTTTGAAAAAAATCTTTTCATCAGGTACCCTGAAATTGACAGCAATGGTTTTCGGCAATAGTCTTTCCCGAAAACGATGTTGATTTTTTCGGGCTCATATTTCTGGAGGATAATCAATGGTACAGCGTTTCTGTGCTCTTCTGTGGTTGTTTATTCTGCCGATGATTTTTGTCGGCTGTGGTGGTCCTCAGGTTGGTAAACACCCATCTCAATATGCAATGGATAAACCTATTCGGGTAGTATCGGTTGATATGGAAGTGAGCCTTATGCGGATTGTTCACCAGGGCGATGACGACACTTTGATTGAAGACCCCGGTTGGAGTGAATTTGTACTCGAACTGAAAAATACAAGTGGTACACCGTTTATTGTCATGAACGTTAAGTTGCTCAATCAGAATGGACGCTATATAGATTCAGCCGCGGTGTATGAGCAGATTATTGCTCCGCCAGATCCTGGAACTGAACTGGCAGGTGATGTTGCTCAGACAGCAGCGGGAATTGCTGCTGGCCAGGTTATTCCGTATGGCGGAACTATCGTGGGGCTTCTTTCCGGTGCAGCATCTGCATCCTCAGCCGAAGATAGAGCACAGGCGAAAGGTATTTTTATGCTGCGCGTGCTTAAAAACATAGAGTTGGCTCCGGGCGGAAGAATGGAGGGTAGCGCCTTCTTGCCGAATATTGCCGAGCCGAAAACATTGATTGTCGATTACGTGCAGCATGGTGTGGTCAACCGTATGGAAATTCCATTGCCCCTGGCAGAAAAATAATTTTTTCAGAGCTGTCGGGACCCGAAGTTGGGGTTCAAAGCAGTGCGGTGAATCAGTTCTCTTTGAGAGTACTGTCACTTTCAGTAGTTTGAAGTTCGTAGGCCAGATCTTCAAAGCTTGAATGCATACTTTCCGTACCTTCTTCAGCTGCGGCCTCTATTGTGTGCAGCTCCACATCCGGGTTAAGAGCAGCACTTAAAGGACTTGAGGCCATGACAACAAAGTTACCGCGGTCTTCCGCCTCGACATCGGCTCGTTGGGTTAAGCGCCATAGAGAAAACAGTGTTATGCTGCTCAGCATTGCGCAGATACTGCCGTAAAATGCCTGAGGTCCGAAGATCTCCATGGCAAAGGCGGTTAAGGGGGAGCCGATGGTAGCTCCT
>JBFHGS010000442.1:0-2022 GCA_041582995.1 Desulfopila sp. | reverse complement strand
AGATTGCGTGGTGGCCGCTGGCATATAGCCTTACATTTCGACGATATCAATCAGAAAAACCGTGATGCCATCATCACAAACTGCCTCTGGGAGCAACGACGACAGCTTCGTGAAAAAGTCCAGACCTCGTAATGCCTCAAGCGGGTTGCCCTGTCCCGGAGGAAAATTCTTTTTTACCACCAGTCCTCCTGTTGCTGCAGCAGTTATCATTGAACCACGCTGGTTGTTACTTTCAAACTTCAACATGTGTGTATCAGATGATATTGTAATGGAGATGTCACTTTTACCGAGATCAGTAACAATATCCTGAAATGGATTGACACCTACTCCTCTTTTTCAGCGAAAATAATGAGGAGTCAGGTGTTTGGAGTATGCAATACCGTGTATTTTGGTCACCAAATATGCTGCAGACACTGCTTCATAGGCGTGCCTTCGACGAATGCAGTTCACGCCTCACCTTCGGCCCTCAACTGATCAAACTGAAATTTCAGGATCACCAGAAAGGGATATAGAGTAAAAATATGCACCATATTCGCACCGGAACTGTAGTTTATGTTGATTTCACCTCGCTCCTCACACTTCAGAGCTGAGCATGAGGAACAATCAGATTCTTTTTTAAGAATTCAGCTTTCAGGGCCGATATGAAAGTATGAATATAATCTCACCATTACAATCGCTGCAGCTTTTCGGGAAACCCGCCGGCACCCAGCCCGCCACTGCCACTACAGGTGAGCAACAGGCACTGGATACAGCTTTACCAAAGCCGGGTCAGTTGTTGAAAGCGTTGGTTCTCGAGGCCAGAGCAGACAACCGCTTTATTCTTCAGGTCGGTGACAATCAACTGATGGCAAAATCAGATGCCTCCCTGAGACCAGGTCAGGCCCTGCAACTTCAACTGCTGTCTACCACTCCTCAGCTTGAGTTGAAAATCGTAAGCGATACACTCAACCAATTCCTCGGTCGCTCACTTACCCTGGTTGGCAACACCATCGACATCAGCACCCTCTTTCAATCGCTCCAGCAACCAGCGTCAATTTTTAACAGCCTGAGCCAGCAAACACAGCAGGCGCTCGAGAGTTTCTTTGGTCTGCAGAAAAGTGATCTAAGTGGTAGCGACGGAGGTGCTGTACTCAAGCAACTTGTTGACAAACTTGGGCTCTCACTCGAAAACGCTCTTTCACGTGGCGAGAATGCCAAAGCAGCAGCATCCCTCAAAGCGGCACTGCTTGAAGTTATGCATAGTTTCCAGAATAAAGGTAACATTGGCGAGAATGCCGGTCGCCTTCTCGGCACCCTTGAATTTTTCCAACTCGCACAATTACATGCGGACACAACCCAGCAGCTCATATTTCCACTACCGCTCTCTTTTTTGGAACAAGGCTTTCTCCTGATTGAAAGAAGACAGGATGAAGACTCAGGCAAGAACGGCTATGACGAGCAGGAATATCGTTTTTCACTTCATCTCAAACTCACTGACATTGGAAATATAACTGTTGATTTTCTCCATAATCAGGAAGGTCTGTTTATTCGTTTCCACACCGACTCTCAGGAAAAAGCTGATTTTATAGCAAGCTTCAGCGATGAACTGAAAGATGCAATATCTGATACCCCTATTCTCGGCATTTCTTTTGCAGCTGATGCTGAAGAACCAGCAACAGAGTTGATTCGACATATTATACCTGCAGGAAAATCTGTACTGGATACCACAGCATAATCATGACAGAACGCAAAGGAGCTCAGAAGGCTGTTGCCATTATCTACGATGAGAAAAACCCGAGTGCGCCTAAGGTTATCGCTAGCGGGAAAGGTGTCGTCGCAGAAAAGATTGTAGAAACTGCCCGTGAAGCAGGGATTCACATCCATGAAGACCCAAATCTCGTCGAACTTCTCGCAAAGGTTCCGGTCGGTGATGAAATTCCTGTTGAACTGTACCAGACTGTTGCCGAAGTACTCGCTTTTGTCTATCAGGTAAACGAGAGATTTAAGGACAAACTGACAACAAAACCCACTCTCTGATTTTTT
>JBFHGS010000441.1:0-2077 GCA_041582995.1 Desulfopila sp. | reverse complement strand
TTTCTGTGCTGCAGGGTTAAACATTGTTATGCTGCCGCGCCTGTCAATTGTGATCAGAGCATCGATCACGCTATCCATAATGCCGCGCAGGCGTCCCTCGCTCAATTGCAGTTCCTGGCTTTTTTCAGTCGCCTCAAGCAGGGCCGTCGATAATGAGCCATATGTCCGTTTCAGCTCTTCGGACATACGGTTAAAGGTGTATGCCGTCTGCCCGAGTTCATCGCGAGTTCTTACCGGAATTTTATAATCAAACTCACCTATGGCAAGACGTCGTGCTGCCTCAACCAGCCCATCAAGCTGTCGTGTGAGCAAATAGCCCAACCCAATGGAGAAAAGCGCAACCAGAATCATCTCTAGCCCTGCAAGTAAAATGAATTGATTACGCGCATCAGCAATCAGCTGATCGAGATACGCCGTCGCCAGACCCACCTCAACATGCCCGTAAACATACCCTCCCTCGCTAACCTCTGCTTTCACGTCAAACGTATTATCGTCAACGTCTTCAAATCTGTGATCCTCATGGAATGGCCGCTGCAAAACTGCTCCATTTCCTGCTTCAGCCAGCACTCCCTCATCAGAACTGATTACCCGACTGTAAATAATACCGGGGCTTTTTATCAGTTCCTGAACATACACTTCCAGCGAGGCCAGATCTGTTGCCAGTAATGCATTCTTAGCTGTAGTGGAAAACAATTGAGCAGTGGTCTGGACATGTTCGGTCAGATTTTTTACGTTCGACTGTTCGAGGTAATTCAGGCTGCTCCAGCCGATGATAAAGAGGAGCAAAGCCTCTATTGCGGCTATACCAAGGACAGTTTTCAGACGAAATGTTTTTCTGAATTTCATCGAAGAAAGCACTCTTATCTAAGGGCAACTGGTGATGTTGAGTATCTCTGCAGCACCGGTTATTGTTTTTTCAGATTGGTAAGCATGGTAATTCCGAGAGCACGCACATCGTCCCAGTCGCTATCCACGGCGGTCTGTAATTCCTTAAAGTTTGCACCGGCAAGTAACGCAGCACCTTCAGGGGCAGCAGCCATGTTTACCAAGACCTGCTGTAGCGTATCACGTGTTTCGGCTGGTACGCGGGGATGTACTGCAAAAGCATGTGGCGTAAACGCCTCTGTCTGCCACAGTATCCGTAGTTTTTCCTTAATGTTATCCGGCATGCTGTTAAAAGTACGTTGCACTCCACCGCCTGCCGGGAAAAGCCCCTTGCTCACAGCGAGATATACTGAATCGTGTGAAGATACATATACAGGCGTAATATCAATCCCTTTCTTCAAAAATGCCGCACGGGGTAAAACGCTGGCCGCAAATGCAGCAGGGGCAGGAAATGCGAGCGACATTCCGGCAAGCTCAGCAATATCCTGAACAGGGCTCTCCTTCTGAACAACAATTATACCCTGAATTTTTTTATCCTTCTCTTTTGCAATAGCAATATAACCGGGATATTGGCTGAAAACCGTATAGTGGTAAGGGTTCATATAGACAATGTCATATTCCCCGTTGACAACACGCTCTTCAAATGCGGGGATATCCGGTGCTGTCTTGAAAATTACCGTCAGACCTGTTTGGTCGCTGATATATCGTAGTAACGGGGTCCACTGTTTAGCGAGACGCGTGGCTGACTGCTGCGGAACAATTCCAAAGGTAAGTATCTGCGGTTCGGCACAGTAACCTGTCTCTGCAATAAACAACACAAGGAGAAACAACCTGATACTTAGAATTCGCTTCAGCAGACAGATATTCATATGATATCCTACATGAAAGTGTTTTCTTGTGTGTGATAACTACAGCAATCACAGGTTCTGAAAAGCGCCGCAGTCAGGAATCGGAAAAGCGGTTGTATACATGGTGCATACAATTACTGCAGTCACCTGTATTTCGCAGCATTCATATCTAAATCTTATCTCTTTAGACCCCTGAAAGGCAAAGGTTTTTGTGCGCCGGGTTCTGCAAATCCCTGCGCACCGTACCTTCAAGTGCTACTCTTAACCATTGTTTGTAAGAAAATATGTGAGGAACTGGACTGTTCTTTACGAACCACGCTCACTGCAACAATACGTCAGGTCAT
>JBFHGS010000440.1:0-2122 GCA_041582995.1 Desulfopila sp. | reverse complement strand
GCTTTCAGCTTCGTTATCAGTTGTGTTGGGAATGTCTGTTGTCGTTACGCGACAGTCTTCATAACCGTCCGGTAACAGCACGCGGAATTCGAAATATTCAGGATAGGCTTTCTGGTAGCCCTGAAATAGAGTTATGAGAGAAGGGAGGAACAGGGAATATCTTTCCCAATCGTCTACTATGAGATATCTTTCCAGCAGTTTCGAGCTGGAAAACAACTGAGTATTGGCTTCAATTGTGTGTAGCGTTCGTGTTACCTGATCTGTCATCTGGTCCAGGAGGTTTGCCCTTTCGTTGAGAACCGAATCACGGACAGCATTTTCCACTCTGATGAAGCTGAATATGCCAAGCAGCAACAGAGGTATAATCACCATCGGCAGACAGATTATTATAATTTTACTACGTATTTTCATTATATTTTTCCGCTTGTCACATCTGCAAAGATAGTTGTCCGAACTCTGTGGATTCGCGGCGGAAGATTATGTTCAAGCTCATACTTCTTGAGTATTTCTGCTGAAGGGTAAATGGTTGCGTCATTTAAAAACTCCTGTGGCAGCAGTTTTTCCGCTTCTCTATTTGGTGAAGCATAGTGCACAAATTGGGCAAGTTGAGCTGCATTTTTCGGGATATTCAAAAAGTTTAGAAAGGCTTCAGCGGCTTTCTTCTTTTCACTTTTGGCCAGAATCACAAGATAGTCAACCCAGAGCACGCCTCCTTCTTCCGGGGTAACGTATTTGATATTCTTATCAATATTAATCAGTGCCAAGGCATCTCCGTTGTATGTTGCTGCGGCAACGATTGATCCTTTGATTAGAGCAGAGTTCTTATTGAGAGAAAGATTATCATATTTTTTTACAAATGGTTTCTGGCCCAGCAGTAACTTATGCGCCTCCTCATAGGCTGCTTTATCAGTTGCGTTAACAGAATGTCCAAGACTTTTCAGGGCAATATCAATGAGTTCGCGGCTCTGGGGAAGCATGAATATTTTGCCATGCAGCTGCGGTTCCGGTCTGAAAATCTGCATCCAGCTGGTAATAGGAGTGGGAACAAGATCTGTCCGGTACACAATGCCGGTTGTGCCCCAGAAATAGGGTACGGAATATTCCTCGGCACCAGTGTAGGCTATGCGCCATTTGGAATCGATGTGCGAAATGTTAGGTATAACGCTTTCGTTAACGGGGGCGAGCCAGTCTCTGCGTCGGTAGGCTTCAATGCTTTGCCCGTCAATAAGAGCTACATCAACATTTCTGCCACCAGTGGCAACGAGCATAGCTGTTCGGTTGTCATCGCTGTCAAAAGTTATTATCCGCACTTTGATATGATATTGTTCCTCGAATTTCTCGATGAGTGCGGGGTCCATATATTCACTCCAATTGAGAAAGGTAATTTCATCAATTGTCTCTTCAGCAGAGGTGAAAATCGGTACTGACAACAAGCATCCAACAATACATATAAAGATGCAGCAGGGGGCAGATCTGAGTAAAGGGTTCATGATTAGACCTTGGTCATTTTTACAAGAGTGCTAACACGTCACCAGTGGAATAATTATTGTTCAGTATATCAATAAATTATTCTCTGTTTGCCGGGTTGTGTCAACGTGGATGAGGGTCTGAATAGATATTTTCGTATCTCACAAGTATATATTGGGAAAATTAGAGAAACAAGGTGAAAGGGGGGTGTATTTACTTGAGTACACGTATTGCCACAAATAACTTGTAGCAAAGATGTGCATGGAGTTCGGGGAGGTGTGTGGGGCTGAAGATGGTCAGGCTTTTTTTGAGACAACTCAATAGTGCCTGTCCTCTGCATTACGCAGAGTTCTTTTGTGGATTGCTTCGATTTGTGACACCTGCACCTGCAGAGTCGGAAAACGACAGGCGTGATAAAGCTCCGGGAGAGTTTATCGCATGTGAGTTTACGTAAAGAATTTCATGGGAGGCTGGTTTACGGTCTGGAATGTTTCTTGGAACTGGCAATTGAGGCTGAACTGCTGTAGCTGTTATTTGCCTTTTAATGAACAATATTATTACTGTTGTAACACTTTAGAAGTGTGTTTCAGAGTTGTCATTTCCCTGTCTGGAAAAGCTGATGACTTTTCAGTAATTATCACCTACGAAAAATGGT
>JBFHGS010000439.1:0-2130 GCA_041582995.1 Desulfopila sp. | reverse complement strand
TGCCTGGCCTCTTTCAACGCGGGTTGACGTGCTTTTTGATGAAACTATAGACATATGGGCGGATCAACGACAAATGTTTACGGTACTCAACCATCTTATCCAGAACGGCATGGCTTTCTGCCCGCCGGGACGTGAAATAATTGAAGTTGAGGCTGAAGAGGTGAAAGGCGGAGATACCGGTGAGATCATCAGTATTTCGGTAAGTGATAACGGCCGGGGCGTACCACGGGAAGACCGTGAGAAGGTTTTTGAGCCTTTCTTTACCTCACGAGCAGATGGAACCGGACTCGGGCTAGCGATAGTGAAACAGATAATAGAAGAACACGGTGGTACGATATCTATTGATTCAAGCCCCAGCGGCGGGGCAAAATTTATTGTGATGCTTCCTCTTCCTTCATAGTGTCGATCGAATCAGGTGTTGGCTCTATCTGCTCCTGCTGCACTTCATGCTCTGTTTCGCCTGCTGTCGAAGATGAACCCTTTATTGCATCAAGCAGACCTTCCTGAAAACGAACCTCTTCTGTCAGCATGAGTATTCTGCCGGTTCCGGTAATATCAACACCCTGTATCTCACCCGCAACCCAGATTTTCCTGCCGCGCTCCGTATTCATAATTTCAGGAAACTGCCCGGTATCTATCTCTGTTTCAATGGTCACACCAAAACCGTCTTCGGTAACATCAAGCAGCACCCGTACACGGTTTGCCTCCTGGCTGAGAATCTGAAAGAAGTACACAGGCCACATTACCCGAAGTCCTGTATATTTCTGGTTTGCTACAGGCAGATCAGCATCCCCGAGCTCTTTTATAATATCAAGCACTTCATCAGGGGATGGTTTGAGAAAAAACGATGCGGTTGTTTTCTTTGTAGACTGTTGTGCCGAATCCCCCTCCCCTTCTTTTGGGTCTACATTCATCCTGACTCTTTCAGGCATTCCGGTTGTGTTTTCTTCTGTTCCGTTGGTATTGCTCTGTCTGATAACCAAACCGAGAATAATCGATACCAGAATAAGCAGCATAGCGAGAACAACAGCAATCATCTCACGCTTTTTTTTGAACCAGACTTGAAACTCTGTTTTTGTCATGATTTTCGCTTTCCATTGCCACCCGTTGAGATGCAGGTTAGCTTTTAAAGGCTATCGTCAATCTGCCTGGTAACCCAAGAGGTCGTCCTGAATATCATGTAACTTGTAGTCATTAGTGAAGAGGAACAGTAATAATCTGCAGGGCACCAACCTGCTCAAGCCCACTACGCGTCTTTCGTCGGCCGTCCACAACAGCTACCCTCTCTCCTCCACGGATATACCCCCATTCCATGGCGATATCCATCGCTTTTTTTATCATGGCTTCGTGCCCGAGTTCCTCTCTGCAGATCATTGGAACAATATTGTAGTAAAGACTTGCATGTCGTGCCATGTGTTTTGAGCCTGTTACCAGGAGCGAAGGTACTTTCCTGTTCCATTTCGACAAAAGCGGATAGAGTTTTCCTTTTTTATCTAACAATATAACTGCAGTTGTGTCTGAGAGTCCCGCAACGGCAGTCAGGGCTGGATTGCCGGCAGAGTCACTCAGTAACTGCTCGTATTGCTCGCCGCTCAAACCTGTATACTGTTCTTCTTCACAGATTATGGAAGCCATAGTACGAATCACATTAACCGGATCAATTCCGGTAGCAGTCTCCTGTGAAAGCATTACCGCATCGGTACCTTCCCTGATGGCCATACTTACATCTGTCACTTCAGCCCTGGTAGGTCGTGAATTAACGGTCATCGAATCCAGCATCTGAGTAGCTGTTATAACCGGAGTGTTCAGTTCCCAGCACAACCGGATTATCTGTTGCTGAATTCTCGGCACCCTCGCAGCGGGTAGCTCCACACCCATATCACCACGGGCAATCATCACTGCATCAGAAACACTGATAATATCTCTGATATTTTTCACAGCCTCAGGTTTTTCGATCTTAGCGACTACCCGCAGATCACGCTTACCCGATTTTTTGATATGCTCCTTAACCTGTTCAATCTCCTCAGGGGTCCGGACAAATGAAAGCGCAACATAATCAACAGAATGATCAAGAGCCCAGTCGAGATCAAGCCAGTCTTTATGCGTCACAGACGGAAGAGATAACGTTGT
>JBFHGS010000438.1:0-2138 GCA_041582995.1 Desulfopila sp. | reverse complement strand
TTAAAAGATGTGCATGGTGCTTTTGATTACGAGCTTGCTGATTCGGTCAGGACCGAAATCCAGGCGATTGCACCTCTGCTTCTGGGGGAAAGTAATGATGCTATAGAGGTCCAATTGGGTAAGGACAGGTTTATCCTGAATCAGCATACCCTGCACAAGTTAAACTGGCACCTGGTTCTGGTCACAAAAGAGAGGCAGTTGATTTCTTCGGTGGAGCGAACAGAACAGGCACTTTCAGGCACCCTCAATTTGCTCATGAAAAAATTTGTGGCCAATGCCGTGTTTTTTTTGATGGTTGTTGTGGTTGTTGTGTTTTTTGCGGTGAGCTATTTCGTCGCGCCGCTTCGTAGACTTTCCGAGGCAGCATTACGTGTTGGCAGAGGTGATCTGACAACGCGTTGCCATTTAAATAGAAATGATGAACTTGGAATTCTGGCTGCTTCCTTCAATGATATGGTGAGGCAACTGGAGTTGGTTGAAAATGTAAAATCGAGCCAGGCTAAGCAACTTGAACTTACAGTTGAGGAACGGACAAGGGATCTCAGAAATAAAAACTTTGTATTACGGAATGTGATCGCTGAGCTGAATGCTGAAAGTGAACGGCGAAAGCTTGCAGTAAACGCTCTTGCCAAAAGTGAGGAACAGATCCAGATTGCCATGGATGCTTCACTGGCTGGTCTCGGCATAGTTCAGGATATGGAAATAAAATATGTCAATCCTATGGCGCTGCGTATTTTTGGCTATAGTCTTGAGGAGATGGTCGGTGGGAAACTCAGTGTAGCTGATTTGGTGGCATCGGAGGAGCGGGGACGTCTTCGCCTGGGTTTTATTGGTGTGTTTCGTGAAAAAACAGAGAAGCCAACGATTGTAAGTTGTGTCCGTAAAGACGGCAGCATATTCGATGCACTGGTGGGTGGTGCCATTACCAGCTGGAAGGGAAAGCCGGCTGTGGTCGCTACTCTCATGGATATTTCAGAACAGAGAGTGATTGAGGAAAAACTGCGGAAGAGTACCTTGCAGTTGCAGGACTCTCTGGATGAAAAAGAGGTGCTGCTACGTGAGATCTATCACCGGACAAAAAATAATATGCTGGTGATTATCTCAATGTTGAACCTGCAGTCTATGGATATTGATGACAAGAGGGTGAAAACGCTTTTCCTTGAGACTGAAAACCGGATTCGGGCGATGTCGCTTGTCCATGAAAAACTCTATCAGTCACAGAATCTGGCGGAGATTGATCTCGGACAGTATCTGCGGGAGATGGTGACGGCACTGGTAAAAACGATGGTTATCGGAGATCTCATTAAAGTTGACATAGAGTGTGAAGAGATACCTGTATCCATAGATAGTATTGTGCCGCTCGGGCTTGCCGTAAACGAAATTGTCACCAATTCACTCAAGCATGCATTTACTGCTGGTGGCGAGGGACGTATTTTTGTTGATTTGACCCGCAATCCTTACGGTCAGGTGGAGCTGGTGGTGGGAGATGATGGGATCGGCTTACCGCCGGATATTGACATTTATCGGATTCGTTCTTTCGGCATGCAGATTACGGTGAATCTTATCGAAAAACAATTGCATGGAACAATGGAGATATTGCGTAATAGCGGTACAGTGTACACTATCAGGTTTGAAGAGCAGGTAAGGCCAAAAAGGATTTAGGCCTGATGTATCAGCACTTTAAGACAATACTCATGGGAAATGCAGGCGAACAGTTATGGTAAAAAAAGTACTTATAGTTGAGGATGAAGTGCTGATAGGCATGATGCTTGCCAAAAAACTTGAAAGCTTCGGTTTCAGCGTGTGTGATGTCGTAAGTACAGGGGAGGATGCTCTCGTTACAGAGGAGAGGGAACGACCCGGTGCGATTTTGATGGATGTGAGTCTTGGCGGGGAGATGGATGGGCTGGAAACTGCAGAGAAAATACGTGCCTGTAGAAATACCCCTGTTATTTTTTTCACAGGTTATCATCAGGACAGAGTCCTTATGCAACGAGCGAAGGACGTTGGAGCTCTGGCTGTTCTAAATAAGCTTGGGCCGGTTGAAGATATCGTTACTGCTCTTGAAAAGGCCTTTTAATAGAATGGAACAGTTATTTTTGACCATTTTCAGATAGCCTGCAGTTTCATGTAAACTA
>JBFHGS010000437.1:0-2277 GCA_041582995.1 Desulfopila sp. | reverse complement strand
GGAATAAGGCGGAAATGTGCGGTCAATACTTGTAGAAAAGCATATCAAAAGACATCCTGATAAAACAAGCGGGGACACAGTTTTTTGGTTTATGCAGAAGAAAACCGATGAGAAATTGCGCCGCGGGGAGAGAATACAATGGCCCTTACTAATATTTAACCACAACTTGGGATCAAGTTTACAGAATAATCAGGGTTATTCCAGGGTTGTTTTTGTTGAGATTTTTATTTTCCGAAAGATCCGGATAGCGTTTCAGTAGATCCTTAACCGGGCCGTTACGGCGGTTGAAATCCTCGCCGGGAATGAAGCTGTTGAGTTCGCCTCTGCAGCACATATAATCAAGGGTCTTACGACACTCTTTGCGAATAGCCCCACCCTTTCCCGAAGAGCCATAACCGTGAATCAACGTGAGAGCTTGAACTTTCGACTCCCGCGCTTCCCGTAATACTGTCTGCAAATGCTGCATTGCAGGTTCGACAAACGGCATTCCCCTTTCAAGATTTACTGTACGGTGAGTAAATGTTCGTGTTTCACTTTTGCCCCGCGCTTCAACCGCCTGGGGGCTGGCGCAAAAGAGACAGACAACCGCACCTGCTTGTATCTCATTGCCGCAAACCTCGCAGATAATCATCTCTGCACCCTGATATTACACGTAGCCACTTGGAAAGCCATTTACTGCATCAGACCCTGCGAACAGATATAACATGTTCCATCTGTTTAATATGTTGCAGAATAACCTGAAGATGTTCG
Organism: Desulfopila sp.; assembly: GCA_041582995.1. Lineage (GTDB taxonomy): Bacteria > Desulfobacterota > Desulfobulbia > Desulfobulbales > Desulfocapsaceae > Desulfopila. Next base: position 1,527 of record JBFHGS010000437.1, on the reverse strand, counting down.
AGATTCCGGACTTCCATGGTGATGTGCAGATCAGCGGTATCTTCAGGAGTCGTATGTCCTGAAAGATCAACAATATTTGCATTATCAGCGCTTATTACCGCACTGATTTCAGCAAAAATGCCACGTTTGTTTTCTGAGCGAATATGGATGCTAACCTTGTACTGCTTGTCTTCTAAGCCAGACCACGAGACATCGAGCCAGCGATGTGGGTCTGTTGACTGCAGGTTGACGCAGTTCTGTTTATGAATGGACACACCCCGCCCCTGAGTAATAAATCCAATAATAGGGTCACCGGGAAGTGGCGAACAACATTGACTGATCTTCATCAGCATCCCTTCAACACCAGCAATAGAGATACCCGGACGGCCATCTTTACTTGGTGATGACTGCTGATGCAGGATCGATGAGGTAATTTCTTCAGTAGAAGTCTCTCCTGCCTGTCCATCATGCTCATGTGCGAGTTCAGGAGGTTGCAGTGCTTTGACCAGAGCTTGAACCGTGATTGAGCCTTTGCCGACCTTGACCAGCATATCATCAAGGGAATTGCAGCGGAGCTCCTTAAGCAACAGTCGGATATGACCACTCTTGATCATTTTCTTGAGCGTCGTATCATGCGCCTTTATCTTACGCTCACAAATTTCACGTCCGAGTTTCAGCGCCTTTTCCTTTTCATCTCGACGCAACCACGAACGAATCCGTGACTTGGCCCTGCTGGTCTTCACCAGATCTAACCAGCCTCGTCTCGGAGTCTGCGTTGGAGAGGTGATAATCTCGATAATGTCACCGTTCTGCAGCTCATACTTAAGCTGAACCAGTCGGCCGTTAACTTTTGCGCCAACGCAGTGGTTACCAACCTCGGTATGAATAGAATAGGCAAAATCGATAGGACAACTGCCCTGCGGGAATTCTTTTACATCCCCGGCTGGCGTAAGAGCATAGACATCAGGGTCGTACAACTCGCCGCGAACACTTTCAAGAAATTCTCTCGGATCCTCTACTTCCTGTAGCGATTTGACCAGATTTTTAAGTTCACGAAAGAGCCGTGAATCACGCTCATTAGCCTTTTGTCCTTCTTTATATGCCCAGTGGGCCGCAACGCCTTCCTGCGCTATGCGGTCCATCTCCTCGGTACGAATCTGGATTTCGATAAAATGACCGCGAGGTCCGACTACCGTGGTATGCATCGACTGGTAGTTGTTTGATTTCGGCACTGAAATGAAATCTTTAATTCTTCCGGGAACTGGAGCCCAGTTGGCGTGAATTATGCCAAGCGCCTCATAACATTCTTTGACAGATTCAACGATGATGCGAAACGCAACCTTATCGTAGACCTGTTCAAACGGGATATTCTGGGCAATGAGTTTTTTATAAATCGAATAAATATGTTTCGGGCGGCCAAGTATTCGTGTTGCAGTGATTTCAGATTCACCAAGTTTTTGGTGCAATATGGCGATAACTTCATCAACGTAGTCCTGACGCTCTTCAAGGGAACTTTCCAGCTTGGCAGTAAGATCGGTATGTTCTTCT
>JBFHGS010000436.1:0-2285 GCA_041582995.1 Desulfopila sp. | reverse complement strand
CCCCAGTATCAAGGCCTCGTTCTGCAGAGATGAACGAAGCGTAATGTTAACCGGAAATGAAGCACTGACAAGTCCGAGAACTTCCCGTACAATTGAGGCTAAGCACAGACTTTTGAGCTTCTCTTCTCTTTTTCTGCTAAATGTAAGGATTTGCTGAACAAGTTGTTTTGCTCTTCGTCCCGCCTGTTTTACCTGCTGAAGATCACTGTGAACTTCGCTGTTTTCACCGGCCCGATATGCTGCAAGTTCCGCATAACCGATAATCGCGGTAAGAATATTATTGAAATCATGCGCTATACCTCCGGCAAGTGTTCCAATTGCTTCCATCCTGTTTTTCTTTTCAAGTTGAGTACGAAGCTGTTGTTCAACACTGCGGTCAACGACGTACCCCAAAGATGAAGGGGTTCCATTGTGCTGAATAATCGAAACCCAGGCAGCCACATCAAAATGGCTACCATCCTTGCGTAGTCCTTTCGTGTCGTACATGGCCGGAGCCGGCTTTCCCGCTATGCGGTCCCGGGCAAAACGCCGTTGCCGCTGACGTTCATCCGGAGCATATAATTCCTCCACCAGGCGCCCCAATATTTCGTGGTCATCTGAATACCCGAACATTTTGACATAACTCTGATTGACATAAACGAACCGCCTGTTGCTGATCACACATATGCCGATAGGGGAAGTTTCCACTATCTGGCCGGACAGTTCCTCCGCAGAACGCAACAGTTCTTCAGCTCTCCTTCGGCGCGTAATATGCAAAACCAGCATACCGATAACTACAGCTTCTGCTACTGCCAAAGTTGCAGTTATCAGCAACGGGATATTCTCAGAAAGTATACCGAACATATTCACTTAGGGATTGGGTGACAGAAACACAAAACAATACCACAGTTGCGGATAACGCTTGCTGTCATAACATTAAAATAAACACAAAACGCCTTATGTTTAACACACTTGAAGGACATAACCACCGTTTTCACCAGTACAGTGGAAAGATAACTGAAACACACGAATAGTTGGTGGCTTCCGGCAGGCAGGCCTATATGGTAAAGTCTGCAACCTCCAGCCTTCAGTATGCAGTAAAAATATCTATTGCAGATGCCGGATTGAACAGACAACCCAAATTATGTCACAAGTACCTGTCGGGTCCGCACACAGTTGCGCCCCTCCCGCTTAGCTTTATAGACCCCGTCATCCGCAGCTTTCAGCAGCTCATCAATACTTGCAATACCGTCACTGTTTACAGCGACACCAACGCTGATACTGCCATGCCAGCTCCCCTCACCCGCTTCAACGATGAGAGCTGCTACGTTGCTCCGGGTCTGTTCCGCGACATGCATGGCGCCTCGCAATGAGGTGCATGGACAAATAATCAGAAACTCATCTCCACCCATGCGGCAGACGACATCATCAGTTCGTACAGATTGACGCAACTCTCTTGCCAGCCGTTTTAAAACCACATCACCTGCATCATGGCCATAGGTGTCATTCACCTCTTTGAAACCATCAGCATCGATAACAATACAGGACAAATCAGTTCCAAGGTCCTCCGACTCTTTCCAGAGTTCCCGAAGCTGTCGCATGCCATGCCGCCTGTTGGGCAGCTCTGTAAGGAGATCTGTCATTGCCAGAATTTCAAGATCCGCATTAGCCTGCAGCAATTCACGTGTACGCTCTGTAACTTTTGCCTCAAGCGTCCTGTTCATTTCCGAAAGTTCTCTGTTGCGCGCCGATACCTGCTGAAACAGGCCGCTCAGAGCAGCGAGAAGGGGTGCAGTTGCCTGAGTGGTCCTCTGCTCCTCCGTAAAATATGCGTCTTCTGGTGTGACTCCCTGCTCAATCGCGACCTTCTGTCGAGCCATGTTCTGATCCAGACCGAGAATATGGTGAGCAAGCCAGTACATCAGGAACTCAAGCAGGGATTCTCCACTCGTGGTGGCAACATCACTGCTGCTGACCATGGAAGTCACATCAGCAAGAAAGCACCTGTGCTCCTCGACATGTTTTTCAATATGCCGAAAATATATACCCACATCTGCCATCAGTTGTTCTTCATGGTCAAAGTGAATCTTGGCATAAACGCTCAATTCCTGAATAATCGTTTCCACCTGTTTGCTTTGCATATCGTTTTCAACCATCTCTGCACCGAGGCGGTTAATGATACCTACTAACGTACGGTGCTGATCATCGACACCTTGCAAACCGGTCTCAAAGACCGTACTCCATTTAAATGATTCCATGTATGTCCTGCCTGATACATTTGTTAAGATTGAACTCTTCAGCAGCTG
>JBFHGS010000435.1:0-2369 GCA_041582995.1 Desulfopila sp. | reverse complement strand
GGCTGCCAGATTATTATTTGAAACGAGAAATAATGAAATAATTGTTGAAACGAATAATGTACGATTTTGATAAATAGTCATTTTTATTCCAAGGCTATAGTATTTTATAATTTCCTTCTATGCTTGCCTGAGCAAACGTTCTCACAATAACTAAAAAACATATAAATACCAAACCTTGCCCGATGATCAATCTGTAAATATCATCATCATTACTTTTTTTAAAAAACGACTACAGCGTAGGAGTAACAATTAAATATCCCTATAGGCATAGACCATTCATTTAATTATGTTCAGGTCCTCATACGCAGCCAAAGAGGTAAGTTCTCTACTTGAGAACTTACTAATTAACAAGGCAACAGTTCGAGTTCATAAACCGGTATATTAAGCGTGGATTTCCACAACCTTTGTTATCATTTAGACAATGAATGAAACAGACGATACGCCCAAATCACAATCGGAATATGACATGCACAATATAATTGGAAATAATCAGGCGACTATCATTGGATATATTGATGCTATCACGAAGGCATCCGATTGTTTTAAATCCCTGGATGGGGACAGCATCGATATAATTAGAATGTATGTGAAATCTGAGAACAGGGGAATGGCATTGCAACTTTACGGCCCCTCTGCAGGGATCAGGAATAGTGCCTGTATGATAAATATAACATTTATGGAAGTGTCCAACTGAGTGTCCAGATCTGTATTTGGTTACCAATCATTCTCAACTACTAGTTATCCGGGGCCGGTTTTCAGGCAGGCAACCGTCAGAACGTATTCTAAACGACAATGTACGGTGGCGGCCAGCAGTGCTGAACACCTATGGCCGCATTATCACAAAATACGCGCCACCGCTTGCTGCAGATTCCCACGGAAAGACTGATCAATCGATCTGAAACCGGATTTTCTTCCTCTCTCAGCCTATCTTATTTTTCCCACCAAGTGCCCGCCATAAGCCAAATTCCAGCGCCTCAACTGGCAGAACGGGACCGCCCGCCCAAAGACGGGGTCGCAGCCAGTTCTGGGTATCAACCATATCATCCATTGCAGGTACCATGGCGTTGCGATCAGTACAGAGCACCCGTATGCCTTTGGCTTCAAGGTCTCCAACCCTGACATGCGTGCCGAACTCACGCAAGCCATTCAAATCAATAAACCTGCCGCTCCAACCTGAAAGCGTCAGACCTACACCAGCAACTGCACCAATTATGCCGTCTTCGGTTCCGCCATGGCCCGAAAGATGAAAACCGTTTACCGCCTTCAGAGCCTCCTTCTGCGTCACAATTCTGGTACTGGCACTCCTGCCGAACTCAAGGAGGGATTCAAACGAAGATCCATCATCTGTGACAACACATAAGCCTGGGTCACTTCCATCAATAAAATGTTCACGGATATGATCAGCGGCCCGATCGATAATCTCCTGCACCTGGGATTGCTCGACGCTATCGAGCATCAGACAGGCTGCACTGTTGTGTGAAGTATAAGGAATTCCATCAAGCATCGGGAGCTGCTGCCGTACCACGCCATTCAACGTCACACCCTCAGGAAGCTTTTGCCCAAACCATCTTGCAAATTTGCCGGTACCACGATCAGCCCCAGCCACATCCGTATCATCAAAACCGACAAATACCTTCATACCTCTACACTCCTTAAACTCAAAAAATACAGCCATACAACTGTTGATGTACCATAGGCCATAAAGACAACTTCCGACAGATTACAGCAGAATTCATGCAGTTTTGCAGCATATTCCGCAGCCGTGGTCTCCACAACCCTTTTGGCCCAAAATGAAAAGACATACCGATAATGACCAATACTGACAGCTCAGCCCTGTAACGATACAGGCAGAACTCTTCAGGAGATGAAGAGTCGGAAGGAAACAGAGATCTCGACTAATTGCCGCGACCTCTGTTTCCTTGAAAGAGAGGTATCATCCTGTAACGAATTGAAAATATTCTTCAACAGTCGGCAGAGTTCCATACAGCGCGGCATACACAGTTAACTCGGTCGATCCGAGAAACACCTGTGCGCCGTCACCAAGGCGGTTATCAAAATTCCTGGTTGAGGTAGACATTACCGTAGAACCGGGACGTACCCGGGCCTGATTGCCCATACAAAGGCTGCAGCCCGGTATTTCAACTCTGCCGCCAACCTGAGAAAAGTTACTGAGCCTCCCCTCCTGCTGTAGCGTGTCACGTGCCATACGGGTCGGAGGTGCAATCCAGAGCTGGCTTTTGGCATATTCTTTACCTGCCACAAGTTGCGCTGCTCTCTGCAGATGGCCGATATGCACCATGCAGGAACCGATAAATGCCTCATCAATCGCTGTACCGGCAACCTCACGCAACGGGCGGACATCGTCCGGG
>JBFHGS010000434.1:0-2383 GCA_041582995.1 Desulfopila sp. | reverse complement strand
TGAACATGCGCATGGGGTTGGTGGCGGTGGTGATAGAGGCTGAGTTCTCTGACTCTATCCTTATATACAACATAACAATTACCCACTCTCCAGTGGGAGTCAGGCATATCGACAGATGTACATTTATGCAATAAATTTTACGTAACAACCGCCACCCTTCTCCCTGCTGCTTTTCAGCCATATTTTTCAGTGAAAAAGACATCTCCGGTCTTTTTTTTCACTTCCGGCAACTTTCCCCTTAATATTTTAACTGACTCACTGCTATGATTCATCATGGCTGCAACTATATGTTATCCGACAACAGCGCCTTCCCTTCTACCAGTACATGTGGCATGTATATGAAAATTGATTTCGGACAACTGATTCACGCCCTGGCAGATACCATAGATCTTGTAGGTATTGATGAAATTCAACATGGCAAACGCGTGGGTTTCATGGCTCTTGAATGCGCCAGAACAATGGGCGCAGAAAGAAATGAGCAATTACAGCTCTATCGTGCAGGCCTGCTGCATGACTGTGGGGTCTCATCCAGCAGGGTACACAAAAAACTTGTTAATCAGCTCGACTGGACAGAATCAGACCTGCACTGCAAGAGGGGTGCTGAGCGGTTACGCCAATTTCACCCGCTTGCCCTGTTTTCCGATATAGTTCTCTACCACCACACCCATTGGCAAAATCTTAAAAAACTCAAGATCCCGGATCAAACAAAAACAAGTGCCAACCTGATATATCTTCTTGATCGGGTAGATGCCCTCGTCGCCATGCAGGATAACCCCAACAGACTCGCATGCCGTGAAACGATTTTCCACAAGATCGTGAGCCTCAAGGGAGAATATTTTAAACCTGAACTCGTCGATATTTTTTTTGAAACAGCGCAACGGGAAGCATTCTGGATCACTCAGGAGCCGATTCCTCTTATGCACTACCTGCATGACCAGTTAAGAGAAGCAGATGAAATTACACTTGATAATCACGACCTTAAAAAAATGGCCATGATTTTTGCACAGATTGTCGATGCCAAAAGCCCATATACCGCCGAGCATTCAGTAGGTGTATCCCGTCTGTCCGGCTATATTGCCGGCGAATGCAAACTACCCGGACAGGATATCGGTAAAGTTGAAGTTGCTGGTCTGCTCCACGATTTAGGCAAACTCCAGATTCCGGACACAGTACTCGAACATGAAGGCGCACTTGATGGTGGTAACCTCGCTATTATGCGTCATCACAGTTATGTCACCAATATGATTCTGAACCGCATCAACGGCCTTGAGCAGATTACCCGCTGGGCCTCAGATCACCATGAAAAACTCGACGGCAGCGGGTACCCGTTTAAGCGTAAAGAAAGTGAACTTGGTATCGAATCCCGTATCATAATGGTCGCCGATATTTTTCAGGCACTTGCTCAAAACCGCCCTTATCGTAAACCACAATCTGCAGAAATGATCACCGGATATCTGGGGAAACTTGCAGAGGATGGAAAAATAGACAAAAATCTGGTCCATCTTGTTCAAAAACAACCTACCAAATGCCTTCAGGCTGCACTGGGAAAGTAACGATAAACCCATACAGTTAGTAGAACTACAACATGCATGTACTGTTTTTTACATATTATTGTCTTGTGCAATGGTAACCACCAGCAAAACATATCAACTTGATGCATCAACCCTTACGTTTGTAATCAGTTACGAGTAGTGTACTATTTCCGGGCAGCTTGTGAATTGTTTTCACTCCTTATCTAATGTTCATACGTCTCCCTGGCTAATCCGACGGAAAAGCACTCATGGAAACTGCAACACTCGCCTGCAGGATTCTCGGTGGTCTGGTACTCTTCATGTTCAGTATTTCGATGTTAAGCGATACGATGAAGAGGGTCGCCAGTATCCGTTTAAAAGATATCCTGAAAAAGGCCACTGCTAACCCATTGAAAGGTATATTCGCAGGAACAATGGTCACCTTTCTGGTGCAGAGCTCCAGTGTTACTGTTCTTCTGTTGCTTGGTCTTGTTAACGCAGGGGTCATGAATCTCAACCAGGCAGTTTATGTCATTCTCGGCTCCGAAATCGGCACCACTATTACTGCCCAGATTGTCGCTTTTAAAATCACAGTTTTTTTCTTCCCACTGATCATTGTCGGCTTTGTCCTGCGCACAGCTTTCCCGAACAGAGAAAATTTTAAGAACTTCGGAGAAGCAGTGTTTTGTCTGGGCCTTGTTTTTCTTTCGATGAAAATCATGTCTGACGGAGCTAAACCGCTCAAAGATTACCCACTGCTACTTGAACTCATTGCCCAATTCGGCATATTTCCTCTCTACGGCATTCTGATCGGCACAATCTTTACCGCAATCACCAGCAGCAGCTCAGCAACGACCAGCCTGGTTATTGCC
>JBFHGS010000433.1:0-2451 GCA_041582995.1 Desulfopila sp. | reverse complement strand
GCCATTTTCTCAGCCCCAATGGTGAAAACCATGGGAGAGACAATGGATATGAAGGGCGAGGATCAGGCCGTCATCAATTACTGGTTCCGTCATGTCTGGGAGCTGGCCTGGCCACTTTATCCTGGAATTATTTTGACCGTAGCTCTTGCCAATATCCCCATAAGCGAGCTGATATCAAAAACCTGGCCCGGCGTGATTGCCATGTTTGGTTTTGGTTGGCTGTTTCTGTTGCGTAAAGCCGTACCTGCCGGGAGTAATGCGGTACATTTTGCCAATGGCAAAGAGCGCAATATCCGTAAAGTGCTACGCGAAGGGTTACCTCTTCTTATCGCAATTGTCGGAGCTGTCGGCTGCGAGACGCTTCTGGCGAAATTCGCACATAATATCCCGTTCGAGTGGGGCGTTATAGCTGCACTTTTTGTGGCTGCAGTGGCTATCATGGTACAGAACAGACTTGGCGGCGCGTTTCTCATGCAGGTGTTGAGCAAGAAAAGCTTATGGTCCATGTTGCTGGTGATCGCCGCAATCTTCATATTTAAAGATATTATGCAGATAGCCGGAATTGTAGAAGAGATGGCGGGCGCTGCCGGTGGCGGAGTCGCTCTGTTTGCAGCAGCTTTTTTCCTGCCATTCTTAGTCGGACTAGTTGCCGGTATCAATGTTGCCTTTGTAGGTGCGACCTTTCCGCTGCTGCTTGGTCTGCTGCATAATTTAGGGATGGATGCGCATGTAATACCCTATCTAGTGCTTGCATCATTTGCCGGATTTACCGGGGTGATGATCTCGCCGATTCATATCTGTTTTGTGCTGACCTGCAATTACTTCGGAGCGGATGTCGGTAGAACATGGCGCCGGCTGGTAGCCCCATGCTGTTGGTTTGCTCTGACTGGTGGCATACTCTTTTTCATACTGAGAGCGTAGTGTGATTGATGAGATACTCTTTTTCAGGGTATGGGAGAATAATCTATTCAAGATTTCGAAACTGTTTGTAGAGAAGATATGCGGCCCAGCTGAGCGACAGGAGAAAGAGTAGGGTCCCTGTCGCTACACTTGCGTTGGCTAAAGCGTGATCGTAATTCAGTAATCCTGTTTCGGTGAGAATATATTCCCAGTCATGGAAACCATAGGGTGAAGAATGACCGAAATTACCACCGACAAGCGGCAGTGAAAGTGCCCTGGCGTCATTAATGTAGGGGGCCATGTCAAAGAAGTTCTGGCCAAACCACCAGAGGCTGACCGCAGCACCAAAGGTATCCCGGGTTTGCAGCAGCAACACGGAAAAGCAGATTGCCGGCACCAGTAGCTGAAAGATCGAGCCGCCCAGAGAGCTTATAAGCGAACCGAAAGGGCGCAGGAAGATATGTCCCGCCTCATGAAAGGGCAGATTGATCAGATGCAGGAATGAGTCGCCGGCGTAACTACCCTCAATGGGAGACCCGATACAGCGTAAACTCAACCAGATCATTGCCGCAAAAACAATAATCCTGCCGAACCAGTAAACAATATTGATATCTTCTTTGGTGTAGAGGAGGAAATCCGTCAGTGTCGGTCCGGTTTCAGGAGTCTCAGTAGGTTCCTGCTGTCTCTTAGCCGCATCTTTGTTTTTCTTTTCCTGTAATGCATAGAATTTGGCAAAGATGACGCCGCATTTCTGACATTCAGTAAAGCTGCCTTTCTGGGCATGTGAGCATTTGGGGCAGATCATAGTACGAATTCTGGTTGAATTTATTTGCAGGGGAAGTTGTATAGGGCAGCAGGGTTTTCCAAAGTCAGACTCATGGATTTGCCTTCGCCCAATTAACCCAAGGAACGCGCACTATAAAAGTATCATCTCGAAAAGTAAAATTTGTATACTAATCTTATTTTAAGCAGTAAGTGGCCAGATTCACATTTGAGATATGGGGCGTAAGGCTTATAAGGAGGTCCAGAACAGGCATAACACGAGCAATGCATTACTTATGGTTAGCCCTGAAATTGATCCTGGCATTAAACGATAATAGTGCTAGAGGCTTGTTTTTATTTCACTATATTCTAAATAATTACAGGGAAAACTCAGAGAAGCGTAAACTTCGATTTCTCTTTTGAGTTTGGAAATAGAATTGCAGAGGATTAGTGGTAACTAGATTATAGATATATCAATATATTCCTGTCTCTTTTTATTTAGAAACATGGTGGCTTGCCAAGGTTCAGGTCATTACATACAGTCAGAGCAGTTCCTTCAACCATGGTATCTGGTACTCCGCACCCGCATGCACCAGGTACACTCTTGTCTGGATCCTGAGGGCAATTATCATTGCAGTCAGGTATTCAATCCCAATCACTGTCAGTCTCAGGCACTCCACAACCACAGACTCCTGGTATTGTCTTGGTTGGATCATCGGGACAGCACATCCATTCGCTAGTAATTCTATAATAAGTGAAAATCGTTGGGGCGTCGAGACCGGTTGGAGT
>JBFHGS010000432.1:0-2451 GCA_041582995.1 Desulfopila sp. | reverse complement strand
CCCAATGCCGTAAGACCCGTCATAAGCGGGAGTAAAAATACAAATTCAATCATTGTATCAATCCTTTAAACGTCCGAGTAAAGTAGTGTCAACATCATCAAAGGCACTATTGATGTTATGCAGGATAATTCCCATGACCATCACACCAACCAGTAGATCCAGCAGGACACCGAATTCCACTACGTAAATAGTATGGCTATGCTTCGTCAGCGCTGTTCCGATCAGGTAAATACCATTTTCAAGCGCCAGGTAACCGATAACCTGTGTAATTGCCTTGCTTCTGGCCATCATAAGAAAAAATCCGGAAGCCATAGTCGTAATGGCAGTGATCAGCACCATTTCGCGACCTGCAGGCAATGAGAGGCGCAGATCGTTGGTGATAAAAACAGAGACGAGAATAATGGCCAGCCCAGCCAGGATTGAAGCATGGTAGCCAATGAATGGTTCTATCTCGCGTTTTATAGCAACGCGCTTTACCGCCATATAGAGAAGTCCCGGAATCAGTAATCCTTTGATAAGTATCATGATCTGGAAAAAGATTATGGCACCGCTGCCCATCGTTCCGTGATCTTTTAGGAAAAGGGGCATAAGGGAAACCATTATGCCTTGCAGAGCCATGATCCTCACCAGAGCGACCAGGCGGGTAGACCCTAATGACAACAACACCGAAAGGAGAATGACAACGAGTATTAATTCTGTGAAATTTATCATTGCAGAACTCCCATGGTTAAAATGGCAGCAAAGAAAACCAGAGCAAATGAGGTAAGAATAAATTTCGGCACAAGGTTCATCTTGAATCTGGCCATAATCGATTCAGTACAACCTATGGCTGCATACACCACTGCCATGACAGCATAAAATATCAGGCTACCGGTTATTCCGCCCAAACTGGAAACCGGATAGATGAGGTGGGTGATAAATGCTGAATAGAAGAACAGTTTATAAAACGAGCCGAGCTCAATAAGCGCAAGATCCGGACCACTATGATCAAGAATCATAACTTCATGAATCATGGTCAGCTCAAGATGCGTTGCTGGATCATCAACCGGAACTCTTGAGTTTTCTGTAAGCAGCACCATAAACATCGAGACAACCACAAAAAAGAGGAGTGATCCTGAAGTTCCCAGCAAAGAAAGGGTATTTTCACCGGTAAAATACTCACCAAAACTGAGTGATCCGGTAAGGCGGTAGAAAAGAATGAGAACCGTGAAAATAGTGATCTCTGCAAGGCAGGAGAAAAACACCTCACGTGCTGCGCCCATTCCTTCAAAGGGAGAGGCAGTATCAAGTGCAGCAACAACTGTGAAATATCGTCCTATTCCCATCAAATAGAAGATGACAATCACATCCCCATGAAAGGAAAGCAGCGGTGTTGTGCCGGCAAGTGGGAAAAAGAACAGAGCAATCAGGGCCGAAGCAAATGAAACAATCGGCCCGAGTTTAAAAACAAACGTAGAACTCGTGCTGTAGACCGAGCCTTTACGCAAAAGTTTTGCCAGGGTGTAATATTTGATAAACAGCGGTGGCCCCTGTTTTCCTGCAAAAAAAGCCTTAACCTTCAGGATAATTCCCGGAAAGAGCGGCGCCGCCAGTATCGCTATGGCGAGTGATATATAAGTTTCCATCCGTTACCTCTATATGGGGAGACGTATTCTGTAGAGCTCTCAGACAAACAACAGAAGTGCAACAATAGTCACAATGATATAGCCGATATACAACTGAATATGGCCATGCTGTATCCAGCGCAGCTTGCCCAGCAGATAAACCAGAGGTGTAACAATCCGGTCGACAAGAGTTGTCTCAGCAATATCATCCACTCGTGCGTCGTATGTAGTCCGCCCCGGAAAAATGCGATTGATGCCGGAATAGCTAGTCCTGACCTGGACAAACGGTCTGAAAAAATCAACAATGCTCATTGCATAAGAAGTCCCTGTATACTGAATCCGCACAGTCGGTTGAGTAAAACCACATCCCCAGGTCGGTCCTCTGTTGATTTCCTTTCTGCGATAAAAGAGCTTACGCAGCGCTACACTGAAGACAAAGACAGCCACAAACACTCGTGCTGCCATCGCCAGGTTACCCGCGACAACTGCCACTTCTTCCGCTCCGACAGGGGTAAGTGCCTTGAGACTTTTGAGTCCCATGAACACCATCTGCACAAGAGGTTCAGGAAACAGGCCGATAGCCAGACAACTGATCGCAAGAAAGGTCATTGGCAGGGTCATGCTGAAACCTGACTCAAATGCACTTCCTGCTTTTTCTGTCCGTGGTTCGCCAAGAAAAACGATACCTACAACTCTTGAAAAACAAGAAGCAGCCAGGCCTCCGATAAGTGCCAGAGCAAGAATACTGAGCATAACAAAAACGAAGGTCGAACCATTCAGCGTTAATCCGTGAAATGCACCGTAATAGATGAGAAACTCGCTTATAAAACCATTGAAAGGAGGAAGT
>JBFHGS010000431.1:0-2452 GCA_041582995.1 Desulfopila sp. | reverse complement strand
TCACATATTTACTCAGCGGGGAGGTTGTAAACTCTACCCTTTCAGCCATGATATGATGAACATTGTAATTGGTGGATGATTTACTGAAGCCTGCAATGAGCAGCTCGGCAAAGCTGAAAACATGGCCGCCTGAATTTTCTACAGGGTCTATCCAGGTAATATCGAGCTTACCATCTGTGAGATCCGGTTCTCCACTGCCCTGAGCGAGGAGTGTAGTGATGGGGGCTGCGTTGGCGATAACCAGACTGCAGGTTTGTATTTTGCGCGGAGCAGACCCGTCAACAGAGAGCGTAATACTCATTACTTCATTTTGACTGATAGCGTCCCATAATCCGAGAATATACGCCAGCTGTCCATACTGGTCTTTGGCTTTGCGGTCTGCGGCTTCCATCATCCTCTGCTGAAAGCCTACACCAGCCAGCAGGAGCATCATTCTGCCGTTGCAGTTTGCGGTATCGATACGCCGGGTTTCACCTCGAATGATCAGATCACAGGCTGATTGTATAGGGGATATTTTCGAATGAATACCCCATAACACATGGCTCAGTGCATTAGTTGTACCGAGGGGGATAATCCCCAGTTTGACGTTCTTACCTATGAGTTGCGAGGCAACTTCGGTTACTGTACCGTCGCCGCCGCAGGCTATAACAATATTGGCATTGGCGGTGATTGCTTTTCTGGTCAACTCGCTGGCGGTTAAGGATTTATCTGTCTCTACGATTTTCAATTGCAGGTGGGGATGCATGAGCTGTTCAATTTCTTTGCGATGTTGCAGCCATTTTCCGGCTCCTGAGGCGGGATTGGCGATAATCCATCCAGTATTACGAATTCTGAGAACTCCTTCTCGATGGAAAGCAGTGAGTGTATTTAACTGTCGATGGTTTAAGCGCACTGAGTTTCTGATACGTTGCAGTTTATCCATTTCATCGACAATGGCAGTCTCACTGCGACTGATAAGGTAGGCTGCAACAAAAAATGCAGAACGCCCACGGCCAAGAGCGCAATGTACTAAAACGTTTCTTTGTGCGGTTACCTGGTTATGTATCCAGTTAATTGCTTGTATGCATTGATTCTTTTCCGGGACTGAATGGTCGAGTACCGGAATGTTCAAGTATTCTATATCCTCTCCAAGAACAGACCAGTCAAAGGCATTGAATTCTGCTGTGACATCAAGAACGGAGAGAATTCTCTGCTCCAGAAGATCAGGCACATCGGCTGGAGTGATGCGATTGCCGAGATAAATGCCTGATTCAATGAGATTCAACGAGGGAATGCCATCTGTTTTCCGTGCCCAGTAGTTGTAGACATGGGTACCGAGAAGAAAGGGTGTTAAAAGAAAACGTACGGGCAGAGGAATGGAGCCGTTTTGTTGTTTTCTGAACAGGCCGGGTTTGTTGAGCGTGTAGGCGATAGTGACTGCGGCCAGGGAGAGTGCCGTCCAGCAAAACAATACTTTCAGGGCAATATTGTCAATGATAGCGGCAAGGAGAAGGCTTGCGGATGTACCTGCCAGATAATAGAAGATCATGTTTCCAGCTCAGAATAACAGTAAAGAAAGGCATGTATGTAATTGGAAGTATTCGGTGTACGTTTCTTCACTGTTGAGGTTAGCGTTTATAGTCTGTGGAAATGGGGATAAAAGTGGTAGTGGTAGTATAACACTCCTTTTGAGCATATGGGTTAAATTACAGCATCGAGCAATGCCGGAACTACCTGATTGCGTCCCAGTGCCTTAGCCTGATAGAGCGCTTCATCAGCTTTACGATAAATAGTGTCGACAGTGACTCCCGGTCCGGGTGTGACGGAGAGAAGACCTGCGCTGATTGTAACAACATCAGCAACCTCGCTCCAGCGGTGCTCTATGCCAATATTTTCAATAGATATTCTGATATCCTCAATAAATCGAAGCGAATCAGCAGGGGAGAGATCGATAAAAATTATACCATATTCTTCGCCACCAAGGCGGAAGCAGGAGTCACTGCCGCGACCGAGTTTATGACTGAGGGTCTGGCCGATTGCAGTAAGTACCTCATCGCCTTTCTGGTGCCCGTAGTGATCGTTATATTGTTTGAAGTAATCCACATCAAGCATAGCGAAAGAAAGCCGCTTGTTCTCACGTTGGGCCCTGTTCAGTTCGCGGACAATGGTGATGTTGAAGAACCTGCGATTATAAAGACCTGTCAGGTCATCTGTGACAGATAATCTCTCAATATTTTTACGATCTGTAATGTCGTGATGGATTGCTGAGCAGGCTGTAATTCTGCCATGCTCGTTTCGTTTGGGGTAGATTGCAACCTCGGTCCAGTAAGTGTCTCCATCACGATTCGAGTGTCGAACTTCACCGTTCCATATCTGACCAGCAGCGATTCCCTGCCAGATATTGGCATAAAATGTATCCGCTGTGTCGGGATGGTAGAGAAGTTCGTAGTTGCTTTTAAGAAGTGTTTTCTTG
>JBFHGS010000430.1:0-2456 GCA_041582995.1 Desulfopila sp. | reverse complement strand
GACAGCAATGCTTATGACCAGGCTGGTCAATCTTGCGCATCGACTTTGTGATACTGCAGAAGAAGATATTGCGACTGTCGCAGCGCTGATTCAAGACCAGTTGGGACTCTCGTCTCACACCGTTATCTCATGTGTTGAAAGAATAGATAGGCAGCTGGTGCAGATTGCCGATAGTCTCGGCATTGGACTCATGTCGGATAAGACAGAAAAAGAAGTGGAGGAAACCCTGCACTGCTTCAGGCGGCAGGCTGCCGATTATATTGCAATTCAGGAGGCTCTGCCAAGGCCGAAGCCGGGGCAAAGCATTTCGGATAAGGTTCGTCTGATTCAGCATGGAATGAGCCTTCTTTTTGGCATCACAAGAGTAATGTGTCTGCTGCCTGACTCGGCAAATCTGCAGTTGCAGGCTATAGGGTCTACGCATTGTTTCGGATCGGAGCTGCTGAAAAGCATCTCCTTTTCTCTGGATTTTCAGAAAAGTGGTGTCGTGACTTCATATAGAGCTGGCAGGTTTAATCTATTTCGACAAGAAGAATTACACTCCATGGCCGACAGACAACTTTTGCAAATTTTTCAGTCTACCATATTAGTTTGCATTCCATTAATTGAGTCGGGAAAGTGCAGCGGTATAATTGTCTGTGGTGCCGACGATGTTGAATATTCCTGCATCAAAAAAGCACAGAGAAGATTTGAGCAGTTCGGCGTACACGCTGCTGCCACTATCGCCGCGCTATAGTTTTATAATTATTCTATATTTACAACGGTCGTGGGTTCTTTTCTCGGCCAGATGTAGTACTTTTCCTCCGTAATGGGTGTGAGAAAGGTCACGGAAATTCAAGATATAGATTGAAAAATACTCCTGTAATGGTATCAAAACGGAAGGGTATGTCGGCTGGGGAGCCGAAAACATAGGGGAAAATATTCTTATACTGAGTCCTGCATGCATTTTTCCAGACTGTGGTCCGGATTTTTAAAATGTAATGCTCAAATGGTGTTTCTCACCGATGGACAGACAGGTTTGCAAGATGACTACGAAGAATCACGTGTATTCTCAGATTGAAACGTCCGGTAAGTTGCCGACGTTACCCGGGGTGTTGGTAAAGTTGTTGGATGCGTGTGAGGCAGAAGATACGTCACTTCTGGATATTGCCGATATTATCGGCAGAGATCCCGCTCTCAGTTTCAGAGTCCTGCAACTGATAAACTCAGCCTACTATGGTTTTCAGCACGCTTTTACCGGTATTGAACAGGCTGTAGTGTATCTGGGTGCAGATACCATTAAGAACCTGGTTGTTACAACCTCTGTTCATCAGGTGTTCGCAGCGAAAAGTTTCTCTGGCGTGCAGCACTTTGAAACCGGTTCATTCTGGTACCACTCTCTGATGACCGGCACTATTGCGCGGCGCATTGCTGACGAGGCAGGTAGTGGAAATGCTGAAGAGGCATACCTGGCAGGGATTCTTCATGATATTGGAAAGCTGCTGCTGTATTCGGCATTTCCTGAAAAATATACGACTCATGCCGGTGACCAGATAACTGATTCAGCTGTACTCGACAGGGAATTGCAGGGTGTCGGAGTGAATCATTGCGAAGCTGGATCCTGGCTTGTGCGGCAATGGAAGCTGAATTCTCTGGTGGCAGATGCCATACAGTTCCATCATGAACATGTTGAGCAGGTACGTGAAGCATTTCCATTGGTTAGAATTGTCTACATGGCTAATCTGCTGGCAAAAGGAGAGAGCGAAGAGGGACCAGTTCGAGAGGTTGGTGGGGCTCTGCTGGCCCAGGATCATATCGATTTTGAGGAAATCGTCCGGAGTGCGGCTGAAGAGGTCGGTACGATAGCAGAAGGTATGGGGATTAGTGTACGTCATTCTTCAGGGGCCCGGGCGGCGCTCAGGGGTAGCGAAGAGCGCACGGTAAGTGATGGAATTGCTTTGGATCTCGGAGAACGGCTCGAATGGGGAGCGGAAGCCGCAGGTGAGCAGGAATTGCGTGCGCTGTTAACCGACCGAATAAAAAATGTGTCACTCTTATCGGTATTTCAGGAAGAGCTCATGCTGGCAGAAGGGCTGGATGGCATTTTTTCAGTGTTTGAACGTGCCATGGCCATTCAGTTTGACATAGATAAGGTCCTGTTTTTTTTACCGGATAACGACGGTGTTCTTTTGCATGGACAGGCTTCGCTGGCAAATAATCTGCGACAGATAAGTCGAGGTCTCGCATTTCCGGTACGACAAAATTCAAGTTTGATCGTCAAGGTCTTTCTGGATAAAAAAACTGCCGGTTATCTCTGCAGTGATAAGGAAGGGGCTAGTATAGCTGATCAACAGTTACTGTCAGTTTTCCGATGCACACGGGCGTACCCTGTTCCTCTGATTGTTGAAAAAATGGCAGTGGGGGTTATGGTTCTCGGCTTGCCGGAGGCACGAAGTTCGCTATCTGATCTGGAATGT
>JBFHGS010000429.1:0-2477 GCA_041582995.1 Desulfopila sp. | reverse complement strand
GCGAACCTCGGGAGCACAATAGCCTTATCGCGTACAACTGCTTTTTCTTCCTGCTCCTTAAAAAGGATATCGACATCCTGTCCGCTTAGAGAAAAAACCTGAACATTTGCAGTAAAAAGATCTGCAGGATTCCAGGAAGATTCAAACTCACCTGCCGTTATCTGCACGGAAGACGTCGTAACAGAGATATTGTGCAACCGCCAGCTCTTCAGCAATGTACCGCTGCTCGACCCGACAGTGACCAACCCACCCGATACGCGGCTCACACCCTGAACAAGCAGATTCAGGCCGGTATGAGTCCACCCAAAAAACATCAACAAAGCTAAAGATATCGCTAAAATAAAGCAGGTTACGCGAAAAACGATTTTCATAAATCAGCACCAACTGTCAGGTGTACTCGTATGGGAGTCCCATCTTCAAGAACTGCACTCGCCACATCCAGCCGCACCTGGCCAAAGGGTAATCGGTATCTGACGCCGGCACCAACACCCTGTTTAAAGTCAAGAGTCAGGTCATCTGTTGCGTTTCCTACATCCCAGAATGCTGCAATCCCCCAGGTTTCAGTCAACTTTTTCTCGATTTCCGCGCTCCCTACTGCAAGATAGCGACCACCAACGACTGCCCCGGAGGAATCAGTAGTGCCGATCTCTTTATACGCGTAACCACGAATGGATTGATCACCACCAGTGTAAAATCGTAGAGATGGCGGCAGGTCATCGATTGAATCAACAAGCGTTACTCCAAGACTTCCTCTGCCGATAAAACGCCAGCTGGGCAGAAAAGACACAATCAGCTTGCCGCCCACCACTGTCTTGACAAAAGAAGCATCTGAACCAAGCGACTCGCCAGCCCCACTGACACCGAGCGAAAGTTCCAGTCCATAATCGGTATCCAGTATATCATCTGCCCAGATGACCGTCCCTGTATAGGTCGGCATAATGAGTTTACTGCTACCCGAAGTTGCCCCTACATTATAATCTTCATCCCGAAATTCAAGGGAACCACTATGTCTTATCAGCTGCCCTTTATGCTCTACCTGGACACCGGCGGTAAGAAGACGCGTTTCCGTATCTTCCCAGAGTTGATCATGATAGGAAGAATTGAAAGTCATCTTGTCATTTCGCGGATCCCTCCAGGGGATTTCATAATTCAGTCCCAGCGTATTATCAAACTCACTGGCCTGAACAGACCCCAGTATCCGGTGTCCTCGTGTATTCAGCAGGCGGTTATACCATTCAAGACGAGCCCGAGCGCCGGTATCTGTGGCATAGCCCAGACCGACCGTATAGCGATTCAGGTGCTCAGGAGAAGTCAACCGGACCTTGACCGGTACTGCAAAATCAACAGATGCATCGACATTTCCATCAGCAATAACCCTGCTGAAATATTCTGTTTGATAGAGCGCTTTTTGCAACTCGATAATCTTAGATGGCAGGTAAGGATCACCCTCCTTGTACGGAAGGTAGAGGTTCAGCAACTCTTCCCGGAGAGGCGTCTGCTGGAAGGTTGTTTTCCCGAAAGTATACAAGTGGCCGGTATCAAGGACGAGATCGATTTCCCCCTGGCGTTCATCTCTGTTTATGCGCAACTCCCGGACAACAAACGAAGCCTTCAAATAACCGCGACGAAGGGCGGCACGTATGAGTTTCTTTTTGCCCTCTTCATATTTACCTTGATCCAGAACATCACCAACCTTGAGAGGAAATGCCTTCACAGCCAGGTCAAGCAGGCCGGAACCGGCACCCGTCACGCGGATACTGAGAGTATTCACCAGTACCGGCTTACCGGTACGTACAGAATATTCTGCCCGATATTTGTCCCCTTCATTGTTCAAAGTTGCCGTAATATCGGGGCTGTAATACCCATATGGTGCAAGAGCTGAGCGTATATCTTTATCAGCCTGTCTGTGCAGGCGACGAATATCATAGACACTGAGGCGGGGGCTTTCCCTGTGCAGATACAGTTCAAGCCTTGCCAATACGTTCTGTTGCAGCTCATCATCAAGCCCTTTGACAATCACCTCTACACTCAGAGCATGACTATTAACGGGCAGCCAGAGAACGACAACACAGAGAATGAATAGAATTCGACAATACACAGCTGGTATATTAAGTAGAGCTTCACAAACGTATTTTGTGTTTTAGACATTTATTCAGGACAAACATCAAATTTGCAGGCAAAATCATTACAACACTTACTATCCTGCATGCGACCTGCATTGTACACCACTTCACTGTAAAGAAAAAATGAATACGCACTCTCTCACAATATCAAAAGTAATAAACGGCGGTGATGGCCTCGGTCGGCTCGAGGATGGCAGACTTGCTATGGTGCCAGGAACCCTTCCCGGTGAAAAAGTCACTATCACCGAACTGGAAGAAAAAAAGAGCTATATCCTTGGCAAAGTGCTTTCCATCGACCAGCAAAGTGAATCCCGCATTCCCGCTCCCTGTAGATATTATACCCAGTGTGGCGGC
>JBFHGS010000428.1:0-2515 GCA_041582995.1 Desulfopila sp. | reverse complement strand
TTCGGGCGGCCAAGTATTCGTGTTGCAGTGATTTCAGATTCACCAAGTTTTTGGTGCAATATGGCGATAACTTCATCAACGTAGTCCTGACGCTCTTCAAGGGAACTTTCCAGCTTGGCAGTAAGATCGGTATGTTCTTCTGGGTACAGGAATTTGAAAGAATAATCTTCGAGTTCTCTTTTGAGCCAGTCAATGCCCAGACGACTTGCAAGCGGCGCATAGAGATCCATCGTCTCCTGGGCAATCTCAAGTTGAGTCTCTCTATTTACCCGATCAAGCACAAACAGATCCTGCAATCTGTCTATCAGCTTTACCAGCAGAACCCTGATATCCGCTGCTATAGCCAGAAGCATTTTTCTGACGTTTTCAGCGTGACTCACAAGCTTGCTGTTATACTGCAACTTGTTGATCTTTGTTGAACCAGCGACTATTGCAGCAACATCAGAGCCGAACTCACGCTCGAGTTCCTCTACTGCAACACCCTCTTTTAAAACTCCATGCAGCAGACCGGCAAGGACAGTATCAAGATCTAGCTGCATGGAGGCAAGCGTTGAAGCCACCTCCAGCAGATGAATCAGATAAGACTCTCCGGAAAAATGGAGTTTACCACCATGCACCCGGGTAACAACATCCCACGCCTTATCAATTGGCGTGAGGTCCACCTCATGCAGGTAATTAGCAGCAAGTATCTTTAACCCTTGCGGGTTCAGCATCGACGAATAGGACATGGTATCGGAAGCAGTATGTTAACGCTCCAACTCCTGTTGAATTCGAGCCTGCAGGGAAGCGACAACCTGCTCGGGAGAAATTTCCTCAGTAAATCCATCACGACGTCGTCGCACCTCGACAACACCGTTGTTGGTCAGAGACTTGCCGACTGTCACCCTGAAAGGTATTCCGAGCAGATCAGCATCCTTGAACTTTGAACCCGGACGCTCATCACGATCATCGATCAGCACATCAATCCCGACAGCCTGGAAATCGGCATAAAGCTTTTCTGCAGCAGCAGAAATAGCCTCGTCTTTGCCTCCGAGATTCAACACAATGACCTGATACGGGGCCAGAGGCAGAGGAAAGATTATACCATTTTCATCGTGGTTCTGTTCAATTGCAGCAGCCACAACCCGGCTCACGCCAATCCCATAGCAACCCATTACGAATGGTTTTTCAAGGCCGTCACTGTCCTGAAAAAGAGCCTGCATGGATACGGAGTATGAAGTTCCAAGCTTGAAAATATGCCCTACCTCAATTCCTTCTTTCAAGCCAAGCTTTCCGCCACATGCCGGGCACGGATCCTCCGTTGTAATTTGCCGAAGATCTGCCACAGCTTCAACTTCAAAATCACGACCGAGATTAACGTTTTTCAAGTGGTAGTTTTTCTCGTTAGCCCCTACTACAAAGTTACGCATCGCAGCAACTTCCTGATCCGCTACCAGACGAACAGAAATTCCGACAGGTCCGAGATAACCGGTAGGTACGCCGGTGGCATCGAAAACAGCTTTATCTTCAGCCATTTCCACATCTGCCGCACCGATCAGGTTTTTGAGTTTTACTTCCTCCACCTCACGGTCACCACGGACTAATACCGCAACAGGCTTGCCGTCAGCGATGTACACCATGGTTTTGACGAGGTGCGCAGGTTCAATGCCCATAAATTCACAGACAGCAGGTACTTTGCGTTTGCCAGGAGTTTCAACTTTCTCAACATCAGCAAGCGGCTCACTATTTTCAGCAACAGCAAGCTTGACCTCAGCTTTTTCCATATTGGCCGCATATTCACAGTCTGAACAAACCACTATAGTGTCTTCACCGGTCTCCGCGAGCACCATAAACTCATGAGAGAAATTGCCACCGATTGCACCCGAATCAGCCTGTACTGCTCGAAATTCAAGACCGCAGCGCTTAAAGACCCGCTTATATGCCTCAAACATTTTACCATACGCGACTTCCGCACCGGCATCATCTATATCGAAGGAATAGGCATCCTTCATGATAAACTCGCGTCCCCGCATCAAACCGAAACGCGGTCGAATTTCATCACGGAATTTGGTCTGGATCTGATACAGATTAATCGGCAGGTTACGGTATGAATGCAATTCGCGACGAATAATATCAGTGATAACCTCTTCATGAGTAGGTCCAAGGCAGGATTCCCGTTCATGTCTATCATGGAAGCGAAGTAACTCAGGTCCGTACTTCTCATATCGGCCAGTCTCGCGCCAGAGGTCTGCGGGCTGAACCATCGGCATCATCAGTTCCTGCGCACCTGCACGGTTCATCTCTTCTCGTACAATTGCTTCAACCCGGCGAATGGCAGCAAGGCCATAGGGTAGATACGTATATACACCGGATGTGAGTTTACGCATGAAACCAGCTCGAAGCATTAACCGGTGACTGATAATTTCAGCTTCCGCCGGTGTTTCTTTGAGTGTTGGCAGGAGTAATTGAGAGTAGCGCATATATGTTCCGTCTGTAAAATTTACTCAGTAGTTATAAGTTATTTCAGCTTTATTTG
>JBFHGS010000427.1:0-2554 GCA_041582995.1 Desulfopila sp. | reverse complement strand
GGCATCAAATGGTACCACATTCCGGTCTTTTCAATCTCGAAGTCGTTTCTCAGTCTCGACGAAAACACAGCCTACACGGATGGAACTGTCGACCGGGATATCTTCACGAGTTATAAAGCCGCTCATCAGGACGGAATACGTATCGGTGATACCCTTTACCATCAACCCTGGCTTGATACACTCTGGCACACGGGGCTTTCCATGGGGTCAAATGCTTTTCCCGATTACCTGATCCCTGACAATGGGCGCTTCAGACTCGGATGGAAACAGCTTATCGGTGACCTGCAAGCCGACCTGACCTATAGGGGAAACTTCTACTTCAACGATGATGACCGAAGCAGTTCCAGCTACAAAGATGCTCTCCAGCTCGATGTAAACTGGGATGTCTACACAAACGAATCTCAACGATTGCAACTTGCAGGCATGATACGGCAGGATCTTCAGGAGAACAGCAGAGAATGGTTCATTGGTCTGTCATTTCATTTCAACGACACCCCGAAGTATGAGCACTTCAGAACATCGGAAGTCGATTTTAAGGAGATTAAAACCTATAGACGACAGCAGAATTCTGCAATGTCACGCAATCCCGCTCAGGGCAATACCATCATCAGCAAATTGAGAGCACTATGGCCGTAACGCATAAGCTGATAACAGAACTGCTGCAGAAAGGAATCCCGCAACAGCAATGGAAACTCTATTCCGCTCTCTTCGAAGAGACTGCTGCCGGTTTCATATCCGCATCTCCGGATAAGCTCCGTTCTCTTCCCGCTGGAGATCCATCAATCACACTTTTGCTGGTGAAGTATCTGCTTAAAAGCGTGAACACAGATATAGATTCAATCCAGCATATTCGTTCACTTGCCACCGATTTCAATAAACGGGTGATAAAAGCGGCGACAGAAGAACAGGTAAACGAATACATACTGGCGCTGGCCGCTGATCTGGGTGCCTCGCCTGCCGATCTTCGCAAAGACAGAAAGGCACTCGGCAGATGGCTGGAAAAAGATACCGTCATAGAACGGTGCAACAGACGGGTTGGTATCCGCGAATACAGAATTGTTTTCTACCTCACATGTCTCGCATTTGTTGCCCGACAGGCACTGAAGGCGAACTACTCTGACCATGACATTCGTAAGGTCTGGGAACAGCTCGAGATGGAAAAGATGCTGGAAACTATTCTTGCCTATGTGGGTGATGATCGGTTGCGTGTGGCCATATTCCGTTGTCTTGCCGACACCTTACGGGCATTACCTGCAACAGTCCGGGCCAAGGCGGTAAAAGACAGTACCCTCAATTATATATACAGATCGGCACTGGAAATCCGGCAGCATGTGTGGATTCAGGTCGAGGCACTGCGACTGCTCGGCGTCCTCTCAGAAGAGGCGCTTGAAAAAGCCCTGCACATCAGGCTGAATGCCGAACAAGGCCCAGACGATATCTTTGTTCGCACTAAAGCAGTCCAGCTCATTGGCCAGCATATGGAAAGGAATGAACGGCTGCTCGAACTGCTCCCGCAAATACAGAACGACCCGAGTCCCTATGTCAGGCAGGCTGCACCGCCGGTACTGGGCAAAGTTCTGGAGTTCTTGCCCTCCGGAGAGAAACGATCTGCGGCGTTCGGCTTGCTTGAACATCTTGTGCACAACGACGAGCAGCCGGAAGTGCGGGCAGCCTCGCTTCTTATTCTGCCGGACATGATGCTCAGAAATGACCTGGGATCACCCATGACTGAATTACTGTGCCAAGTCTTCCGGAATGAGCGTAACAGTTTTGTCTTGCGCACCGCCCTGAAAACTGTGCGCGACGTACTCATCAACATTCATCCGTTAAACCGGAGCCGGGCTGAGACTTTTTTTAATGAAATCCTGCCTTGCCTGGAAAAAGTGCATCACAGCTGTGATGATCTGGCCATCCGACGATGGACGGCACAAACCATCAACTTTGGCGAGGTACTGCTTGACACGGATATGCATGCGCTCTATCGAAAAATCGATAAAAAAATCGATACAATGAAACTTGGAGAGCGTGAAAATGTGCCGAAAGCCTGGTTTGCACAGCTTGATGATCTCCGTATCGGCAGGGTTCTCGCCCAGGTTGCAGAGGCTAAAGGCAGCTTAACCCTCGACAAGGGCCGTCTACATACACGAATCACGAAGGGAGATCGCTTTGATTTTCGTCTCTGGCGCTTCATATATGAAATATTCCGACCATCACCCGACAAACGCCAGGCCCATAATCATACCATCGGCAGAGTATTTTCTGGCAACCTGCATGCACCGACCCCGATTATGGCTGAACTGACACAAACCAAAGTGCCGGGTGAACCGCTGCTGCAATCAGCAGAATTCGGCTGGCGACCGTATCTTCCGCTGGTTGATCAGCTCTTTCCACTGCTCTCTGTACTGTACACCAAACAAGCTCTACATATTTATACTGCTGAAGGGAAAACCAGTATAACTCCACCTGCGGGATGGTTGCAGCGCATACGCGCCCGGTTACGACTCACCTTCCGGTTCACCCACTATTCACAGCTACGTAACTGGCAGGAAAAAGG
>JBFHGS010000426.1:0-2582 GCA_041582995.1 Desulfopila sp. | reverse complement strand
TACAACTACTGAAAGACAACTTTCCGGATCTTAAAATAATCGTCCGCACACTTGGTATCGGTGGCCTTCAATACGCCGACAAACTGCAGCGCACAGGTGTTACCGAAGTGGAAATGCTGGTCGATGCGGTTGATCCGGTAGTTATGGAAAAACTGTATGCCTGGATCAGACCAGGCTTCAAAACCTTAAAACTCTCTGAGGGAGCGGCAATCCTCTGCAGTGAGCAGGCACTTGCGATCCAGGCATTTAAAGACGCCGGCATGCTGGTACGCCTTGTCACTACCCTGTATCCAACTGCCAATGATGACCATATTGAGCTTCTGGCTCGAACCATGGCTGATCTTGGCGCAGATGAAATGGTACTGCACCCCTATAATTCAGCACCTGAAGCTGATATTGTCCTGCCTGAAGCAGATTCGGTGCAGGTTGCTACACTCATTGGGTCAATTGCCAACATCCTGCCTATTACTGAAGGCAGGCCTGCTGCTTCACCAGCGTCAATTGCAGAGGTAGAGCAAACTTTACTCCCAAAACCGGGCAAAGAGCGACCGAATATTGCAGTTGTCAGTTCTAACGGCATGGATATAGATCTTCATCTCGGCCAAGCCCCACAATTGCTGGTCTACGGACCACGAAATGACGGCCTTAATTGCCTGCTTGAATGCAGGCCGGC
The DNA here is from genome assembly GCA_041582995.1 of Desulfopila sp. GTDB lineage: Bacteria > Desulfobacterota > Desulfobulbia > Desulfobulbales > Desulfocapsaceae > Desulfopila. Next base: position 1,909 of record JBFHGS010000426.1, on the reverse strand, counting down.
GCCGGCAGCAGGTGCCGGAACTGACCGCTGGGACATCCTTGCCGGTACGATCCCCGACTGCTTTGCCCTACTGACCGCGAGTGCAGGTGAACGACCACGGAAAATTCTTGACGGCCACGGCATTCAGGTCATCATTACCCAGGAAAATATCGAAGGCACCGTAGATCTTCTCTATGGTGGTGGAAAGAAAGGCCGCTGTAAACAGCCGGCGACAACTTAAAGGAACGACATAATGGCAACTCCGGAAAAACAGATATTAGTTTGTCAAAGTTTCAGATCCAAAGGCGACCCTAAAGGTATCTGCCACAAACAGACAGATGGTTTTCTTCAGTACATAGAAGAAGAAATTCTTGATCGCGGACTGGACATGCAGGTGGTAGCTACCGGCTGTCTCAAGCAGTGTGAATCAGGTCCAATCATGGTGGTCCAACCTGAAAACTGGTGGTTCAAGAATGTTGACAGTGAAGATGCAATAGACGCGATTCTTGACTCTATCGAAGATGGTGAACCCGCTGCAGACTATCTTATTTCCTAAGCATTACTGATATTGCATGACCTCTGACAAAATATGTATTCGACCCGCAGGACAGCAGGATATAGAGGCAATGGTTCTGCTGTTGAAAAATCTCTTTGCACTCGAAAAAGATTTTTCTTTTGAGCATGATCGGCAACAGGCTGGTTTACGAATGCTTCTGGATCAAAAGAACGCCATCGTACTCGTAGCGGAACTGCAAGATCAGGTTATCGGTATGTGCACCGGCCAAACGATTATATCCACCGCTGAAGGCGGACCCGCACTGCTTGTTGAAGATGTTGTGATTGCCAAACCTTGGCAAGGAATGGGCGTAGGACGCAACCTTTTGGGATTACTTTCAGAACACGCACAAAGCAAAGGTATTTCCCGTCTGCAATTGCTGGCTGATCGCCACAACCACAAGGCTCTTGGTTTTTACGATAAGCTGGGTTGGCAGACAACCCAGCTTATCTGCCTGCGAACCCGTACGGACATAGAGAGGAAATGATGCAACTATTACAGATTCAGCCTAAAGAAAATATCATACAGATTGATGACTGGCAGGATTATCTTCGGGATGGACAACAGTTTCTCAGTACCGCAGTTGGAGCGCATCGAAAAAATAAAAGTACATTCTCGCCGGAAGCCATATACAATATCACGGGGATGGCTATTGAGAAAATCATAATGGCCTTTCTGATGAAAAACGGTGATCTTGCTGAGAACCACACAATGACTGATCTTGCTGCAGCACTCGTCCGGCATACCGGTCCTGTCCCCGAACTCACAGCAAAATTACATTACCTCGACACTTTCCAGGACATATGCGATCTTGAAGTGTCTTCCTACGTAACACCAACTCATGAGCAGATAGCAGAAATAGTGGCTATTGGCCAGGAAGTCGAACGGCTATTACTACCACACCTGAAAAACGAATAACATATTATAAAGATGCCTGCCCAGGGCACCATAACCTATAGACTTATTATGACTGTTCCCTTACGACCACTTGGATTGGCAAAAGATCTGATCGAAGCCGTTGGCCTTGATGTGACCTACGTTTATGACGACTTGATATTCATCGAACATAATGCTTTTCTGTTGCAAATGGAGGAGCAGGGAGAAAATATCGGCGTCTGGTTCAATACTGAGTCAACGTCTGCAGACCGACCTGAAATCACAACAAAACTCAAAGCAGCCGGGAAAGAACTCTCACTGAAGGTCTCTGATAAAGGTACTTTTTCCATAGCACGACAGGGTGATGATGAAACGTTCCAAATAGTGTTTAATGATCATGAAGTAAAATAGTGCTCAGGATCATTAAATCTTTTTGAACAACAGTTGTGCCGTAGATATGAAAGTAACCATTTTTCTGGAAATTCCTGAACTAATGTG
>JBFHGS010000425.1:0-2610 GCA_041582995.1 Desulfopila sp. | reverse complement strand
GGATCAAATCACTTCCAGAAGGAGATTAGTTTAGTCCTTGGTCGGCGTGTCGCTCCGGGAAAATCTGGTAGACCACAAAGGATGGTGGGTGAAGTGGAATAGATTGAAATTTTAAAACCGTGGTCTGTCCCCTATTTATTATTCAGTCACGGTTGGGTAGAAATTTTTAAAGCATTGACCGGAACACATCCTGCAGCACCACCTGGTTCTTGGACTGCTCTAGCAACTTTAGGCTTAGGGTATGATATGAAGACTGCAATCAGGAACGATGCTACTGCTGATATGGTGCTCTCCGCTACGGGCATGTCATTCGGTATTATAAGTGCTAAAGGGCTCAAAGATATAGGTATGACCTCCCTTGGTATTGCTGGGACTGTTCCACCTTCAATTAGCTACTCAAGTATTGAATGATATATAACTTTCAATTTTCTGTAATATTCATCTAGGGTAAAATGATGTCTTCTAAGAATTACCTGCAAGGTTTTAAGGTACTAGATACCCCATGGCTTCGTAAACAAGTTGAAGGGCATATTGTTTGGGGAGGATTTTTGGCTAAAAGGAAATTTCTTTGGGGAGTAGTAGCGGTTGTAATAGGTATTGTGTGTAATGGGCTTATGAGGTCATTGGAAAATTCCGATTTTATAACCCTATTCTTCAATGCACAATCCCTTATTATAATTGGGGTAGTTGTCTTCTATTTTAGATTAATGGGTTACTACCAAGCTGCTCTTGCATGGATTGCAACTAAGTGTGGAGCATTTTTGTTCTGTTTGTTGTGCATTCTTACAGGTGTTATTAAGGTTCTCCAAGGTATGCCATGGGGGCGCTATCAGGTATTGCTGGGGCTCATTTGGATGCCATCAATAGAATTTCACCCTTTTCTTAGCAATTATCAAAAACTGGTATCTATTATGAGAATTGTTTTAACAGCTGTAGCTATTTACTTTTTTTACTTGTCTGGTAAATGGTGAAACCAGCAAAAAAAAGGGGACAGATTGAGGCTCCCACAATAAAACGGACAGATTAATTGCTGGCATATTTTTCTTCGTATTCTACAGGTGTTAGATAATCAAGCAAGCAAACAGGGGACAGACCAGAATGGCACTAGTTTAAGCCAATTTTATTAGCAATAATACTCTGAAAACATAGCGTTAAAATGGTATGGTTTGTCATGAAAAAGAACACACATACCATGCCGATATTACCACCAATGTTGCCAGGCTTTTTCTTGCCGAAACGTGGCCGAAAACGCCGTACTCCACAACAGGTATTGGGAGCAAAACTTGCTTCAATAAAAAAGAAATCGTTCAAACAAATAGTTGAGATCTTTGTCACTTTATCCCGATGACCATTCTCAGGCAGGAGAAGGCGGGAGCCATGAGTCGACGCAGGATATATACAAAGGAAAACACATTCTGGGCCTTTCTTGGGCAAATCCTTTCTTGCTCGGAGAAAACCAGTCAACAGAAAAACATGTTTGAAAGAATTGGGTGCTGATGATCTTCTGACAGTATGGCCAAAGCCCTCATGTAACAAGGTGCTTTCATATTCAAGAGAGGCGTGGGAAAACCTGCCAGACAGGGTTGTCATACGACAAATCAAAGTTCAGGTGACTCAACCAGGATTCAGGTGTAAGGAGTTTTACATCGTCACTACTTTAACTGATCCTGCCGAGTACCCCGTTGAAGAAATAGCTGCTCTGTATTTTAAGCGATGGGAGGTTGAGCTTTTTTTCGTGATATCAAAACTCCAATGAGATTTGATATTCTCAGATGTACATCGCCGGAAATGATTCTCAAAGAAGTGTTGATGTATTTCATTGCCTACAACTGCATTCGACGCCTGATGTATGAAGCTGCAAACAGCGCATCAATCGAGATGCGAACCATTAGTTTTAAAGGCAGTTTGCAGGCAATTTGGAGTTGGGAATCTCGATTTGGGGCCTCTCACTTGAATCAGCGTGATCGGCTGGAAATGATGTCCGATTTACTCCTCGCCTTAGTCCATTGCCAAATCACACTTAGGCCTGGTCGAAGCGAGCCCAGGTGTATGAAACGTAGGCCGAAACCTTTCCAGTTACTCACAAAGCAGAGACACGAAATGAGAGAGATTCAACACAGAAACAGATATCGGGCATAAAGGGCTTAAACTAGTGCCATTCGGGACAGACCACGATTTAAAGTCTACCGCCAATGTACCTGATGCTAAAAAGTTAGCAGATAAAGATAATCCTGATATGTGGGCAGACCCTTGGGCAGCGGCTATAATGACCGCACAAGGGCATACGAATCCGTTTGAGTCTGCGGCTCCTGATCCGAAGAATAATGTTGAAAATAGACCAAATCCACCTGGCTTAGATGTAAATCTCAAACCTACAAATATAATTTCTTGGTTTTTATCTGATGTAATTGAAAAAATCAAAAGCTCTAATATATGGGCTTTTGGCTTATCCCTTGCTGATTTGGGGAATGCTTTCGTAGGAGTTCCCAAAACTCATACAGAAGTCGCTTTAAGAGTGATAGGTGGAGTGACTGATGTAACTACAATGATGAGTATTGGGGTGCTAGATCCACACGCTGACCAAGTCCAGAAGAAAGGGATTGGACTAGC
>JBFHGS010000424.1:0-2636 GCA_041582995.1 Desulfopila sp. | reverse complement strand
TAATATTTCTTAGCAATTTCGGCACACAGCAAGGCACGAATGAAGGAGCATAGCAACGCTATGTAACTGAATGAGAAACGAAGTCAGTGTGACAAAAGGGCTGGAAATATGCGATAGATTAAGCTTTACAAAGCACTAGGTCAGGATGGGATTGATGTGCTGTAAATACAGCAGGGGCAAGACCCTTCAGGAAGAATAAAGAGATAAATGGTCCATCCGGAAGGAGCTTCCTCCCTCCCGAATGGACGGAATGTATATGCTCTATTTTTGAACGCTCTTTTTGCCGCTTATTCTTTTCTGGATGCGAACATCAATATATGTCAGGTTGTTTGCAAAATCGAGTTTGGCTTCACCGCCACCTGTAGGGGCCTCGCCTGTGTTTTCCAGAAGTGTCACAACCTCTTCTTCATAAGGAAGTAAAATTTCAGTTATTCCTTCTGTGAAATAAGTGTTCAACTGTTCAACCGGACAGTCTGCCGGACCATCAATGCTGAAAGTAATGCGGTAGTCTCCAATCCCCTCGTTCATTTTCCTCACATTCCAGGTGTAGCCAAAAATTACCTTTCCTTTAACATTGATCTCAGCAGCGTAATAGCCCGGACCGTCCTCGGCTTCATGCACCGCCTGGTTGTAAAGAGGAGTGTTTACGAGTTGGGTGCTGCAGGCTCCACTCGAAAGATCCGTTAACGGATTTATCCAGCCTGTGGCTTCCTGCCAGTTGAGATAATCAAGGCAGGGATCATCTCTTTCAAGAAGAAGTTTCTGGATCGTGAGTCTTGCGCATTGTGTATACACCGTGGCTTGAGTTCCGGATATACTGTTTGCGCTGTCGTAGGAGGGATTGTCACTGAGGTGTGTTGTTGCCACACCATGCATTTCATCATCGCCCCAACCGGAAAGATGCCGCATTTCAAATTCCAGCATCGACTTACCATCATCCATATCCTGATAGAGCACCACTTCTGTGCGGACCATGGAATTAAGATACCAATCGATAGCTTCAAGGTTATCTCCCCAATCAACCCAATGGATATCCAGGGGAGTATCGTTGAAGATATTTTCAGCCTGCCATTCGTTCAATGGATCCTGTTGAAGATAAGCCCGTGTAGCGCCATCACCGGGCGAAGTTCCGACAGAACCCAATTTACCGTCATTGCAATACGTGCTGTCTTCCGGGTCAGGTGCGCAGCTGAGTGGGTCACCATTTATGTCAGTACCCCAATGGTACCACCATCTTCCTTCAAGTATGGCGTTGCCGAATTCGCCTCGCAGAGCTTTTGATTCACCATCAGACCAGATTACAGGAAATGAAAGACAGTTCCCCGTGTCATCGTTTCCACTGTCTGCTGCCTGTACAGCAAAAGAGCAGAAATACGGTGAGGTGAGTGCCAATACTATTACGGGTGTCATCCTCCGAAAATTGAATTTCATAGTTTTCCCCCTTTACATTGAATGTTCGCCCCCGCAATCATTCAGAACTGAAGGTATCAAGAAACATGCCAGAGAGATGCTGCCTTTGAGGTTATGAGTAAATGTGGTAATTGTCGGTTCCATTTCAAGCAAAAAGGGGATACTTGAATGTGAAGCCTATTCCTGATTGTGGTTTGAAATCATAAGAATGGTTACGTTCTGTGCGTTCTTCGGGAGAGCTGATTCAGCAGGTAAGGCTGTAGGATGGTTTGTGTGCGTTGTGTAACTCAGGATGTTCGGCGCTATCACTTTTTTCGGAGGAAAGGAAATGTATGCGTCGGTTATTCGTAATTCAGGAGAGGTCTATTGACTGAGGCGGGTGTTCTGGAGAGTTATCCTGCTTTAGATAAGGGCTGATTGCGCCGCTGGATATGATAGGAGGGTGAGTGAGTATGAAGATCAGTGAAAATGAAATTGCTGATGGTTGGGAGCTGTATCCAAAACGGGTGGTACTTGAGACGAGGGTGGTAACTATCACGGCAGGACCGGTTGTCTGCAAGAGGAGCGGAAAGAAGAAAGACTTTTATCTTTTCGATTTTCCAGATTGGGTGAATATCGTCGCCCTGACCCCTGAGCGAGATATAATCCTGGTTCGCCAGTTCCGTTATGGTTCAAACAGGATGGAAATAGAAATCCCCGGCGGCATGGTAAACCACAACGAAGACCCGGTCGATGCGGGTTGCAGAGAGTTGCTTGAGGAAACAGGGTATACCGGTATCAACGCCAGAATTATAGGCAAAGTTTGCCCTAATCCTGCAATCCAACGGAATTACTGTTACACCATACTTGTTGAGGATGCCATTAAAACAGCCGAACCCAGCTTTGATGATATGGAGGATATCGAGTGTATACTTGAACCGGAAAACGCAGTGATGCAGCGCATTGCATCCGGAAATATAGATCACGGTCTGGTTTTGAACGCGCTTACATTTTATCAGGAGAAGAAAACGTGACCGACTTTTGCTTTTATGGTGTTGTTTAGCGTAATCTCCTGACGTTATCGGTTCGAATGTAGACAATGTTATATCTTATGATACTGTAATCGGATACATTTTCATGTATTGTACCCCAAATTCGTAAACGGAATTAAATACGACTGGAGGATTGTCAGCATGGACGACTGGATTGAGAAAAAAGGGTATTCAACCTGTCTGCAGGCAACAGGC
>JBFHGS010000423.1:0-2646 GCA_041582995.1 Desulfopila sp. | reverse complement strand
ATACCGACCCGACATCAACCCGACATGGTAACGACATGTGGCTATACGAAAGCCCATTCTACCTGATGTCAGCTATGCCTTCTGCAGTTTTAGGAATAGAAAGAAGGTAAAGAGGCTGTTTATAGCCAAGTAGCTTACAGGGAAAAAACAGGTCTCGTCTCAGGATGGATGCCCATACTGTTAACGGTATACAAAGGATATGCACAAGGGGTGTAGAACATGAAAAAGAACATTATAGCTGTAGTCGCAATACTCTGTTTAGCGGGTACATCAACATCGTTCGCTCGAGGTTATGAGCACGGTAGAAGTTATGGACATAACAAACATGGTGGCTATAGTCATGAATATCGCGACAGGCATCATGACAATGGCCTGGGAATAGTTCTTGGTGTAGCAGGCGGTCTTATTCTCGGCTCTGCATTACTCTCAGAACCTCCCCCTCCAAGGCCGGTGGTTTATGCGTCGCCCTATCCCGTCTATCAACCTCCGGTAATTGTGCAGCAGCCAAGAATCTGCATCGAAGACAGGCGTGTTGATGGAGAGTGGCAGGTCGACAGATATACTGGTCGTCAATTCTGGGTATCGTTTCCATATCCGGTTACCCGCAGAGTCGAGGTCCCGTGTTACTAAACACCAATACAGTATTCGCACAACAGTTACGACAAACAGCATTTCAACAACAAGACTCTACTAACTGGAGGGGCAGTGAATTCATCACTGCTCTCAGCAGTCCGATAATCATATAAAGGTGTTTTCATGATAAGCAGGCAGGTTTTTCCAACGGTGCTCATAATTGCATTATCGTTCTGGATTACCTTGTTATTCCAGAACGCTGCAACGTCAGCCACATATGATTCAGGAGCAACCGATGGCGGGATGGAAATCCTTACGCGTGGACCGATCCATGAAGCTTTTGCAGATGTGAGTGTGGATGAGGTACAGCCGGGAATAGTTGCCAACCGCAGTGTGCCTGAGCCAATAAACGAAGTTCCTCCGGATTATCGCCCGGCAGGGGATAATGTTCAGTGGATTTCGGGATACTGGATCTGGGACGATGACCAGGATAATTTCATCTGGTTGAGTGGCATCTGGCGGGATATTCCCCCCGGGCGTCAATGGAACCCCGGCTACTGGATAACGGTTGCAGGTGGGAGTCAGTTTGTTTCCGGGTATTGGACGGAAACCATTCAGACTGAAACGATATACCTTCCACCTCCGCCTGAACCGGTGCAGGATATGCCGGGTTCCTATGCTGTTTCAGCAGACAGTATATGGATTGATGGTCATTGGATCTGGTCGAATAATGGCTATCTCTGGCAGGCGGGCTACTGGCAGCGACAACGACCTGAAATGATCTGGATTCCCGCTTACTATGCATGGACCCCACGAGGCTATGTTTTCGTCAGAGGTTACTGGGACTATCAACTTGTCCGGCGCGGAGTGCTGTTTGCACCTCGTTATTATCCACGACCGATCTACAGAAACCACAACTACTATTATACTCCCAACATTGTCTTGAATATCGATTCCATTTTTCTTTCTCTTTTTATTCGAAAAGATCACCACCACTATTACTTCGGCGATTATCATGACGCCCGATACGTGAATCGAGGCTACCTTCCCTGGTATTCAAAGCATGCCACGAGATATGGCCATGATCCGTATTACATGAGTTACCGTCGGGAGCGAATTCGTCACGACAAGCAATGGGAGCACAACTATCAACAGCAATTCCAGTATCGTCGAGACCACCGGGAAGCACGACCACAAACGGTATACCGCTCTCAGGGAAATCATGATGCAGGTAAGATCCGTGGTGAGAAAAATCTGGTACTCGGCAGACCTCTGGCTGAAGTCATCAAAAGTAACGATCAGAATCGGCGGTTTATTCGTTTGAATCCTGAGCAGAAAAAGGCAAACCAGAAGCATACCAGAACATTCACGACCTCTCAGACCGAGCGCAAGACAGTGGAAATAGCGCCTGACAATACTGGAAAACATTGGAAATCCACTAATATTAAAAATCCTGAGCAGGTAAACAGATCCACTTCTCCACGCTTAAACAATACTGGAAACACTACCGGAAAATCCTCTTCCCCTGAGAAGGAGAAAGGAAATTTCACGGATAGCCAGCGGGTCAGACCAGAGCAAGGCAATCTTAACCAGCCTCAGCACATCGAAAAAGTGAAGAAAGATCAATCCAAAATTCATCAGCAAGGCAAAGAGCGCAGAGACGTAGATAATCAACCGCAAAGGGCTTTTCAGAAAATAGAGGAGCGCGCTGGTCAACTTCATAATAATCAGGAAAGAAAACAATCGGTGGAGGCCAAAGCCAAGGAAAAAAACCAGCCTAATCCCACCCCGCAGGCTGGGCAGCAAAAAAATCGACCAACACAATGGCAGGATCAGAATGTTGAACCAGCTCAGGTTCAGCAAAAAGGAAAGTGGCCAATCATTCCGGAAGATCAGGCTCTTGAACAGGGTGTTCAGATTGATGACCAGAGAGGCAAGAAGCAGTGGGGTCAAAGAGATAAATGAGACAGGTTTACACAGTTCAGAGTATTTCATGCAGAGATGAATTGATGACCTGAAAGCCTCAAATATGTCAACAGCCTGATGTAACCATCAGGTTGTTGTTACCGCTTT
>JBFHGS010000422.1:0-2671 GCA_041582995.1 Desulfopila sp. | reverse complement strand
TGAAATGGAGTCTGAAACGATTAATTTGAAGCAACTGGGGCTTAGACGAAGATCGTTGACGGAAGTTCTTGGCGATCTGAAATCCATCTATAGCTTGAGCGCCTAAATTTTATGGAAGAAGGGCAGTTCTTACAGGAGATGCAGTCTGTAAAGCATAAAAAAAAGGGATTACAAAGTAACCTTTGTAACCCTTTGGAAACTGGAGGCGGCGAGCGGAGTCGAACCGCTGAATAATGGTTTTGCAGACCACTGCCTTAGCCACTTGGCTACGCCGCCACAAGATGCGAGAGGCTTTATACCATAGTTATATATTTTGACAAGAGCTTTAGAGAAAGGGCCTTTTGATTCTAAACGCTGATCAAAAAACAAAGAAAATGATGAACAACGAACCTTGTGGTGAAAAAATGATATCGGGGTTCGGCTCGGTGAGAGATGATTATAAGTGCCAGCCGTAGAACAGATATTCCCGCCTTTTATTCTGAGTGGTTTATAAACAGGGTCAAGGCGGGCTATTGTGCAGTTCCTAATCCGTTTAATGTTAAGCAGGTCGGGTATGTGTCACTGCGTCCTGAAGAGGTTGAGGCAATTGTGTTCTGGACCCGTAACCCCGCACCACTCATGGCACGCCTGGCAGAGCTGGATGAAAGAGGCTTTGACTACTACTTTTTATTCACTCTGGTGAACAACCCGAGAGAAATTGACCCGCACTCACCATCGCTTGATACAGCGGTCGCGGTATTTCGCCAGCTCGCCGACCGGATAGGTCCGGAGCGGGTGATCTGGCGCTATGATCCGATATTCCTGAGCAGCATAACGCCCATTTCCTACCATATCGACAACTACTGCACTCTTGCGGAAAAGCTTGCGGGTTATACTCGACGCTCGTTTATCAGCTTTGTCGATGATTACCGCAAGGCCTCAAATCGTATGGAAATGCTCAGGCGAAGCGGGGTAGAGATACAGCCTTCACGGAGTATTGGGCTGGCGGAGGTTGCGCCGCTGGTTTCTGAACTGGTACGTATTGCCGGATTCTATAATATTGAATTGCTGAGCTGTGCTGAAAAGCTCGATTTGTCCTCCCTGGGAGTAACGCATGGTAAATGTATTGATGATGGTCTGATACAACGACTGTTTACGATCAGCGCGTCGACCAGAAAAGACCATTCCCAGCGAAAGGAATGCGGTTGTGTAATGAGCCGTGACATCGGCATGTATGACTCCTGTCTTTTTGGCTGCTGCTATTGTTATGCGACCAGAAACTTCGAACTTGCCCGACAGAATCACCGGGCTCATGATCCAGCGTCTCCTTCACTTCTTGGCAGATATGATGCCGTGGCTCCGGCAGGAGGTAAGGTGCAAAGGAAAAGCTGCATTACGACAGCCAGGCAGTTGAAACTTTTTTAGTTATCCATATCACCTGCCGCCCCGCCAACTTCCCCACACAAAACTTGCCAGTGCCATAACCATAAAAAGCAGCGTAAGCTCGGTTTTGTGATACTGCCCGCCCAGAAGTATGCCGGATATCATCAAGCCCACGGACAGTATGGTCCATGACAGTCGGTTAACAGAGCGGGTGAGTCGCATGAGATTGTTGCGACTATCCCGGCTGAGTGATGTTTTAATATGTAAATTGCCCTGTTCAGCCTGTTTGACGACAGCATCGAGACGTTTGGGAAGGGTATAGAGTGCTTGCCCGAGAGTGAGGAACTCTTTCATATATTTTTGCCAGTTGCGGGTCAGTTCCTCCGTTGCCAGTCGCTCGGCAAAGGGGATTACTTCTTTCCAGGGATCAAACTTCTCATCAAGCTCGGTGGCGATGCCAGAGAGTATGGCGACGGCCCGGACTGCAAAGAGCATATCCACCTGAAACTGAAACGGCGCGTCATAGATAATATCGCGGTATTCGTTCATCATCGAACTGGCTTCAGAGAAAACCAGATCTTTCATCTGGCTGGCGTCCGCTCCCCAGAAAGTATCAAGAATCGCCTGGTGCGCTTCCTCCAGCCGCTTGAGATCTGCGCCGGGCAATAGGGTCCCTGCCAGGACGTAGGACTGGACGATGCGGTGTGCATCGCGGCTGCCGATACCTATGGCATATTCGCGTAATGCCAGTCGCAGTCGTTCGGGGATATGCGTCACCATGCCGAAATCGACAAAGACAATCTGGTAGGAACGATGTGGTGAATAGCTCACAGGATCGGCGGGACCAAAGGAATTTATTCCTTTCTCACGCTCTTCTTCTGTTGGTACCGGCCGCACAAAGATGTTGCCGGGATGCGGGTCGGCATGGATAAAATGGGTCTGGAAGATCTGGCGCAGATAGAAGTTATAGATCTTTTTGGCAACACTCTTCGGGTTGATGCCAACCTCTTTCATGGCTGCACTGTCGGCGATCCTGATGTACCCGACGTTTTCCAGCGTTAAGGTGCGGGCTGCGCAATAGTCCCAGTAGACTTTCGGAATATAGACTTGCGGGTCGTTTGTAAAATCGTGGCTGAATTGCTCAGCGCTTTTGCCTTCTGCAGTAAAGTCGAGTTCGTTGCGGGTTACGGTGGTGAACTCTTCTATCAACCAGTCCAGATTTACCCGTGAGGCGACCTTTTTATATCGTTTCAACCAGCCGAGAGCGATGGCGATAGCGGCGAGATCGGTCTCGACCAGTACATCGATA
>JBFHGS010000421.1:0-2686 GCA_041582995.1 Desulfopila sp. | reverse complement strand
CTTAATGGTGCCCCAAGTTTATTCAGGTAATTATATAAAGCGGAGCTTATGAGAAAAAATAACAGAGAATTTACGTTCTTTAAGGCAATAGCAACTGTAACAATTGCAGGAATGTTTGGATTGTCCATACCTGTGTCTTCAAAGGCAATTGATTCAGACTTGGATGGTGAAGTAGTGACAGGAGAGGTCGTCGGTTTAGGGGTTTCCGGTGATTTTTCCTTTAAAAAATTATATATTATGGGATTTGCCCATAGACCTCTGAATGGATTTTCAGGAAGTTCTGGTTCTTTTAGAGATACGTTTTTTTCGATAGAGGATGGTGTGGCTAAGGTACAGTTACCACTGCTCTCCTTTGGTGTAGAGATTAAAAAACCAGGTATTTTCTATAATCAAAACGGAGAACAGTTTTTCGATCATATTGTAAAGGCAGCTTCTGGAAGTGAGGAGTCGCAAACCATTATATGGCCGTATGTAGCTGGTGGGGTACTCCTCGTGGGTGGCGTTGTGGCTCTTGCGTCAGGCAGCGGCGGCGATGATGCCCCTGACCCTGTAGCAGAAGTGGCTGCTGAACCAGTCAAAAGTAGCTCTAGTTCATCTTCATCTTCAAGTTCAACAAGTTCTTCTGACGTTGCAAGCTATGACGATCAGGTGTTTAATCCGTTTCCAGGTCATTCAGATGCCGAGGTAGAGTCTCCTAAATATCCTCCATTGGTATATGTCCCCCCAGCACCGTCGTGGGAGGTTGTTGAATATCCGGGTTATTAAGTTACAGCAAAATTGGACGTTCAATAGAACCTGTATGTGATTGCCAGTTACTTACTGATAGACCAGCGCAACTCTTTTTCAGCATAAAACGGTCTGACATCTCCATATTGAGTGGGTACTCTCCAGGCAGTATCTGTGAGCGTAACGTTCTTTTGGGGTGGCGTAATCCCATAACGTTTTTTTGCATTATCACTTACAAAAGATTGCAGTAGTTCGAGGCAGTTATTTTCCTCGAATATCTGTGCCAACAGGGGGAGGGCGACCGGTGAACTGAAAACTCCGGCGGCGCATCCGACACATTCTTTTTTGTGGCGCGGATGCGGGGCAGAGTCTGAACCAAACATGATTTTTGTGTTACCACTGAATACAGCTTTCCGTAAAGCTTTACGGTCTGCAGGCGTTTTGGCGATCGGTTTGCAGAAGAGATCGGGTTCCATCATACCGCCGACTACATCATCGAGTGTAATCATGAGGTGATGAAGAGTTACAGTTGCTGAAACATTATCAAATTTTTCGAGAAAGTGTATCGCTGCAGCAGTGGTGATATGTTCCATAATGATATGGAGTTTCGGGAAGTTCTGAGCGAGCTCCTGATAGACAGATAAAAACTCTGTTTCCCTTTCCATAACGAAGCCATTGGTCTCCCCATGTACCAGCAGAGGAATTCGCAGTTCCTGCATGATTTCTAACGTGGGTTCTATTGCTGAAAAATCTGACACCCCGTTTTCACTCTGAGTTGTTATGCCGGCAGGGTAAAGCTTTATACCGATTATATCAGTTTTTGCAGATTCAAGCTCCTTCCGGGTATATGCCCGGAAGAACAGTGTCATATACGGCTCAAATATTTCTCCTGCACAACAACTCTGTATCTCCTTGCGATACTGCATTACTTTTTGCAGTGAATCGACAGGTGAAACCAAGTTAGGCATCACGACGGCTCCAGCAAATGATGCAGCTGAGAGTGGTGCTACATGCGTCAGCGTCTCTGTTTCCCGTAAGTGAAGATGCATGTCGAGTGGTGAATTAAGTACAATATTCATGAATATTCTGTCCTGCAGTTGAGAAAGGGTTGTATTTACTGGTTGGATTGAGAATAACTGAAATCGAGCCTGAATCATAGGGCAGGGAAAAGAAAAGCAGTACGAATACATTATTGATGCCATTGCATTAGAGGCCCTGATACTCATGAACAACCTTATTTACGATACGGAAAAAGATCCTCTTGGCGTCATGCTGCTCGACTATTTTAATGGGAACATTAATGCCTGTGTTGAGGTGGATTCAAGCACTCTCGAGATGTCGACAATGCGTGGCGAGACAATGTTTCGAACATATTCTGCCATGGATGAAATGGAACGTCAGGCTTTACATCTCAGTGAAGGGAAGATACTCGATGTTGGTGCCGGTAGCGGTTGTCATAGTCTCTATTTGCAGAATCAGGGTAAAGATGTGTATCCAATAGATATCTCACCCGGGTGCGTCAAAGTGATGAACAAACAGAATATTAAAAATGTGGTGCACCAAAATATGTTTGCTCTGAAGGGACAGAAATACACGACTATCCTGATGCTTATGAACGGTCTTGGCCTTTGTGGTTCTCTTGATGGTTTGAGTATGTTCCTGCAGTATGTGCAGACGATTCTGGCAACAGGTGGCCAGGTTCTTGCCGACTCCACCGATCTCAGTTCATTGTATGCTGGCATTGAAGATAAGAGCGTTTTAGGTGATCAATATTTTGGAGAAACAGAATTTGTTATGACATGTGGTAAAGCAATATCCGAGCCATTCAGCTGGTTATATATCGACTTTGATACATTGCGGAGAATCGTGAAATTCAACGATCTTCGATGTGAAAAAATCATGGATACCAGCGGTGAACGGTATTTGGTTCGGATATATTAAAACCATACTCCTTGTAGTG
>JBFHGS010000420.1:0-2697 GCA_041582995.1 Desulfopila sp. | reverse complement strand
GTTGATCTTGCCCGGCAGAGTTATAAACCGGGCTGGGGTGTAAACGCCAGTTACAGCTATAGAGCGGACGCTGATAACGGCACTGATCGTGCTGATTTTGTCTCTGTCGGCGTGTCATTCGATCTGCCATTATTTACTGAAAACCGACAGGACAAACAGGTTGAGTCTGCGCTTGCCAACTCGCAATCTGTTAAGACAGAAAAATGGCTATTAATACGCGAGATGATTGCAGGCTTTGAAAAAGCGAGAACCCAGCTGACACGTTTACAGGAGCGGCAGCTTCTCTATGAGCGTGAACTGTTGCCGCAGATGCATGAGCAGGCTGAGGCATCGCTTACGGCATATACCCGCGATGACGGAGATTTCGCTGAAGTTGTGCGGTCGCGGATTGCCGAGTTGAACGCCACAATCGATGCCCTTGAAATACGGGTCGAGAAGCAGAAGGCTGTCATAGATTTAAATTACTTTTTTATGAAAAATGCTGACGAGATTGTTGCTGGCAACGGGAACGCGGGAGAGATGAAATGAGCAGGATTGGAAGCGTGTTGACCTCACTTGTTGTCGGCGCCGTCATAGGAGCAGCTGTTATCTGGTTTGGCTATCCGGAACTCCAGAAGTATCTGGTCGGTGGGGCAGCGGGCAGAACGGAGAGCGGGGCTGTGGTCGAAGAGCAGAAGCTGCTGTACTGGGTAGCGCCTATGGACCCCAACTACCGGCGGGATAAACCTGGTCTGTCACCAATGGGTATGGATCTTATACCGGTGTATGAAGAAGATGCCGGTGGAGCCACGGCCGGTCCGGGGACGATTACGGTATCTCCTGATGTTGTCAATAATCTTGGGGTACGGACCGCAGCAGCTGAACGAAAACAGCTGCATTCAGCTATTCAGACTGTCGGTTATGTCAAATATGACGAGGATCAACTGGTGCATATTCACCCGAGAGTCGAAGGCTGGATCGAGAAACTGTATGTGAAGGCATCCGGTGACCCCGTCAAAAAAGGCCAGCCTCTCTATGAGCTCTACTCCCCGGCTCTTGTAAACGCTCAGGAAGAACTGGTTCTTGCCCTAGAGCGAAAAGCAGCACGGCTTGTTCAGGCTTCAGAGAATCGTCTGGCTTCTTTGCGAGTGCCTCAGGCAGTGATCAGACAACTGAAAAATACCCGGCAGGTACAGCAGACCGTAACTTTTTACGCCCCGCAAAACGGCGTTGTCGACAACCTCAATATTCGTCAGGGTTTTTTTGTGAAACCCGGATCAACACTGATGTCGATCGGTACTCTTGCCCAGGTATGGGTTGAGGCTGAAGTGTTTGAGCGCCAGGCCTCGGCTGTTGCCGTGAATCTACCTGTCACTATGACCCTCGATTATCTTCCCGGCAAAGAATGGCGTGGGGTGGTCGATTACGTCTATCCTACCCTGAACCCTAAAACCAGAACCGTGCGGGTTCGGCTGCGATTCGAGAATGAAAACAATTTGCTCAAACCGGATATGTTTGCCCAGGTGATCATTCATGCCGAAAGCACTGAAAAAGTGCTGCTTGTGCCTAAAGAATCTGTAATTCGGTCAGGCCGGAGCAATCGTGTGGTTCTTGCGCTGGGTGAAGGCAGATTTAAGTCGATTAATGTGAAGGTGGGGCGCTTCGATGAACATTCTGCAGAGATACTCTCCGGTCTGACCGAAGGTGAAATGGTTGTAACCTCGGCTCAGTTCCTGATTGATTCTGAATCAAGCAAGACTTCAGATTTCAAACGCATGAATCATGGGGAGGAGTCGATACCGGGTAGTGTCTGGACCCAGGCAACCATAAACAGCCTGATGGCTGATCAGCGGATGGTGAACGCTTCACATGAGGCTATCAGTCAGTGGGACTGGCCTGAAATGACCATGGATTTTAAAGTAGCTGAATCTGTCGACTTCAACTCGCTTGCTCAAGATATGAAGTTACACCTGGAAATCACGAAAATTCAGGAGAATCAATACGAAATTACCAACATCCATATCCCCGGCACAGAAGATAATAGTAAAACACTAGATGACCTGAGCTTTGACGATATGAGTCTTGATGATATGGACCTCGATAGTGAGGGACACGGCGACCACAAGCAATAGGGGAAATGCAATGATTGAATCTATTATCCGCTGGTCGGTTAAAAATCGCTTTTTTGTGGTGCTTGCAACGTTCATGCTGGTTAGCATTGGTCTGTATTCATTAAAGAATACACCTGTTGATGCAATTCCGGATCTCTCTGATGTTCAGGTAATCATTAAGACCAGTTACCCCGGCCAGGCCCCGCAGGTGGTTCAGGACCAGGTAACATATCCGCTGACCACTGCAATGCTGTCGGTACCCGGTGCGGTAACTGTCCGTGGCTACTCATTCTTCGGTGACTCGTTTGTCTATGTCATTTTCGATGAAAAGACAGATTTGTACTGGGCGAGAAGCCGGGTGCTGGAATATCTCAGCCAGGTGGCGCCTTCCCTGCCTGAGGCTGCAAGACCGCAGCTGGGGCCGGATGCCACAGGTGTCGGCTGGGTCTATCTGTATTCACTGGTGGACAGAACAGGCAAAAATGATATCAGTCAATTGCGTTCATTGCAGGACTGGTTTTTGAAATATGAGTTGCAGACGGTTCCCGGTGTTTCAGAAGTCGCAGCTATTGGCGGTATGGTGAAGCAGTATCAGGTTATGGTGAAT
>JBFHGS010000419.1:0-2718 GCA_041582995.1 Desulfopila sp. | reverse complement strand
TGTCCAATCAGCCATTCAGAGTGAAGTTGAATCTTTAGGTAGCCTGGCAAACGATTGGGCTAACTGGGATGATACGTATATCTTTGCTCAGGATTTTAATCAGAGCTATCTTGACTCAAACTATCCCGATCCTCTGCTAGTCTCCAACCAGAGTCAAATTGACTTCCTGGTAATTTTTGACAGGAATGGCCGAAGCTTGCTGCAAGGAAATTATCACCCCGGGTTAAAGAGAGCGGTTGATTCGGAAATGATATCAGGTGACAAACCTCAATTTCTGACTCTGTTAGCTCCTGTTTTCACAAATGAAGAAAGCCTGAGTGGTCTGTTGACTACAAAGAATGGAGTGATGGTCATGGTGGCTCGTCCCATATTCAATTCTGAGGGACAAGGGCCTTCGCAGGGTGTGCTGATAATGGGCCGATTTCTGACGAAGAAGCTGCTGAATGATATTGTCAGAAAAGTGCATGTAGAATTCGATCTGCTTATGCAGAATGATGTTCGATTATCACGGCAGGAACACTTTCTCAATGAAATACTTTTCGATACTGCCAAGGAGCAACCGAAATTTCATAAGGGTTTTTTATACCAAACCATGAAAGATATCGAGGATCAACCTGTGCTGATCCTGCGTAGTCAGATTCGTGGTGAATTTTCCGAGATAGGGCGAAGAACCAGCTTCCTGTTAAAGGCAACACTCTTACTTGTTTCGTTTATTCTCTTAATCTGTCTTGCTGTATATCGCGGGCGGATGAAAATTTCGGAGTTAGCTCTTCTGAATAGTGAAGAACGTTATAGAACACTGTTTGCTAATAAGCATGTGGTGATGCTGCTGGTTGATCCGGAGAATGGTGATATTGTCGAAGCCAATTCCGCGGCCAGTGCCTACTATGGCTGGAGCATTGAAGAGCTGAAAAGGATGAAAGTCAGTGATTTGAATTTACTTCCGCGAGAGGAGGTTCTTGCCAAGGCTGATTCAGCGAAGACTGGCAGCAGCAATCATTTCGTCTTTCAACATCGCAGGGCAGATGGTTCTATCTGTGATGTAGAAGTCTACAGTGGGCCAATAACTGTTAAAGGCAAAGTTCTGCTCTACTCAATTGTGCATGATATAACTGCACGTAAACAGGCAGAAAAAGCATTACGTGAATCGAGCGATTGTCTGCAGGCAATTATGAACAGTATTGATGCAAATATATACATTGCCGATATGCAGACGCATGAATTGTTGTTTCTCAACGAATACAGTCATAAAACATTTGGGAATGACGCCAAAGGTCAAAAATGCTGGAAAGTGCTCCAGGGGATGGATGAACCCTGCTCTTTTTGTAGCAATGACAAACTATTGGATGAGGAAGGCAGGCCCTCAGGTGTGTTTCGGTGGGAGTTTCAAAATCGTGTGAACCAGAGATGGTATGATATTGCCGACCACGCCATTCAATGGACGGACGGACGACTGGTGAGAATGGAGATAGCGACAGATATCACTGAACGCAAGATGGATGAGGAAAAACGGTTTGATCTTGAACGTCAACTCCAGCAGGCGCAGAAAGTTGAGAGCCTGGGCAGGATGGCAGGAGCTATTGCTCACCATTATAATAATCTCCTTGGCGCTGTTTTGGGTAACCTGGAACTGGCCATGATGGAACCTGCAGATGTTACTCAGCTAGAAAGAAACCTGAGCGAGGCCATGAATGCAACGAGCCGCGCTGCTGAGATTGGCAAGCTGATGCTTGCGTATCTGGGACAGACTGCCTCTCAAAAGGAGCAGCTTGATCTTGCTGAAATATGCAAACAGCATTTACCTGAGTTGAAGAGTGTTCTTCCTGCGCATATTGTCATGAGTGCCTTGTTCCCTCTTCCCGGTCCGGTCATTTATGCGGACGCTGATCAGGTCATACAGATTTTCAGTAATCTCGTGACGAATGCCATGGAAGCCATGGGCGAAAAAGCCGGAGTAATTTCTGTCACAATAAGAATATTATCTCAGCAGGAGATGCCCTCAGGGCATATATATCCTGCTGAGTTTCAGCCGGAAGAAATGGATTATGCCTGCCTGGAGGTTTCTGATGAAGGGAAAGGTATAAAAGAAGGTGATATCGTCAAGATTTTTGACCCGTTTTTCTCCACCAAATTTACAGGAAGGGGATTAGGGTTGCCTGTGGTGATGGGGGGTGTAAAGGCCCATTATGGTTGTGTTGCTGTCGAGAGCAGACTTGAATACGGGAGTAAATTCCGTGTATTTTTTCCATTATTCACTCCTGAACATGCCATTCAGAAACCACCATGGCACGACGGAAAGGTAATTCTCAAGCCGTGTACTGTGCTCATTGCAGAAGATGAACCTACAGTATGTGAAACCGCAGTTCGGATGTTGAGAAAACTTGGAATGGCAGTACTTATCGCCAGAGACGGGTTGGAGGCAGTTGAAATATTCCGGCAGCACGAAGGTAAAATCAATTGCGTATTAAGCGATGTGACTATGCCCCGTATGGACGGCTGGGAGACGTTGGCTGCCTTGCGTAAGCTTGTACCAGGAATTCCGGTAATTTTGATGAGTGGTTATGATCGGGCTCAGGTGATGGAGGGTGATCATCGGGAAATGCCCCAGGCTTTCCTGAGAAAGCCATATGGAATGGACGCACTGAAGAGGGCTTTGGCGCAGGCGCTTGCTAGCCTGGAACCTAACGGCCTTGTAAATGAATCTGCCGTAGAAGTGGA
>JBFHGS010000418.1:0-2732 GCA_041582995.1 Desulfopila sp. | reverse complement strand
GTAATATTTCTTAGCAATTTCGGCACACAGCAAGGCACGAATGAAGGAGCATAGCAACGCTATGTAACTGAATGAGAAACGAAGTCAGTGTGACAAAAGGGCTGGAAATATGCGATAGATTAAGCTTTACAGAGCACTAGGGAAACACTCCGAAACACTGTATGGCAATCATCAACAAATCTGTAATAAAGCGAATGAAATCAGACGAAACAGGCAGGAAAGCAGAATATATTCTTGATCAGGAGACCACCATTGCCCGGCAATTGGCTTTGCACGTTATCGAGAAACCGACCCCTCATGTCTGGATGATTTTCATTCCGATATTCTTCGTGTTCTATTTCTGGAAGCTCAAACAATATGAAAGCGGCTTGAAAGATTTTGCTGACAACCATCTCGTTCAGCGAAAAAAAACTCTTGCTGCTGTTGAGGCTGCTACCCATCAGGAGCTACCGGTGGATATTGACAGCCTGATCAATGGTATGACCGAGATGCCGCAGAATACATGTGATCTTTACGTGGCCTGGATCACTCTACTTGTAGAGCACTTTCAATTACTCCTGGCATCAGAGGGAGATAATTACTCTGACCTGGTGCGCTCAGGATACCGGGATAAATTGACTTATCAGCAGTTCTGCCGTCGGATAAATACCGCTGAGACCGCTTTCAACAGCTCCTTACTGCCGACAATCATTGGGGACAACTCTGATCTTACCCAGGTAACCGAAGTTATTAACGAAGGGCTCGTACATCTTCGAGAAATTGAAGTTGAAGCTATCTTTTCTACAAAATAGCAGTAACAAAGCTGAAAATAACCAGCCTCCGCTCTCACATCTTTCATATACCCAGTCAGTAGCCTTAGCAGGTCATCTGAAGTATACTTCTTGTAATACCAAAACGATTAATGCTCTCAAAAAGCCATATTAGCCGCAAGGATGGCCACATGAAAAATCGAGAGCCACTGTAATCACTTCATCTAATGGAGTAACATGCAAGCTATCTGTGTTTTTCTCGGATCGAGTATCGGCAACCATCCAGCCTACATGGAGGCCGCTGCTGCAATGGGCCGGGAACTGGCATCGCGTGAAATAACCTGCATCTATGGTGGTTCTTCAACCGGACTGATGAAGCAACTGGCTGACAGCGCGTTGAAAGCAGGCGGTAAAGTGATAGGGGTAACCGTACAAGCTCTCAAAGATAAAGAGAACTTCCATTCCGGCCTCACAGAGTTGTATGTGCTACCAACAATGCATGAAAGAAAAAAACGTATGGTGGAATTATCAGATGGTTTTATTGCCCTACCTGGCGGCATTGGAACTCTTGAGGAATTTTTTGAGGTGTATACTCTGCAGCAGATGGGATTTCATAACAAACCCTGTGGCTTATTCGATGTAAACAATTTCTATGCCCCCCTTGAACTGATGCTGGACAGAGCAGAACTCGAAGGCTTTTTGAAAAAGCCTCATAAAAAATCAATCTTTCACTCAAACAATGCCAGAGATATAGTCGACTTTCTGGTTCAGGCAGAAAAAAATATACTGTAGTATTGCCGGTGGTTTGACACTGAAAACTCACTACCACCATACAACATATCCTCAAGTTACTTTCACCAGTCAGTCTAAGTCTTCAGCAAAAAAGTATCTTTTCGGACAGCAACCATAATATACTATGGCTCTTCATATTTATATCCAACCCCGTATACTGAGCGAATTATATCCATATCCGGTGCAACTACTGAGATCTTCTTACGCAGTTTTTTGATATGACTGTCAATAGTGCGGTCACAGACAATACGTCGGTCAGTATAAATCCGGTCCATCAACTGGTCACGGGTAAATATCCGACCTGCTTTTTCATAGAGTATTTTCAGTAATTGAAACTCCACAGCGGTAAGATCAAGTTCCCTTCCCTGCAAGGTGGCAACATAGCGTTCTGAATCCAGGTGCAGAACCTCGTTGTTCTGTACCGTGCCGGTAGCACGACGCAATACCGCTTTAACCCTCGCCATGACTTCACGTGGACTGAAAGGTTTGCAAATATAATCATCGGCTCCGAGTTCAAGACCGAGCAACCGGTCGATTTCTTCCACACGGGCCGTAACCATAATTATAGGCACACTCGAGAAATTGCGGATTTCTTTACATATCTCAATCCCGTCTTTACCCGGAAGCATCAGATCAAGCAGAATGAGGTCTGGGTTATGTTTCCTCACCCAGTCCACCACTGGTGGCCCGGTATATAAACATTCTGTTGTATAACCAGACTGATGTAGATAATCACGGTGCAGATTGGCGAGACGTTCTTCATCTTCCACTATTAAAATTATTTTTTCCATTTCTATAATCCTGTTATGAACTGAGAGGCAGCTCTATTTTGACTCCAAGGCCGCCCAGAGGGGACACATAGCTTGTGATTTTCCCCTGATGTGCCTCAACAATATTTTGACAAATAGACAGCCCAAGCCCGGCACCACTCCCCTCACGATGACGAGACTGATCTGCTCGAAAAAGTCTTTCGAAAAGTTGCGGCAGTTGTGATTCTTTGACTCCGGGTGATGAATCTTTAAAGTCTATTATGATATAGCCGTTCTTCATTGTAACATGCACTTCAAGTTTTCCAGGTGCATCTGTGTAGCGTAAGGAGTTTTCCAACAGATTTGTAAACAGTTGATGTAAACGATCCGGGTCTCCCAACAACGAGTTCTGAAACCCTTGAGGAAAGCTTGAAGTGAGTTC
>JBFHGS010000417.1:0-2739 GCA_041582995.1 Desulfopila sp. | reverse complement strand
TGAAGAACGGAAAAAAAATGAGGATGAACTGAGAAAACACCGGCAGCGCCTTCGTAACCTTTCATCAGAGTTGATGGATATGGAGGACAGGGAACGACGTCAGCTCGCAACCGACCTGCATGACCAGATTGGCCAATCTCTTTCAGCTGTAAAATTGTATCTCGATACCCTTATTGAGCTTACTAAGAACAATGATACCAAAATTAATTTGCAGCAGATCACTCAAATTGTCGAGCAGACGATTCAGGATACCCGAACACTCACCTTCGAACTCAGCCCACCAATTCTATATGAACTTGGTCTTGATGCAGCTCTTGAATGGTTGGCGGAAAATCTGCAACAAAAATACCCTATTAAAATCATACTGAAATGTGATGCGGTATTCCATGGTGTTACACACGCATTTCTGGCTCTTGTCTTCAGAACTGTCCGCGAATTACTTATGAACGTCATACATCATGCAAGAGCAGATTATGCCAAAGTACATATATATACTCGCAACAATTATCTGCACCTACGGGTTTCCGACAACGGATGCGGCATGAAAAGCGGAGAATTTTCGAATACCGGTTTTGGCTTATTCAGCATTCGGGAACGAGTAATAAACATCGGAGGATCAGTTGACATTGATTCACAACAGAATCTCGGAACAACGATATCGCTTAGAATTCCCCTTCAGGAGGACTGTCACAAAACGGACAGTAATACCTAATGACTATTGAAATTCTCGTGGTTGATGATCATAAAATTGTCATGGACGGGCTCTGCTCACTCATCACCGGACTCTCTGGTTACAGGATTATTGGCAGAGCCACTAACGGCAGACAGGCAATTGATATAGCATGCCGTGCCAAGCCGGATATCATAATTATGGATCTCAGCATGCCTGAGATGAACGGGATCGATGCCACCAGTTGTATTCTGAAAGAAATCCCATCCTCTAAAATCATCATGCTTTCCATGTATTCTGATAAACGCTTCGTTATAGGATCTCTGCAGGCCGGAGCCAGTGGTTTTCTGCTCAAAGATTGCGCGTTCAAAGAACTAAGCCAGGCATTGGAGGCAGTCCGCAGTGGACAAACGTATCTCAGTCCCCAAATTGCCTCCACGGTAGTACATGACTACCGCCGACGCCTGATAGCAGAAAACACTGAAAAAACGCTTACTACCAAAGAGCGCGAAGTCCTGCAGTTGCTGGCTGAAGGATATTCAACTCGTGAGATTGCTGACAAACTCTTTGTCAGTATCAAAGCCATTGAAGGCCGTAAGAGAAAGGTTACACAGAAACTACGGATCAACAGTGTAGCCGGGCTGGTGAAATATGCCATCCGTGAAGGGCTGACACAATTATGACATGACATGTCATTTACAGGGATTTAGAACCTGACAAAAAGGGTTCTCCTGCTATTTTTCTCGATCTGGAACCTGTATGTTGGTTGTAAGGGGATTCGGGAAAAGATCGTATTGGATGAAACACCATAAGCCACTGTCAAATCATTTTATGCAATACCCGAAGAAGTAATTAACAGGCTCGTTGTATTAATGAGGCACAAGGTTAAATGCTTGCCTGAAGTACGACTTCTTTTATATGGCATGCTGCATGTCCCACAGAACCATCTGTAGCTTGAACTTTCAGATATGTTCAGATCGGCATATATGCAAGCCCTTCTCTTTCTTTCCTCCAGAATCTCGAAAAGATAGAATCTCAGCTGATAAGCAAAAGAGTCTGGGTGGAGAAATAATTCCAGCCACCACATATCTGTCAACTTTTTAATATCATTAATTTAATTGTGACATTTTATAGTCAAACTATGAATTGTATTCGTATTGCTATGCCTTCTGTACTGACAGACAAATTTACCATATTTGACAGAGGTAACCTTAAGTATATCGGCAATGTAATAGAGGTACACATTGCCTTTAATTCCTGAAGATGCATGTCATATGCACCTGTAAGGATTCAGCAACATACTAAAGGGGGAAACAATGAAAAAAAGGCTATTGAGTATCTGCTTATGTACGGGTGTCGTATGCCTGCTATTGCCTTCGAGCATCTTGGCGAAAGGATATATGGGCGGACAAAGCAATATCGTTGTCGCTGAAGAACCGATAGTGGAAACAGAAGAAGACGAAGGGATACCTGACACTGTTGAGGGTCCGCTTAATGACAAGATATCAGATTCAGGAAAATTATTTGGGGATCTGTATGTCATACTTCGCCAGTTGGGAAAGGAAGGAGAAACAAAATTAGTTCTGAACGAAGACGGCAAAACATTCTCCGTCTCTTATACGTTAGTCGGTGGAGAACCAGTGCTAACGGTGATTGATCCTCCCGCTAACGCATCCACCGCTATTGATTATAAAAATAAAGCTGATTACGGCTGGTATGCCGCTGAAACAGGGGTAGACGAAAATGACAATCCTGCTTACGAGGCTCAGCAGTCTGATTATCCAGCCCTGTGCGTTCAACCAGTGGCAAGCTTCGAGCGCTGGGGAGATATCTCTTCCAGGACCGGCCTCACCAAAAACAGATTACCATTGGTAATTACCTATGATGCCACTTTTGGTCGCAGCGAATGCGAAGTCGGAGAAATCGATGGCGATGTAACAGTAACTTCGGATGGCGACCTTGTGATTCCCATCAATGAATATTTTATCCAGCCATGCGGGATGGATATTACCTCAGATTGTCAATGGGAAGATCCAAACAATGGCCTGGTCACCTATCCCGATGGTGTT
>JBFHGS010000416.1:0-2749 GCA_041582995.1 Desulfopila sp. | reverse complement strand
GATCCCGCCTAGCTCCACCACATATATAAAAGGCCGACTGTCAGTTCAATACAGTCGGCCTTTTTTCTTTCTCGACTACTCGACAGTATCAATGGAATTGGGCGTGCTATTTCAAATGATATTGAACTCCACGCATACAGCCTATGACGGACCGTCCTTTCCCAAAGGGCCGCAGTAACGTTTCCACCTTTCCTCTATTTCACTTTTTGCATCGCACCCTGAACAGAAAGCACATACGGTTTATGCTTTTGAAAAATGGCAGGAATATTGTTCCTTGCCTCTCGGGCTTCGGTCATGGAATTATATTCGCCAAGGAAAACAAATACCGCTTGTGGTGCCGTTGATTTCTCAAATATATACAACTGCCCTGCCTCTTTCGAGTATTGTTCCTGCTGAAGAATCTTTCCCACACTTGCATCAGCAGAATCAGATGAGAGAACCATGAGCTGAATAGTGTATTTCTTATCTTTCTTTCCAGAAAGCCAGGAGGAACCGGCAGCGACTCTCTTGGCGTACATATCACTTCGAGCTGCTGTTGAAGCCTCAGGAATGATTGCAGCTCCAACAACAGGAATCTTCTTCATTTCACTTCCAGTCCGCTCAGTCTGCACAGGTTCGGCTGTCTTAACCTGCAGACCTGATATCAATTTGACCACTTCCTGAGCTGACGGCTTACTAACTGCGCCAGCCCGCTCTGCAATTTGGACTGCAAGGCGTTTATTTTCTTCTCCCCCAATAATGACAGGGATATTATGTTCTTCATTTTGAGACAATGATGAAATGACGATGTTCGACTTCTCCACCTTTTCATCAATTTCTTTTTTTTCCGTCGGGCTTAATATAATTTTTTTACTTATTGTCGGACTCAGTACAGGAATGACAACCGGGTCAGGCTCAACTGTCTTCACGACTACTGGAAACTCTGCATCGTCAGCTTCCGCCGGAGATGAAAGGTTCTCTAATGCGTCATCAATGGTAATTACGACTGTTTCGGAAGGATTCTTCTCCACACTGTCTTCCGACAAGACCTCAACAACTTGCTGGCTGGCTGGTTCAATATCCGCTTCAATACTTTCTTCCGGAACTTCAACTACACCAGCTACACTCTCCGCCGAAGCATGAACTGCATCAGAATCTACTGCTTCTTTTTGAACAATCTCTTCAGCTACAATTTCAGCTGGATTTGTAGCATTTTGATCAACCTCAACCGATACATCCTCTTCTGCTATTTCTTCAGACATTACAGAAATAGCTGAGGTTTCCATATCACCATTCGCACTAGCCGTTGTCGAAGCAATATCAGCAGCGACATTCACTGCAACTAGATTGTTTTCTATTTCAACTACTTGATTCTCTGCATTTTTATCTGCTTCAACACTAGCACGTTCGTCATGGTTCTCTCTGGGTTCATCGCTACCTGGAGCGCCAGAATTTTCTATTATATGTTCCTTGGAAAGCTTCTGCCCCTCACCCTGGCTTACGTTAAGAGAACTCTGCCCCTGATCTCTTCCTGCTATAAACATGAGTAGAATCGCCCCAAAAGCCAACACACTCCCGGCGATCAGTACTTTCGGCTTTTTAATTTTCTGAAGAGTTTGGGAATTCAACCACTTGGGACGCTTGATTCTGCCGGATGGCGGTTTACCACTTTCGACATTTTCGAGCAGAACCCAAAAAGAAGCATCATGACTATGCCTCTTACGAACCTCCTCGGCCAGGGCATTTATCCGTTTTAAATTTCCTGCAGAGTTCTGAAATATGCGATCCACAATCTCTGGTGTAAAAACCTCGCGCTCCTCACTGGTTAAACTTTTAAGGCAACTGTCTATATAGGTAGTCGTCTCCGAAAGCGTAAGCGGTTTCAGCTCATATCTTTTTTCTGGAACTTCCGCAAAATTACAAATGCTCAGCTGCTTAAGATTTTCGAGAAGTGCAGGATTACCAATAAATAGCACCTGCATGAAAACACCCGTTGCATTCAGCCTATCAAGCATTTTGCGAATTCGTTCCAGCGTGGCAAGATAAATTTGCTCGGCACCGTCGCAGATAAGAACCAATCGTTGACCATAGCCTGCAACACCAGCGGCAATCCTTTCCATAGCAGAAGAAATACCGGCTCGGGAATAATCCTCAACAGTAACACCAACCTTTTCGGCAATTACTCGTACAACATCTTCAAACGACTCAACTGTTTTTGATAAATAGATAACATGACAATCAGTGAAGCCACCTTCTGACAAGACCCTTCCGACCATTGACTTGCCAAGTCCCGGCGCACCCGTTAAGACGACAACCGGTATGCAATCACAAATATCCTTTCGTATATTATTGAGCAACGTCAAACGACCAACGCCGGAGAAGAAGATCTCAGCTTTACTACTCTCCCCGAAAGGAGACGCCTCGCCATTTGATGATTCACTTATTTCATTACTGTTCATGAGAATTAAAGCAGTTAGAAACTATTTGTTTCAGTTTTGAACAACAAAAAGAACAGGAGATATTACCCACCTATTCTGTATATTAGAATAAAAGCAACAGAAGGCAATCCTACCATTGGCAACTAAATGCGGCAACAGCAACAAACTACTCTTTTCCATGTCGGCCATTTTTGCAATTGTGTATAACCAGTAACCATCCTTCAGGGCAAATAAAACCGATAAG
The DNA here is from genome assembly GCA_041582995.1 of Desulfopila sp. Classification (GTDB taxonomy): domain Bacteria; phylum Desulfobacterota; class Desulfobulbia; order Desulfobulbales; family Desulfocapsaceae; genus Desulfopila. The sequence continues at coordinate 88 of JBFHGS010000416.1, read as the reverse complement.
GGTCTAAAAAAATCATGCTCACTTTGGGCTTTATAGTCACAATATTACTTTTGACTGGTCTCGCCCAAGCCGATTACCAGCTTCGACG
>JBFHGS010000415.1:0-2769 GCA_041582995.1 Desulfopila sp. | reverse complement strand
TCCGATAAACCGAGAAGGTTGCTGCGGAACACTATGACAGCAGGGGTATTGCTCATAAAGATGAGTAATCTTTTCGCGATGGAGAACATCTTCCATCCGGCAAATGGGTTTAACTTTCTTTGGGATATCTCCCGCTTTGATTACAGTTTTTATAGTATGGATGTGGAGTAGGACCGAACTCTTTGCAGTAAGTGTAATATAGATTACAGCAAAATCATACAAAATGATCAGGTACTTGGCTGGAGAAAGCTTTTACACATTATTCTTTATTACCAGGATTTTTCTCAGGATTCGCAGACATGTTGACGAGTTTAGAGGTTGTGTAGACCCTGCCTCCTGGAGCGATGAAGAATTTACCGTCGTATGGGTCTTGAGGTACCTTGTCTATGATTCCGGTAGTAACTAAATCTTCTGGGTATTGAGGCAATGAACCATATTTTTCGTTAAATTTTCGTACCCCCTCCTCGAGGAGATGGATGGCGCGTAAACCTTCCAGTCGCTTCATCATATACTGACGCATCTGCTCATCATTGGTTGTTTCGATGATATTTTTAGTATAGAGAAGTGATGCCTCAAGTTGGCCGGAATATAAATGCATTCTGGATGCCAGAGGCTTAAGATAGGTTGGTGAACCTTGTATGGCCGCTGCTTTTTTGAGGTACTCTGCTGATTTCGGAAGATCCTTTAAAAAATGATAGTGGTTGTACCAGAGAAAAAAGTAGGGCCTGTAATCATTCGGTCGATACTTGGCGACTTTCTCCAGAAGTGTGTTGGTCTCTTCAACCATTCCGGCTTCCCAGGGCAGAGTCGTAGTAGCAAGTATGAAGGGATCAGTCGCGCGCGGATCAAGGTTGATAACAGTTTCAAAAGCTTTGTAAATAATCTTCCATTCAGTTTCAGTGGTTTTCTCTTCTTGAAGAACCTTTTCACCTAAGAACGTCAGGATGTTCAGCATCAGATAATCAGCTGTAAGCGATTTAAATTCCAGGCTCACAGTCTCTGTAACTGTAAATGGTAGTTGTGACAACGAAGGAATAGAGAGCACAGGGGACTGCTTGCGCATGTCGTATAGCGTCCTGACACAGATCACACTTACTGTCATCAGCAGCGCAAGAAGGAATGCCAGACGAAGAGCTTTCATGCGAGATCTCTGTTTTTAAACTTCGCGGTGGAGAGAAGCAGCATAATTGCAATGTATACAGTTGCATAGAGGCAAAGCAGCATAATCTCGTTCAGGGGAAGAGTGAGTGCATGGGACGCGTATTGTTTAAAATCAAATGCCCCAATATTCGGAAAGATATACAGCAGAGCATTTGTGGTGTAGGAAATTATCGGGGATATTTCTACTCCTTCCACTTTCGCTGCGATAAACCGAACTACATCTTCCACACTCTGGCCGACGATATAGGTACTGAGTGTCATAAGAGTGGCCAGAAACGAACTGGTGGTAACTGTACACCAGAGCATTGTGCAGCTAATGAGAACCAGATTTGCTGCTAAAGCCAGAAACGAAGCAACTAAAATCTGGACGACCGGAAGTGTGGGGAAGAAATTGGAGGGATAAATAAAGGTGGCACCATAGACTGATAGGAGTGTGGCAATCGTCAGAATGCCCATAATAATAAAGGAAAGAGCAGCCAGTCCAAAATATTTTCCTAATATATATTGGTTTCTGGAAATCGGAGCAGAAAGCAGGGTGTATATGGTGCGTTTTTCGAGATCACCTGATAGATGTGAGATTGCCACAAAGAAGGGAACGAGCAATCCCCCCAGGCTGACGGCCGAAAGACAGATGTCGATGATAACTTTCAAAATGTCCCGCATAAACAGGCCACTTAAAAAAATAGACATGGTAATGAGAAAGAGTGCCGCAACAACAACGCCATACAGAATCCTGTTGCGCAAGCCATCTTTTAACGTAATAAGGGCAATAGAATAGATCTTCACGCTGCTGTCCCTGTCAACTGTTCAAGAAAATATGCTTCAAGAGGTGTTTTGCCTGCATCCAGTGTTTTACCGACAAAGTGGTCCTTAACAGCATCCGGGGTGGTTATGTTGAGTATCCTGCCTTGGTTCATAATGGCAATCCTATCACAGACTCGTTCAACATCAGTAAGAATATGTGAACAGAAGAGGATTGTTGTTCCCCGAGCATGATATTCTTTTATTAGATCTATAACCAGTTGTCTGCCGAGTGGGTCAAGGCCCGACATGGGTTCATCGAGAATGAGAATTTCAGGATCGCGGATGAGGGCATAGGCGAGTCCTGCTCGTTGCATCATGCCTTTTGAGTACTGCCGTAACGGGATGTCAGCAACATCTGCAAGATGAACTGCTTTCAGTATTTCAGTGATTTTATTATCTCGTTCCGTTTTCTTCAGACTGGAAATTTGGCAGGCAAATTTAAGATGATCCCGTGCAGAAAGGTTGTGATAGAGCGTCGGATTCTCAGGGAGGTAACCAATGTGGTTTCTACTCCTTGCGTCATTTGTGGCAATGCCCTGGATTGAGGCAGTACCTTCGCTTTGGCTCACAAACCCCATGAGAATTTTGAGAGTGGTGGATTTGCCAGCACCGTTAGGGCCTACTATACCGAAAACTTCCCCTTTGGATATTTTGAAGGAAATACTCTCAAGAGCTTTTTTCTTTTTAATGAGGAAAAAATCAGAAGCGTAGGTCTTGGATATATTCTGACAAGTAAGCATTAATTCCACATGAATAGTAGTTGAGACAGATTTAAATTGGCCAAAATTAGATAAATGTCAATGT
>JBFHGS010000414.1:0-2772 GCA_041582995.1 Desulfopila sp. | reverse complement strand
TTCGCTAAAATTTCGTTACGCGGAATTATTTTCTGAAAGAGATAAACACCATCATTTTTAACAGTTCCCTGGCTGCCTGACGTTTTAATTGTGTTCCATACTTCCGGGTGAAAATTCGAAAAGTTGTTCTTTTTCCCAAGCATAAAGCCCCATTCAATGTTGGGATCATTCGCCTTTAGCCAGTAACCGTCCTTGTTGAGCAGAAAGAAACGTGTAGACGAGTCTGCTGGATGAGCCAGGGTATACCAGTCAAGCATTCTTTCGGCTTTATAATTGAGAATAATTATACCCGTGCAGTTATTCTGTGTATTGAAGAGAGGTGTTGCTATCCTGAGCATTGGTTTTAGCGGGTGCTCGATTTCGCCATATTCAATATTTAAATCCAGTGGAGAAAGGTATATCTGTCCCTGAGGCAGGGCTATTGTTTCTTTAAAATAGTATCGGTCCTTCTTGTCCTGTAATGCTGTGCCGCTGCTTATTATCGCATCATCTCCTTTTCTGTCGACTCGTATCTCCTCAAAGCCCTGAATATTAATGATTCGTAGTTGGTCATATATCTTCCGATCTGTCAAAAATGTGCTGAAGCGGTAACCTACCTCCTGTAAGTTCTCAGGCGAATAATTGTTAATAAAAGCTTTTACATATTCACTTCCGGCAACAATCCTGAGATCTGAGGCAAGAATCTCGAGATCGCGAAGCATGGAAAAGCGCATGAGGTCAAGACTTTTAGTCTCTTCTTTCATACGAACAGCCAAGTATTTGTCATGATCAGTTTTTAGAAAAAATGTGAACACGGTCAACAGGACAAAGAGTAGAACGAGAAACAGAGGGAAGAATATCCGCGCTATCTGAGAATTAGAATGAACTCCGAGAAACTTATCAAAAGTGCTGCTCTGTTGTGGTGTTTTCATGGGTTGGAAAAGTGATGGTTGTCGGGATGTTGCTGTGGGCACGATTGTTTTAACACATTCAGCATATCATGATGAGGTTCTTTTATTAACAAAAAGAGGTGTAATATGTGTTAGGAGAGCTTTTTTTACTATTACCTTACTGAGTATCTCTTTTTTTCAGCAATAATGGTGGAGCGTTAGGCGTTATGTTTGACTTCGATGAATGCAGTACACACCTTGCGCTTCATTTTCTTAGGTCTCACCGATTGAGCTGAAAATATTGGATAAGTAACTGTTATTCTGTTTGCATTTTATGCTTAACCTTAATCTGAATGTGTGAAATTACGAAAACAGAAAAGGTTGTAAAAGTAATTATGAAAAAAAATGCTAAAAAATGTTTTACCGATATTGACTACCGTAAAATCAGATCTATTTTTGTCTCAAATGAGAAGACTGACTGAATAGAACGTAAAGTTACATTCTTTTAGGTCGGAAAAATAAAGAGATAGTTTTTGTAATAACAGTCCGGAGTCTTGAGTAAAGAACTTCGGACAACAAACACCAATGAGGAGGAACGACTATGTGGACAAGAGTTAATGACATTGACCGGATGTATGGTGCCATGGATCTTCTTCGTTCGAGGATGAACAGATTGTTTTCTGATTTTGACAGACCCTTAGATGAAAGCTACGGCTGGAAGGTTGTAAATGGATCGCCGAGAACAAATCTGTATGACGAGGGCAACAGGTTCCTGTTTGTAGCAGAGTTGCCCGGCATCTCAAAAGAGGATCTGACAATCCGGATACAGGGCAATTATCTGGAAGTAAGCGGCACCCGTAAATCTGATACGCCTGAGGGATATAAAACCCATCGTGTCGAGCGCGGAGCGTCTGCATTCACCCGAAGTTTCACTCTGCCTGCAGATGTCGATTCAGCTGGAGTCGAGGCGACATTGAAAGATGGCATTTTAAATGTGGTATTGCCAAAAGCAGAAGCTGCTAAGCCAAGGCAGATAACCATCAGGTAATGAGTCATATATACAATTTATCAGGTCAATCGGAGGTAAAGCCATGAGTGAAAGAACCGATATCGTAACAAAGAAAGAGAGTATGCCTGAGCGGAGTCCTCAGATGCCGGTAATATCACCAGTTGTCGACATATACGAGAACGATGATGAAATACTGCTGCATGCAGATATGCCCGGAGTAGCTAAAGAAGCTGTTACTGTCAATGTTGATAATGGCAAACTTGAAATAACCGGAGTTCGAAAGTTGAATATGTCTGGTGCCCTGAGTTGGCAGGAATTTCAGAATGTTGAGTACCGTAGGGCTTTTTCAGTGCCGCAGACCATAGATGTTGAAAGGGTGAATGCAGAATTGACAGATGGTGTGCTTAAGCTTCATCTGCCGAAGTCGGAGGCAGCAAAACCGCGGATAATTGAAATTCGTGGAGCATAAAAGTCGAAGTTCAACTGTATATTCACATTGGTAATATTTTACAGGTAGGATGAAATTGAACACCAGAAGGGGAAATCATTTCAGGATGATTTCCCTTTCTGGTTTTGATGGATCATTCCGCAGTACCTCACTCTGGTTTAGCGTACATGCAGCAGGGTATTCGGCGGTTGCAGATGTTCAACCTGATATGCTGTACACTTAAGGTTAGCTTCGGGAAAATACTTCCAGAGAGCGAGGAATTATCTCAATTTTCAGTGGCTCTGCATCGTACACCTCACCGTCGATCACATATTTACTCAGCGGGGAGGTTGTAAACTCTACCCTTTCAGCCATGATATGATGAACATTGTAATTGGTGGATGATTTACTGAAGCCTGCAATGAGCAGCTCGGCAAAGCTGAAAACATGGCCGCCTGAATTTTCTA
>JBFHGS010000413.1:0-2783 GCA_041582995.1 Desulfopila sp. | reverse complement strand
TTAGTTGCTGTTGCCTATGCCGCGTTTGAAAATCAAGTGCCATATCTGCAATAACGGAACTTTGATCCACAGGATCTGGTTTTCGCAATGTCGATTCTTTCAATGTTTGAACAAAATTTTGAGTAGCTCTGACTAACTCTCCCCTCCATGCTGTGAGCTTATTTCGAAAATAATCCAGCTGCAATTGATTCATATACTCTTCAGTTTCTGTCGGACAATATTCTTCCAGCACTAATACACTCATCCAACCCTCCTATACGGGTTTGCATAGAATTCATATTACGTTTCTTTACCTGGGACTATCATCTGCTAACATGTAACTCAGCACTATATGTAAATTTCTAAATTTAGGTTTGGATTAAAATCATGTAAGTTTTCTTCTACCAAAAAGTAATATTGCGTTGATACATCAACCAGATTCAACACCGACCGCCTACTCTTCGAAATCATATGGTCATGGTAAATCAAGATGAGACATGCTACACTTGGCGCCTACTTTACAGCTGTTCTATGATCATTTTTTACGAATTAATATATAATGTTATTCTCTCGGTACTCACAGCTCCTTAAATCAGTCACACCACCCTGTAAAACCCTTTCACTGATCTCAGGTCTCATGTTCATGGAGAATGCTCTGGCATTGTGTACTCCTTGGATCGGTGGTCAACTCACTAATACTATTCTTGCCGAAAGTTCTGTTCTGACCTTCTCTTATAATCAGATTCTGCTACTCTGGTTTTGCCTTGTTCTTATTCAATGTGCGCTCGGCTATGTAAGCCGAATCCTTTCAGGCACCACGGGCGAACGCATGCTGTTGCAACTCCGCACCACTCTCTACAATAAATTGCAGAGCCTGCCCTTAACGTATCATCATGAAAAAAAGCATGGCGAAACTCTTGCACTTATTACCAATGACAGTGCAATTCTTAGCAGCTTCATTACAGGTACAGTAATCAGTGTAGTTCCGCAAATTGTCACTGCTATCGGAGCGATCCTCTGTATATTTTTTATCAATCCTGTTATTGCATTCTTGGCAGCTATATTAATTCCTCTTTTTTATATAGTTATCAAATTACTCGGCCGAAAAATTCGACCACTCTCAAAACAGCTTATGCAGCAATATGCATCCACTTTTTCTCTGGTTGAAGAAAACCTGGCAACACTGCCTGTTATTAAAATTTTCAACAGGGAATTTCTTGAATCAGCGCGTTTTTCGAAAAGCAATGAAGACCTTTATTCACTCAACACAAAATACATAAAAAACCAATCTCGCCTCTCTCCTATAATTAAGGTACTTTCAACGGCAATTGTCTTAACAATATTGTGGGTGCTAGGTGATGATATCGCTGCCGGTACTCTTTCAACCGGTGAGATGGTAAGTCTAATGCTGTATGGAATGTTACTCACCCGGCCGATAAGCATGCTGGCAGATACCTATGGACAAATCCAAAGAGCTGCCGGAGCAGCGGATAGGCTTCTCGAAATTTTCAATCAGACTTCCGAAGATTTTACACGTGGTATAACTCTTCCATTAGTGCAGGGACACATCACGTTTCAAAACGTCTGTTATGCATATCCCGGCAGAGGAAATATTCTTTGTAATTTGTCCCTTCAGATACGTGCAGGTGAAACTATTGCAATTACCGGCGATAACGGTGCTGGAAAATCAACACTTGCACATTTACTGATGCGTTTAATTTCACCTAATAGTGGTACAATTTCAATAGACGGCTATTGCCTTGAAAAGGTATCTCTCTTAAGCCTTCGTAGTCAGATTGGTCTGGTTCAGCAAAATATTCTATTGCAGAATTCAACGGTTGCAGAAAATATACGATTTGGAAAACCCGAAGCTACTGATCATGAAATTGTCGCAGCTGCAACTGCCTCGCATTCGCTAAAATTCATCACGGAATTACCTTCCGGTTTTAACACACGCATTGGAGATCAGGGGATCAAGCTCTCCGGTGGCCAAAAGCAGCGGCTTTCCCTCGCCAGAGCCCTTATAACCAATCCAGCAATACTGATTCTCGATGAGGCAACTGCCATGTTCGACCCAGAAGGTGAACAGGCATTTATAGAGGAAAACCGAGAGTTACTCAATAACAGGACTGTTATAATCATAACGCACCGCCCTGCAAGTCTGGCCCTTGCCGATCGTATTGTGCGACTCGACAATGGTACCTTTTCAGAAGTCAGCCGCTCCCCTCTTGCACAATTCTGATCTATTTCGTATATCTAACCTTATTTAACCCTGACTTTACAATCATAGTAATATTCATGAGGATAATACATGGACCAGAACCAATCCCTCTCTATTGTCATACTTGCCGCTGGGAAAGGTACCCGAATGAAATCAGCACTGGCGAAAGTACTACACCATGTTTTTATGTCACCTATGGTTCACCATGTGCTTGATGCTGTAGCCCCCCTCAATGCGGCAAATACAATTGTCATCGTCGGTCATCAACGGGAAGCCGTCGAAAAATCGCTTACACAGTACCGCGTAGAAACGGTAACTCAGCAAGAGCAACTCGGTACAGGCCATGCTGTACGCATAGCAGAGTCATCAATTTCCGAGAACTCTGATACTGTTATGATCCTCTGTGGCGATACACCTCTCATTCGACCCGAAACTCTCCAACAAATGTACACCACTCACAGAGATAGCGGCTCAGTTCTGACTGTCATGACCACACTTTTAGAGAACCCGACCAATTATGGCAGAATCCTATCTGACGATGGTGACCGTGTAATCGGGATTGTAGAAGAAAAAGATGCTACTC
>JBFHGS010000412.1:0-2785 GCA_041582995.1 Desulfopila sp. | reverse complement strand
TGAAGAACCCACTCATTGTAAAAGACCGTGAGTGGTTCCAGCGGGCAGAGCGGACGCGAGAATTCGTAGTCGGCAACTTTATAATAAGTCGCTCCTCAGGCAAAGCGTCACTCCCCTTTGCCTACCCGGTGACAGATACAGCAGGGAAGCTCCGTTATGTGATAGGGGCAGCCCTCAATCTAGAAGCCTACGACCCTCTCTTTACTGAGTTTTTGTTACCGGCTGGCTCTGAATTTCTTATTACTGACCGCAAGGGTACCATTCTCTATAGTGCCACGACCAGCAATCTGCCACTTGTCGGCAAACCCATTGACACCTTTAAAAGTATGACAATTCCCGAAGAGGACCAGGGAGGGCTGAGCGCCTTACATTCCGGAAATGGAAACCGTATGTACTGGCGCCAGCGTATTACTGTCGGTCATGAATCCAATGATATTTACATCTTCGTCGGAATCCTTAAAGAAACCATATTCGCTAAAGCTTACAGGCTGCTGGCATTGCAAGCATTGATTCTTTTTTCGGTATTCATTATTACCGCCATTGTCGCATGGTATTTTGGCGAACGGCTTATCGCCACTCCAATCCGGATTCTTATCGAACAGACCAGACAAATCGGCTCTGGAAATTTTAAAGACCAGCACAAAGTAAACCACTTGCCCGGTGATTTCGGCATACTGGCAGACTCGTTTACCAACATGACACACCAGCTTGCAGAACGTGAAAGCGAACGCAACTCCGCACTGCAAGCCTTGAGTGACAGTGAACAACGCTACCGTGCACTCTTTGAGCAAAGTCCTATCTCTCTCTGGGAAGAAGATATGTCAGCTCTCAGAATACATCTCCGAGATCTTATCGACAGTGGTACCATCGATATCAGACAATATTTCAACGAGGAACCCAACCGTATTAGAGAATGCTTTAAACGTGTACAGGTCATTAACGTCAACAAAGCCACGATCGACCTCTACGAAGCCGAATCGAAAGAGATGTTACTCGGCTCGCTTGACCGAATCATTCCTCAACACTCGCAGCATTTTCTGCTGGAGCAACTTGTGGCTGTAGCAGAAGGCAGGCTTTTTACCCTTGAAGGTGAAAACTGCACTCTGAGCGGAAAAACCATTCCAGTTCTCATAAACTCATCCCTGCCTGCCGGGTTTGAAGAAAGTTGGGCCAGAGTTTTTCTGTCTGTCTTCGATCTGACTGAAAGATGCAAGATAGAGCAACAGCGAAAAGAGCTGCAACAGCAACTTGCTTCTGCCCAGAAACTCGAAACAATAGGAACGCTTGCCGGGGGTATCGCCCACGATTTCAATAATATCCTCTCACCCATTATCGGCTATACTGAACTCATACTCAACACAGATAAGCTCACCCCGGAGACCAATACTCACCTTAATAGAATCCTTACCGCAGCCCGAAGGGCGAAGGAAATGGTCCACCAGATTCTAAGTTTCAGCCGTAAACATGATTCGCATAAGCAACCGGTTGATCTGAAGGCATTGGCCAGAGAAACTATAGATCTGATTCGCACCTCAACGCCTTCGAATATTGAACTCCGTGAAATATTTGACGACAACCTCCGTCCCGTTCATGGTGACGCTGTCCGAATCCACCAGATTCTGATGAACCTCTGTAACAATGCCGCTCACGCTATGAAAAAGGAAGGAGGAACAATCACTGTTCGTGTACATACGTCGCCAATTGTTGCTGACGGGCATGAGGTCAGGAAAAAACCCCATATCCTGCTCTCTGTTGAAGATACCGGCACAGGAATCGATAAAGAGTTACTGGGCAAACTCTTTGATCCTTTCTTCACAACCAAATCACCGGGTGAAGGCTCAGGCATGGGGTTAGCTGTTGTACACGGGATAGTAGAGGATCATGAAGGAACAATCGAAGTGTACAGCACCCCCGGTAAAGGCACGATCTTCAAAATCTATCTGCCCTGCTCTTTCGAAGATAACAATGATGCTGACAATACAAAAAATCAGCAACTTCCTGAGGGCCACGAACATATTATGATAATTGATGACGAGGAGCAGCTGGCAACACTGATGTCAGTTATCCTGCAGAACCTCGGATACACAGTACGTACCCATACCAGTGCGGTCGAGGCTCTTGCAGATTTCAAAGCCAACCCAGAGGATATTGATCTGCTCATTACTGATCAGACCATGCCTGTTCTCAGCGGAGTAGAAGTAACCAGAGAAATTCTCGCAATACGGGAAGACCTTCCAGTAATACTTTACACAGGCTTCAGCGAAACCGTCTCCGCCACCGATGCAACACAGGCTGGCATACGAAAGTTTATCTACAAGCCGGTGAGCAGAAGCCAACTTGCCACCGCAATACGGGAAGTGCTCGATGCATAGGCATTGACAAGTTCTCACACATCTCCTGAATCCAGGCAGATGCATCATGAGACTGGACTTCCGTTCATAAATATTTATTTTTTTCTGATTCCCCCTCTTTTCAGCACAATGGTGAGGCTTCAGGTGTAGTAAGGGGTATACAAGACAGTGTGCATTGTTCATCATAATGGCCGGAGATGCGGTTGCATCTCCGGGTCTTCGACGCATGCGGTTCATACCACACTCCTCACCTCAGAAAGCTGAATTTAAAGGATAATCAGATATTTTCACTTACTGGTCTTTCTTCTGTTGTTATTAATCGTTACTACCATCTGCTACTGAAATTATGCATAATCACGACGCTTCAACTGCCAATTTCTGGAAAAATCGTTACAGGATATATTATATTGTGCTGTTTATCGGTTTCGGTATCG
>JBFHGS010000411.1:0-2832 GCA_041582995.1 Desulfopila sp. | reverse complement strand
TTATCTGTATACTTACAAGTTGCTGCCGTTAACACTGTGCGCTTGCCCATTACGGTATTTACCTTTTCCACCTGATTGAAAATCATCGTGTTCTTGTGGAGCAATAAACACTGCCAAAAAGATCACCAGCACTCCTGCTATTGTGCCAATCACCGCCTTTTTATTGCGAAAATACGATGAAAATATATTCCAGTTTAAAATCAAGTGGACAGTACCTGCCACAGCAAACGCAATGCCACCCCACTCATGAACAGCCTTGAGACCCGGCCCTTTCAGATGAAATAGCATCACTACCCCGCTTAGTGTTACAGCGCCATAGAGTACCACTATGAATGGACTCAACCATGATTTGATTTTTACCTGCTTCATGTTACATTCCTTTGTCTGTGGTCAGCTTTAAGACCTGTCTTTATTAATCTCATTCACCGTATTACTCCGGTGTTGCGTTAAGAGACTATAGCTGAAGAACGTAAAGGTTTTATGTTGATACAACGGGTAAATTGTTAAGGGATTGTAAAGACAGTTGAACTTTTGGTTCATAATATTGTTATACATGGCAACACGCTGATCTCGGAACAGCACAACACACCGATACTCTCTTCCTTCTAAAATGCTCCAGGCAACCTTTAAATTCATAAGTAAACAGTCGTAAGAGGTTAATAATGCTCTCTAACCCTTTATCCAGCCAGCTCAACATTCTTCTGGTGGATGATGACAAAAAACTCTGCGGACTCATTCGCGATTACCTCGAGCCGATGGGATATGCATGCCAGGCTGTGCATAATGGTAAACAGGCACTTGCAATAGTTCAGAAAAATACATTCCATGCCATCATACTCGACGTGATGATGCCTGAGATTGACGGTTTTGAAGTGCTGCGGCAATTACGGAAGTTTTCAGATGTACCAGTCCTCATGCTTACTGCTCGTGGCGATGAAACAGACCGTATTGTCGGATTGGAACTCGGCGCGGATGACTATTTACCGAAAACATTCTCAACCCGTGAGTTGCTGGCACGACTGCGAGCTGTAACTCGCAGATATCTAAAAGCTGCCCCCCTTTCAAGTCCTGACCAAGAGCGTCATCTCCTGAGATTTGATCAGCTTGAAATCAACCTTGATTCAAGAGAAATCTTTTTAAATGGCAGAAGTCTTGAACTTACCCCATTTGAATATGATCTTTTGAGATGTCTGGCCCTGTCGCACGGGAAGGTGTTAACGAGAGATCAGATTTTAGAGAACATAGCAGACAGAAATTACGATGTTTTTGACCGATCGATTGATGTACATATCTCCGCCCTGCGTAAAAAACTCCAGGATGATCCACGCCAACCCAGATATATTCAAACAGTGCGAGCAGCAGGTTATATGTTTGTATGCAACAGAGATCATGAAAAATGAACATCGCCAACTCTCTTTTCACCAGAATATTTCTCTGGTTCATTGTTAACGTTTTCCTTATTTTCGGGTTGCTAGTCTGCTATTTTCTACTACAAAAACACACCGATATAGAACAGATATTTCACAACACTACTTCAGACCGGTTGTTTACTGCGGCCCGGGTTATCTCTCATGATCTGGAAGAAACCGAATCTCGGAATTGGTCAATACTGCTCAAACAACATGCAGACAATTTTGGGATTACATTTGCGGTCATTCTCGAAAGCGGCAAAGTCTACTCTTCAGATAAGGTTACTATTCCTCAGCAGTTACGTAATAAAATTGAAGAGCATTTACATGCAAAGAGAGCGAAAATCCCACAACACATTACTGACGAACAAAAGGGAATTCGCGGGCACCGGGACAAACCAAAACGCATTGAGAAAATAACACTCCATACCAAAAATCCAGATCTGTATTGGTCCGGTGTAGCTCTGAAGGTAACAGAAAATGAACCACTGCTATCTGAATATTTAATGCTATTCGCTGTCTCAGACTCAAGATCAGGAAATGGTTTTTTCTTTGACCCGTTTCCCTGGATATTGATGATTGCTACCCTTCTACTGGTTTCAGTTCTGCTCTGGATACCGATGGTTAAGAACATTACTCGTCCCCTCAAAAACATGGCAAAAGTAATGGAAGGTGTAGGCAGGGGGAAGTTTGATGTCCGCCTTGAGGTAAAACGAAAGGACGAGATAGGGAGTCTGGCGAGTAGCGTTAACCAAATGATTTCACGATTAGGATATCTTGTTCAGGGGCAAAAACGATTTTTGGGGGATATATCTCACGAACTGGGTTCTCCTATTGCTCGAATACAGTTCGGACTCGCGGCATTAGAGCAAAGAGTTGATGAAAAAAGCAGGTATCGCGTTGAAGAGATTATTGAAGATGTTGCTCATATGGCTGGTCTGATAAATGAACTGCTGTCTTTTTCACGCGCAGAAAGTGATCAGAATAAAGTAACGCTTCAAGCAACACCCGTGTTGCCGGTAATCCAGGAAGTAATCAGACGCGAGGCCGGGGCGGAGATAGATGTGGTTACTGATGTGGATACTGATTTAGTCGTTATCGCGGATGAAAAACTCCTGGCGAGAGCCCTTGGGAATATTCTTCGAAATGCCATACAACATGCTGGTTCATACGGACCGATACAGATTCAAGCAAGGCTTGATAATGGTATGATTCAAATCGAAGTAAAAGATAACGGTCCCGGTGTGCCAATTGATCACATCGACCAATTATTTGAGCCTTTCTACCGAGTCGACGGATCACGAAACAAGGAAACTGGAGGGGTTGGCCTCGGCCTTTCGATTGTCAAAACATGCATCAATGCCTGCAAAGGATCGGTGTCTGCTAAAAATGGCAAACCATCAGGGTTTGCTGTAACAATCAT
>JBFHGS010000410.1:0-2928 GCA_041582995.1 Desulfopila sp. | reverse complement strand
GTTATAGCTGTCAGGTTTTTCGTAGATGAGATGTCCGGCGTTGAGGATAATATCAAGATCGCTGTCTTCGTGGTCAAGATCACTGTCACCATCGGTAATCCAGGCGCCAAGGCCGATTCCTGCCCACATTTTAGGCCAGTTATAGTTGAGGAAAACATCTGCAACAAATGCACTTGAGCTTTCGGTTCCATCGAGTTTCGGGCTTATCCCGATCATACCAAGTACAGAAACGTTATCATCGAAGTAATGTTCCAGACCGACCCGCAGAAGGAGATGGTTGGCCGGATCAAGTTGGTGCAGATAACCTGCATCAACAATGATAGGTATGGTTGCTGTTTCAACTTTCTCTTCCGGAGCGACGACTACAGGTGGTGGGGGAGGCGCTACTGCAACGACAGGCTCAGGTGGGACGGGCATGACATTTTTTAATGTCAGATTGCCGCAGACCGGTGGCACAATAAAGGTGTACCGGGTATCGCCCTTGTCTATATAAAATTCATATGCGGAGAATGATTGATTACCTTCCCATACAACATCTTTGTCAATACGTACTGGACCTTTACCTTTTTTCCGGTAGAACATCCAGGGGAAACGTTCACCTTTCTCATAGGTCATCATCGATACCTCGGCGTCAGGTAACTGCATGAAAAATTCATCAGTTATGTCACCGTGACCAGCCTTTATAAGACCTTTTTTCACATCGGTCTGTTGGGCCTGCATCATGCTTTTCAGGTCATTTTCTGAGGTGAGCGGCCTGTTGTAAAACGGGTTCTTGCCAAATTCTGTGATGGCATTGGCAGAGTGTGCAAAACAGACAAGCAGTAAAAATCCAAACGTAAGGTGGAAAAAATTTTTCGGTTTCATAGCTGGTTCTCTCCTCATTAAGGTGGTACGTGTGTAACGCCTATGATCATTACGGCAATGAGTCTCTCCTCCTTGCAGGACAACAATCCGAAGTATTGATATCGACTGTAATGTTGCCGAGTGCACCAAACCTGTGCTTCCTGTCAGGTCAGGCTGGGGCCGGACTGTAACTCCTGTGTAAATCTTACTCTTGTCTGGAATTATGTCAATAAAAGAGTTACCTGCGTTCGTTAGGTTTTTGGCGGACAGTAACCTCGTTTTCACACATGATAACCGGTAGTGCTAAACCATTTTGCGATAGGTTCCACCCGCCTTTTTAAGACAGCGGGTTATCTCGCCGAGGGTGGCATGTTTCACCGTCTGCAGGAGTTCGGAAAATATGTTTCCGTCGGAATGTGCTGTCTCCCTGAGCTTTTGCAAGTATATACTGCCAGAGTCTCTGTGCTTTTCCCTGAATTTCCGGGTTCGGTTGATCTGTCTGTCCCAATCTTCTTCCTGAGGACGCACCAGCTGAGCGACAGTTGGTATCTTTTCTGATGCATCGACAGGTTGCAGGTAGGTGTTAAATCCTATAATTTTTCGTTTAGGAATCGTGTCTTTATCTTCCGGGTATTTCTCCCATTCATACCGGGCTGAACTCTCGGCTATTGAATTTCGCTGGTATCCGAGTTCGGTCGCCGGGCCAACACCACCAAGCTGGTCTATGCGTTCGAGTCCCTGAAGCACGCGCAGCTGAAGATTTTTTGAGATATTTTGGAGTGCATATGAGCCGGAAAGCAGGTTCTGAATAAAGAAACCTTCCGCCTCTTCACGAAGATAATTGGGAATAAGTGCGGCCTGACGCACATATTTTTCACTTGGGGTCGTCATCGGTTCATCGGCTGAATCCACATGCAGGGAATTTGTGTTATTCAATAATCCCATATAGGCGTGATAGGTCTGGCGGATAGGGTTGAGGGTATCCCATTCTGTGGCCTGCAGTGCCCGCCCGGAGGTCTGGGTGTGAAATTTGAAACGTTGACTGCGATTGTCTGCATGGTATCTGTCGCGCATACCGATAGCCCATATTTTACGACAGACCGGGCCGTAAGCGAGCCATTCAGCCTCATGTGAAACCCGGAAAAAAAAGCTGAGGTTCGGTGCGAAATTATTGATTGCCATCCCTCGTTTCAGAAAATATTCAACATAGGTGAAACCGTTAGCGAGAGTAAAAGCGAGTTCCTGGGCCGGGGTTGCTCCCGCTTCGCCGATATGGTAGCCGGAGATGGAGAGAGAGTAATATGATGTGATACCTTCTGTAATGAAATGATGCTGAATATCGCCCAGTATTTTCATGGCAAAATCAGTCTGAAAAATACACTCGTTCTGTGCCTGCACCTCTTTCAGAATATCCGCCTGTACTGTTCCACGCAGGTTGCGGCAGGTCTTTTTAAAAAACTCCTCCTGTTCTTTTTCAGTAAGTGTCGTGCCCCTGAGCTTTTCTTCCCTTTCAAGCTCGAGTTCTGCGGCTGCAACAAAATACATCGCCAAAATAACCGGTGCAGGCCCGTTAATGGTGAGCGAGGTGGATATCTGTCTGATATCAAAACCTTTGAGAATGAGTTTCATGTCCTCGTAAGTATCGACTGAGACACCGCCTTCCCCTATTTTTCCTCTACTGCCCGGATCATCGTCGCTGTCGTCTCCATAAAGGGTGATGCCGTCAAAAGCGATGCTGAGACGTGGATTGGTGACTCCGCGATTTAAGAGATGCAGCCGTTTGTTGGTTTCTTCAGGCCCCCGCAAACCGGCAAATTGTCTGGTCGTTTCACCGGCGGTCGGCAAACGGAAAGGGTAGATGCCGGTAGCATACGGGAAGGAACCCGGCAACCCTTCTTCGAGCAGAAAGCGGAGAGATTCCGCCCGGTCCTCAGGGTCGGGCAGGGCAATATGTGGTAATCGGAAGTCATTTGCTGAAAGAGGATTTACCGGTATGCTGAGTTTTTCTGCTGCTTCCTGTGCGATGCTTTGCCACTCTGCCGGCCATTTTTCCAGCAGATTTCTGCAGACCGGATCGAGTTTTTC
>JBFHGS010000409.1:0-2940 GCA_041582995.1 Desulfopila sp. | reverse complement strand
CCCACCTCTGACCGGAACAGGGATAGGCGCAACAACGGCACTTAGCCCGCTGATAAAGAGAATGTTGAAAATATTTGAGCCAATAATATTTCCAATGGCGATGTCAGTTTGTCCCTTCCAGGTTGCAACCACCGAGGTAATAAGTTCAGGCATACTTGTTCCTATTGCTATAATCGTCAATCCGATAATAACATCGGGAACCTGTAAGTGCTTTGCCACTATCGTAGCTGAATCTACAGCTATCTGGCCACCTGCCACAAGCAACATTAACCCTGCTATGGAGAGAAAAACATTACCGGATTTCTGCCTGAAACTTCTCTTTTCCTGAACATCAGCACTCTGTACCAGCAGAGCATCCTGCTTTCTCTGCCGAAACACATCTCCGACGGTGTAATACATGAAAACAGAGAATAACAATAGAAATACCAAGCCATCGCTTCTGTCGAAAATTGCCTCTGAGTGCCTGAGTAAAGGGTCCTGCGCCAGGATAACCGCTACGAGTGATGCCAGCAGCAGCATAGGTATTTCCCGCGAAATAATTACCCCTTGTATCGTTAATGGCCGAACGACAGCACATATCCCCAGAATCAGACCGATATTAACGATATTTGAGCCTACAATATTCCCGAATGAAACTTCCGAATTCCCCTGAAAGGCCGCAAGAAGGTTGATAAAAAGCTCAGGGGAACTGGTACCGAACGCAACGATAGTGAGTCCGATAACATAAGGAGGAACCCCGAAATTTCTCGCTAATGCTGAAGAACCTCTTACCAGAAGATCTCCGCCCGCAAGAAGCAGAACCAATCCGAAAAAAACTGACACCAGTTGAAATGCCATCTGTCGTCAAACCAAAATGAGATTTTAAAAAACAATATTATTCAATTGCTTAACACATTACATAGTCACTTGTTGAGTATTTTCAAGTCTTCACAAAAGAGATATCTCCCCCCTGATTATACTCAGGGGCAATATGCATAAAGTTATCACAGGTACAGTCATCCCGGGCCGTCTTCTGAGAGGAATTATACCTGGACATCTATAAGTACAACATCCGTAAAATCTATTTTTCAGTAATGCATATACCCATTACTGAAAAATGCACTGAGTATATCAACTCAAGTACTGAAAGGAGTTGATATGGCACGCGTTCTCAAAACCAATAATGGTATGATCATACCAGAAAATGCTATGATTATATTCGAACCACTCTAAAAATAACTTCCTTCATTTGACAGGGTTCGCCAAACGACCTACAATCATTTAAGTAATGGAGGATTTCCTGAGATAATGCACAGGTAAATTCTTAACAGAAAGAACACTGGAGACATCTGTAAATCATTCTAACATGTTACAATGAGAGGAGGAAGAGAAGTGTATAAGAGATATCGCATAACAACAGTGCTACTTGGCATGGCAATCCTCGTTGCAGGATCTGCAATATCAGCGGGCGCAGTTCAGACTAAAGGCGACAGCTCACTTCAGTTTAGTGGCGGCTTTTTCCACGCAGATGGCGCAGATTCCGGGACTCTCAACCTTGATGTCGGCTATGGCTATTTTCTCAATGAGAGGTGGGAAGTCGGAGTTCTGCAATCAGTAGGCTACAGTTTTATTGATGATGCTGACGATGAGTGGATAGCCTCGACAATTCCTTTTATTAACTATCACTTTACCGGATTATCAACCAGCAATGCATTCCAGCCTTTCATCGGTGCATTTATCGGTGCCAGTTACAACGATGATGACGCTACCGGAACTATTGGTCCACAACTGGGTTTCAGATCATTTATCAATGACACAACATTCGTACTGGTCAAGTATCGCTATGAATGGTTCTTTGACGATCTGACCATAGATGACATCAAAGATACCAGAAGCGATGGTAACCACGTTATCTCAATGGGTATTGGTTTCGTCTTTTAATTTGTCACATTACATCTGACCAATTCCTCAAGCTATCTATCCCGGGAGGCAGTTGCTGCTTCCCGGGCATCACAATACAGTATCCGTTTATGCTGTCCCCCCTTCCACTACCGTAGCCGAACAGAACCTAACGCCACGTGCATTCAAAGCATCTTTACCGCGCACAGTCAGATCAGTTATGAAATTAAACTGTTGTCTCGGGTTGACCGGATACGCTTTTATGCGATAACGCGTTCCCCACGGCTTCTCGACTACTACTACGTTTATCGGTTGCTTTATCTGAAGATACACGCTTGTTAAAGCCACATCCCGTAATACTCCAACCACCATTGACGCATCATGTTGCGGTTGCAGATAAAAATCTGCAGCGCACTGCAGATTCTGACCGCCATCATTTGAGTTAAAAATCAGCTGATTCCACATATTCAGATGCGGAATTACCACTACAGTATCATCAGGAGTTACAATCTCCGCACAACGCATATTGATAGCCCGAACTTCACCATATACTCCATTTATCTCAATCCAGTCTCCGGGGCGGTAAGGTCTTTCATATAACGTAACCACGCCAGCAAGCAGACTGCTGATATAATCTTTAAAAGCAAAACCTATTCCAAGCCCCAACGTACCAATTAAGACCATAACATTTTCAACAGTTGGCTCAATCACTGTGCCAATCACCAGGAGCAAAGCTCCAAAAATAATACCTAGGCGGAATACCGGTACAACAGACAAGATGTAAAATTGTAAACGACCATGAGCCCGGGCAGCTAACCAGGGAAGCAAACGCCCGCTCACATAAATACAGAACCAGGCTCCAGCCATAATCACAATAACCTGCAATAAATCAGCATGACTGAGTGTATTAAACAGATGAACTGATCCATTCATTTTTTCACCTACCCGTGTATTTCATTATCTTTCAATTAACAACTCAAACTCATGATTTCATGCTAAGAAATTGACATCTCAATTACCAGAGTGTTTGTTGCTTGGAATCAAAAAAACTCACCCTTCGAT
>JBFHGS010000408.1:0-2942 GCA_041582995.1 Desulfopila sp. | reverse complement strand
TAAGACTATATCAAAACAATAAATAAAAAAGCAAATAGCAATAATGACTTTTCCTAAAGTTTCAATAAATCTATTTTTTATAGATGAAGTCATCATGTATAGCAATAGACAGCACCCTATGATTATGCTATCTTCCATAAAGCCCTGTCTGAGAAAAAACCAGTCTTCATCGATCTTATAAGAAAACTTTCTTTCCAGTCGCAATTCTCTGTATATGAAGAAAAACAAGAACGTGTATGGGAATCTATATTGCCATATGTGTGTTTTGATATTTTTTATTTTCGGCAGATAGGTTGTGAGTGAAATGTTCATGGCTTTAAGTTGTTTTTTTTAATATATTTGTTTTGAATAAAAAACTTCTAAAGTTCTTTTTCAATATGTACTTTTCTAATTAAAGAATGCCGTTTACTTGAATATAATTGATATTAGCGAAGATATCTTTTAACTGAGCAATAAATATGTAAGAATTGAGGATAATGGCATATCCTTTGATTTGACTAAAGACTGCTGTGGATTGCTCGGCCATGAGCATCATTCCTCAAATCTGATTGCCTCTCTTTCTCAGCAGGCAGGGCGAGGTGTTCAGTGTTAGGGAGGGAGGCGCACAACGATTCATGTTGCAAACATCCAACATGAATACGAATGATGTGATTTATCGAGTTGCCTGCGACAAACGCAGTTTGGGTTTCACCTGTTCAAACTGAGCTTCAGGGATAATCAGGTAATAAAATATCCGATTACCCCTGAAACTCAGCCTGAACAAGTGAGGTGTTAGGAGTGAGGCGCGAGGCGTCAACAGCATTGGTAACGAAGCGCTGAGTAACTCATTGTATCTGCTGCTATTTCGCATGGTTGATTATTGAAAGCTTCTACACTCCTTACTCCTCACCCCTAACGCCTCACCATACAAGCTGAGCATTAGAGGTAATCAGAATAAAATATGTAATGTAAAAATCAGACCCACGTATCAGATCTTACGATCTCTGATGACGTTATAGAATGTACATATAATTAATACCGACAGGGTGGGGCGGTGTAGCCTGTAACGTCCCGGCTTTGAAAGGGTACTACCTGCATTTCAGATATACATATTCATTCAAAACGTAGCAGAATTGAAGTGCGTTTTGACATTATAAACGTTACACTTACCAGGAAGTGACCAAGCGCTCGCTTGCGTGTTTTGGTCACGCTTGCTCTGTGGTGAATTTTGGGGAGATAGTAAGAAATCAGGGTCTGGATGGCTGGTTTTTGCAATTTCCCCAAAACTGGTATTTTGCCCAAAAGCACAAAGTATAAGGAAAAGTAGATTTGTAATTTTTGTGATCTTCTGAACTCAGCCTGAAACGTTGGTTTAGGGAGTGGGTGTGAGGCATGAATTGCTCAGGCTAAAGTAGTAGAGGTAGTCTTCTTGATTTATATCAAAATTGAATGGCTGCGTTTCAAAAGGGAGTATAACTCTAACATCTTACGTTTATCACCTCGCTATGCTAACTGAATTTCAGCGGTGATACAATTCTCGCTTACGCTCCATTCCAGCTCTGTTTCCATTACAACATGCTTTTGATGCAGGGGTACAAATCCCGGAAAAGCATTGAGATCAAAGAACAACTGACGCAATGGAGGATACCATGCTGACTGCTGGCGCCTTAAAAGGAATTAAAGTTCTCGATCTGTCCCGTTTGCTCCCCGGGCCGTACTGCTCTATGATCCTGGCTGATCACGGTGCAGAGGTGGTAGCAATCGAAGACAGCAGATTCCGGCAGGACGGATTGTTTTTTAGTGAGATCAACCGGAACAAGCGACATATGTCATTGAATTTGAAAACCGGTAAAGGCGTCGAGATATTTCATGAGTTGGTTCTCACGGCAGATGTTGTACTGGAGGGATTCAGGCCTGGAGTAGTTCATCGGTTGGGTGTTGATTATGAAACTCTGCGAAAGCTGAACCCGCGTCTCATTTACTGTTCCATTACAGGATATGGCCAGTCGGGCCCGAAAAAAGATGAGGTGGGTCATGATGTCAACTATTTGAGTACGGCCGGTGTTCTTAATATGATTGGCTGCAGGGAAGGTGAACCGACAATTCCGGCAGTACAGATTGCTGATATTGCTGGTGGTTCAATGCAAGCTGCGATTGGCATTCTGCTCGCCTTGTTTGCGCGGGAGCGCAGTGGCCGTGGCCAGTATATTGATATTTCAATGACAGACGGAATTTTAGGGCTTTTAACACTTCCTCGGTTTTTCGAGCAGGAACGCGGAGAGAAACCAGCCAGGTCCGACATGACCCTTTCGCATCGTTTTGGATGTTATAACACTTACAGGACGAAAGATAACAGGTTCCTTACCATTGGGGCAGTGGAGAACAGGTTCTGGAAAAAGTTGTGTGAACATCTTGATGCACCACAATACATTGTTCTGCAATATGACAGGGAAAGGCGTCTTGAGATCATCAACTGGTTACGAGAGATGTTTATTGGTAAGACGCTGGCTGAATGGGAGGCGGAATTGTCCGGTCTTGATGTCTGTTTCAGCTCTATTGCCACACTTGACGAAGTAATGAAATCACAACTTTTCAGGGAGCGCGAGATGGTCTGTGATTATCAGACCTCCGAAGGAAATATTTTGAAAACATTCGGTATACCTGTGAAATTATCTGATACCCCAGGCTCCCTTCGGGCAGCACCCTGCACCTTTGGTGAGCATACGCGTGAGGTTCTTCAGGAACTTGGCTATGGCGAAAGTCGGATTGATGAGTTCTTTTCTGCCGGAGTTGTCTAGGAGGCTGCCGGGCTCAGTACTGAACCTATTGGGAAAAGAATAGTCGGGCTGTTTTACTGTAGTTCCTTGGTGAAGAGAAGTTCTATTTGTCTTCAACTTTACCAATACGTGCTTTCGATGGTCAGTTTTTCATGACGAGTTACCTCGTGATGTTGATGTAACATC
>JBFHGS010000407.1:0-2964 GCA_041582995.1 Desulfopila sp. | reverse complement strand
TGGCGTGAACAATGCAGAACGGTCTTTTATACATTGCAGGTACAGGGGGAAACATTGGAAAGTGAGCCCTGTACGTTCAACAATTCTAACCACAGTGAGTGGCGACTGGTCGTGCTCGATGATGGCGCCGGTATTTCGGCCAGCAGTAAAAATGTTATGCTTGAACTCGGCTGGCAGAGTGATGAACTGCTGTTTATGGCCAGAGGTACACAACCATTTCTGCTTGCTTATGGCAGCGGCAAACTTGAGAATGCCCTGCCGGGAAGGCGAAGCGATATGGTGCTTTCGGTGATTGGCCAGCAGCAGGGACAGAATCTGGTCAAATATGCAACGCTTGGCAAACGGCTTGAATTGGGAGGTGAGAGTGCCCTGGAAACTCCACCACTCCCGCCACCATGGAAAACATGGCTGCTGTGGGCTGTGCTTGTCGCAGGAGTGCTGGTTATGGCATTGATGGTCATGAATCTGGTGAAAAACATGAAAGAAGACAGTGGTACATCAGATACAACGAGTACATGAGTCTGAGCAGTTACGGTAGCCTCTTATCACGTAAAGAACGCAATATTAACAGCGCAGGCGAGAGCCCACATCACCACTGCATAATGCCAGTTGCTGAGTAAAATCTGACGGGGTGATATATGGTAGCGGCTGGTGAGAGCGAGGCCTACGCCTGAGAGAGGGCTGCTGCCGGTCGAGATTGCCCAACTGGTGAGAAAGAGAAAACCGAGTTGCGAGTGATCCGGATTGAGTGGTAGCAGCAGCGGACTGACGAGTGCAATGCTCACAACCGGGTGGACGCCGAAAATACCAATAAATATTAAACCTCCTGACACAAGGGCAAAAAGGGTAGGAGTAAAGCTCCACCCATTGAGGTTGAAGAAAGAGGGATAGACATACGTGATCGATTTGAGACCGGTGGAGAAGACCCCTGCAGCGAGAAAAAGTACAAACTGAGTACTGACTGAGGATACTCTGTTGCGAACAAAGTCATGGAGGCTTGCGATGCGTGGTCTCCCTTTCATAAAGAGAAAGGCACCTGCAGGGGCGACCAGGCAGATGAGAATGAGAATTTTAAAATCGCTATTTAAGTGGTGAATGATAATTACCACTGCAGCCAGCGTCAGAGGCACCGTCAGGCTTTCTACCTTTAAGGGATATCCTCTGAATTCATGTTGTTTTCTAATATTTACCTCGGCAATTGAATAGCATATTGCAATCAGGCACATCACCAATCCTGGTTTCAACGTTTCCTGCCAGTGCATATCAGGTGCATAGGTGAGTGCAACACCTGTGGCGATGAAAAATGGTGACCACCATGCGGCAGCACAAAATGAACGAGACAGAATTGTCGTCTGTGATTTGCTGAGTGTACCGTTCTTTTGCATCCTGTCCCCAAATACAAAGAGTATAGAGAGATTGATGACAGCACCAAGAAGATTGGTACCGAAGGCTGTGGTTATGAGAGAAAAATTTCCTTTTGGGAGTTCCTGATCGTCGCTACCGGGGTTGGTAAGAGTCAGAAACGATACTGCTACAAACATTGCCAGAAGCGGCACATTAATACTAAGAATCTCGGAAAATCCAAGAAAGACACCATTGACAGCTGCAAACAGGAGAGCAGGTATACCCAGGGATAAAAGCATAACCGCCTGGTTACGGGAGCTTTTGCCAAGGTTGTTCCACATCAGGAGTGGAATCATCCAGGCGAGCAGGGTAGGTAGCGGTAGAATTCGGGGAGAAACAAAGACACTCAGAAGGTACGAGATGAGTGTCCCGACAATGATCCATCCGTTATATTTTTTCATCGAGCCTTAAGGGAAATGGTCTGACAGGTCTGTTAGGAGTCTTGAATTCTCAGGATAAACAGAGGGGCTGGCAGGGCGTAATAACAGGTACGGCCGGAGCTGACGTAGACACCCTGAAGAGGACCTTAGTAATTGCTTTCAGCATAATCAGCTGGCATTCAAAATTTCAAAATGTTTCTACCAGAAAGACCCGATAGTGTGCAATACAAGTATCTCGATGTTGACCAAAACGCCTATTCTCGGACAGCGTTCTTGAAGAGATGTGGCTGTAGCATGTTCCCGATCTGATGCCTTCAATTTAGTCGCTTGAAGTATCAGATCAGGAGAGGTATGCAAATATCCGTAGTGCTACAATTGGCGAGATACGCTGATATCGACTTGCAGTTCATCAGCTACATGATTTAAGCCGTCTTCAAGTCGCTCTACTGAAAATTCATCAGGTACGATAACCTGAATGTCCATATTGTACAGTGTGGCTCCGGATTGAGGAGATGGTTTTGCTGTAGAATTCAGGTGTAGAATGTTGAGCTTGTTATCTGTAAGAAACTGACTGGTTTTGTAAACAATTCCGGATTGATCCTGACCTTCTATATGGAGTGTGCAGGTGCTGAATCTGGCCGGGTGATTTTCCGGCCGGGCAGGCAATGGACGAATAAAGGCAGAGATTCCTTTTTCCATCTCCAGTCGTCTGCACTCGCGTGTAAGTTGCTCTTCGATGTTTTCGACGTCGGAAGAAAAGAGCAGGCTCACAGTAAATTCATCGACCAGCAAATTCATGGAAGTGTCTTCGAGATTGCAGTTGTTCTCATAGAGAATACGGGTAACATCAGCGACGAAACCGACCCTGTCGACGCCAAACGCAGTCATGATAAACCTGTGGCTCATATATTTATCTCCAGAAGCACGTTATGATTGAGCCTGCCTTCTTTCCGGATTGCAGGCGTAGGTATGAAAAAGCCAGTTTACACTCTCGCTCTAAAATGTGCCAGTAAACGATAGGACGATTTTCGCCGATCGCAGAAAGTGTGGTATGGACGTGAGCCTTTTATAATAGATCAAGCGGACTGGTTGCCGGATCCCGCATGTCCTTCACCACATGGGTGTAGATCATTGTGGTCTCTACTTTGGCGTGGCCCAGGTAGTCCTGAATTTGACGAAG
>JBFHGS010000406.1:0-2969 GCA_041582995.1 Desulfopila sp. | reverse complement strand
AGGTCGCTGAACGCCCAAGCGAGTCTGTAAAACACATTCTCACTTAAAGCAACTATCCGTTACATTTGATGATAGTAGCACTTTTCTGGAGAGAATTGCTACGATTTGATTGACCTGTAAAACTGCTTATCTCTTTCGTTGAAAATCGATAAGGTACGATTGTGGTCGACTCGATCTATTGAAGTTTGTGCGTCTCTGCATATTCCGGCAGCGGTTGGTAAGAGGTAATGCTCTTCGATATTCATGACAGGACTTTTCGTGCTGTTAGGGGGCCAGCATATGTTTGACAGAGTGGCATCTTTACTTTATAGATGGGATTGAAATGAATTTTTGCAGGGGGTGGCAGTGTTGCCTGAGATGATACCCTTTGAACCTGATCTGGCTAAAACCAGCGTAGGGAATTGCATAATTTATTGTAATTCTATTCTATAATCAGTTTCCTTTCGAGCAATCCGCTCGACCATCTCCGCTCAGCCCCGCCTGTTTTTGTCCAGCCTTTTGTGAGGGAGTAACATTATGCCGCAGTTTGCTGATATGGCAGCAGCTAATCTGGAACAACTCCGGAAAAGTAAGCCACTTATTCATAACATTACCAATTTCGTGGTGATGAATTCTACCGCTAATGTATTGCTCGCAGCCGGTGCCTCGCCTGTTATGGCTCATGCGGAAAATGAAGTTGAGGAGATGGCGGGATTTGCCGGAGCCCTGGTATTGAATATCGGTACGCTTACAGATGTCTGGGTGGAGTCTATGTTGAAGGCGGGCCGTAAATGTTCGGAGCTTGGTACTCCGATCATTTTAGATCCGGTCGGCTCCGGTGCCACTGCTCTCAGAACATCCACGTCCAAACGGATTATTGCAGAAACTTCTGTCAGTGTAATCCGGGGCAATGCTTCTGAAATACTTTCCTTAAGAAATGAGAACTCGAAAACACGCGGAGTCGATTCTCTGCATACTGTGGATGAAGCCGCCGAAGCTGCCAGAACACTTGCTATCGAACTTGGAACCACGCTTGCCATTACCGGCCCGGTCGATCTGGTAACTGACGGCAAGCGGGTAATCCGTATAGCTAATGGCCATCCGCTTATGCAGTATGTCACCGGAACCGGTTGCGCTGCAACGGCATTAATTGCGGCATTTGCTGCAGTGGATAGCGACCCGGTAACTGCCGCTGCCGCAGCACTTGCCTATTTCGGTCTGGCAGGTGAAAAAGCAGCAGAGAATGCCCAAGGCCCGGGCAGTTTTATGGTGAACCTGCTGGATGCTCTGTATACGGTCACGCCGGAAGAGGTGCGTTCCGCTTGTCGTATCACTGCTGATGTCTGATAATATGAGCTACACATATTCAGTATATCTGGTGACAGACCACTCGCTCTCATGTGGTCGCTCGACAGTAGAGGTGGTCCGGGGGGCGATTACCGGTGGTGTGAGTTGCGTGCAACTGCGTGAGAAGCACCTTTCAACCCGTGAGCTGATCACTGAAGCGAGGGCTCTGGTTGAACTTTTACGTCCGCACGGGATTCCACTTATCGTCAATGACAGGGTTGATGTGGCACTGGCCGCCGATGCTGATGGTGTTCATCTCGGTCAGAGTGATATGCAGATTTCTGATGCCCGCGAAATTTTGGGCGGTGGCAGGATTATCGGTATCTCAGCCGAGTCGATCGGTGATGCGGTGCGCGCTGAAAGGGAGGGGGCCGACTATATCGGTATCAGTCCGGTGTTTGCTACAACCACGAAAAAGGATATAGCAGCACCGCTGGGGCTGGAAGGGGTTCGGCAGATTCGCAAGGCAGTCAGGCTTCCGTTGGTCGGTATTGGCGGTATTTCAATAGCTAATGCCGCTGAGGTAATGCGTTCCGGTGCTGACGGGGTGGCCGTGGTTTCTGCAATTGTGTCAGCGCCGTGCCCGGAAACGTCGACACGGGAGTTGCTTGAGCAGGTCCGGCGCGCAGGGAGAGCTTTTTAAACTATGCTGGCTCCTGCGATACACTTTGAGGACGTGTCACTTGCTTTTAACGGCAAAAAGCTGTTTGAAAATTTTTCTGTTGTGGTTCCGGGCGGGCAATGTACCTGTTTGCTGGGGCAGAGCGGTTGCGGTAAATCAACCATGCTCGGACTTATCACCGGCAATAATTCTCTGAAATACAGTGGCAGAATATATTTCGAACCGACAAGTGACATGATTCACTCAATCGGCTGGATGGCTCAGAGTGATTTACTGCTGCCATGGTTATCTGTGACAGATAATGTACTTCTGGGCGCAAAACTCCGCTCTCAGGTTACACCTCTCCTAAGGGAAAAGGCTGAACATCTCCTGCTTGAAGCGGGTCTTGATGGGAAAGGAAAGCTGCTGCCCGACGAACTGTCGGGCGGGATGCGTCAACGGGTGGCTCTGCTCAGAACGCTGATGGAGGAGCGGCCGGTGATTCTTATGGATGAGCCGTTTTCCGCTCTCGATGCTCTGACCCGAATGAAATTGCAAAACCTTTCTGCGCGACTGACCCGGGGGAAGACGGTGTTGATGGTTACCCATGATCCGTTGGAAGCACTGAGGTTGGCGGATCGCATAATTGTTCTCGGAAATCAGCCTGTTCGCATTGAAGCCGTTATAGATATGCATAGTGATGCTCCCCGTGACACGCAGAATTATGAGATTCAGGAGACATATCCGAAACTCCTGCAACAGTTGATGGGGGAAGAGCTGCTATGAATGTTATGCGTCCCGTGATTTTGGCCGCGGGGTTGCTCGGGATATGGCAGGTAATTGTAATGCTTACCGGAGTGCCAGCGTATATCCTTCCCGGGCCGCTGCCGGTGGCTCGAGCTCTTGTCTCCCACTGGCCGTCACTTCAGGGACATCTATTCACTACTGCAACTGAGATCATTGCTGGCCTTACTCTCGGCACTTTTCTGGGTACAAGTTGTGCTCTGACTATGATTGCGCTGCCGCTTTTGAAAAGATGGCT
>JBFHGS010000405.1:0-2972 GCA_041582995.1 Desulfopila sp. | reverse complement strand
CTTGGTGTAGTTCATGCGTATATGCAACACGTTCAGGACAACGCTGAAGAATCGGTTCGGCGCGTTCTTGATGTACTGCAGGATGGAGAATTCACATATCCTCTTGATGACGGTGCACGCATCAGAGTAAAAATTACAGTTGATCGATCCAGGCGCGAGGCTCGGATAGATTTTGCCGGGACATCCCCACAGAACCCGGGCAATTACAACGCCCCTAAAGCCGTGTGTAAAGCTGCAGTCCTCTATGTTTTCAGAACTCTGGTCGCCGACAATATTCCGCTCAATCAGGGCTGCCTGAAACCTTTAAACATTATCATCCCTGAAGGAACCATGATCAGTCCTGTCTATCCGGCAGCGGTGATTTCTGGCAATACAGAGGTCAGTCAGGCGGTCACTGATGCCCTCTTTGGCGCTCTGGGTATCCTCGCCTCCTCTCAGGGAACGATGAATAATTTCGTCTATGGTAATGAAACCCACCAGAACTACGAAACAATCTGTGGCGGAACCGGTGCAGGTCCCGACCACAATGGCACCAGCGCGGTACACAGCCATATGACCAACACCAGAATGACCGATCCGGAGGTGGTTGAGTGGCGCTTCCCCGTTCGTATCGATGAATTTTCCATCCGGCGAAATTCGGGCGGGAAAGGAAAATATTCTGGTGGTGACGGGGTCGTACGAAAGATTTGCTTTCTTGAAGAAATGACAGCCACCATCCTCTCTTCTCACAGACAGGAAGTGCCCTATGGGCTCAAGGGTGGGCAGCCTGGAAAAACTGGCAGTAACAGTGTTCTGAGACATAGCGGCACAATGGAGAAACGTGCAGGAAATGATGAAGTGATAATGGCTCCCGGCGATGTATTCTGCATTGAGACCCCTGGCGGCGGAGGATTCGGAACTCCCACAAATCAATAATTCTTTGTTTGCACATTTATATTTTTTCTGTAAGAGTGTCAGCTTCAAACTGGATTCTTGCAGTGCAGTATGTTAAAGTTTCATCTCATTACTATAAACTCAGTTTCCTGACTGATTATTTTAAAGAGTGTGCATTCTGCGAAACAGGTGCTGAAACGCCTGGCTGATGAGATGCCATTGTGTACATTTTTCATGCAACGCTTTCCACGGAAACCGGATTCTTGCATGACACCATGTTAAAGTTCCACCTTTTGCTGTAAACTCGGTTTCTTCGTGGGTCACTTTGACGAGAGTGCATTCTGCGGAACGAGTCCTGAACCGCCTTGCCGATGAGGCGCTATTGCGTAAATCTTTCACGTAACACTTTCCACGGAGGCAACAATGAAAACACCCGTACGTGTAGCAGTTACCGGTGCAGCAGGCCAGATCAGTTATTCCATTATTTTCCGTATTGCTGCAGGCGACATGCTTGGCAAAGATCAGCCGGTCATCATGCAGCTTCTTGAGATACCTCCTGCGATGGATGCTTTGAAAGGAGTTGTAATGGAACTGAACGACTGTGCATTCCCGCTGGTAGCCGGTATTGTTGCTACTGACGATCCGAACGTTGCCTTCAAGGATACCGATTACGCAGTTCTGGTAGGTGCACGTCCTCGCGGACCTGGAATGGAGCGCTCTGATCTGCTCATGGCCAATGCCAAGATTTTCTCAGTACAGGGTAAAGCGTTAAACGATAACGCCAGCCGCAACGTCAAGGTTCTTGTTGTCGGCAACCCGGCAAATACCAATGCTCTCATTACCCTGAAAAACGCCCCGGATCTGGACCCTCGAAACATCACCGCCATGATGCGCCTTGACCATAACCGTGCAATTTCTCAGGTAAGCGAAAAACTCGGCTGCCCAACCACTACCGTCGAAAAGATGGTCGTATGGGGCAACCACTCCGCCACTCAGTATCCTGATATCAGCTACGCCACCGTCAGCGGCGAAGCTGTTAAAGCCAAGGTAGATAATGACTGGTATGTTGAAAACTTTATCCCGACTGTTCAGCAGCGCGGCGCAGCTATCATCAAAGCCCGCGGCGCTTCCAGTGCCGCTTCGGCTGCTTCGGCCGCTATCGACCATATGCGTGACTGGGCTCTCGGCTCAAACGGTCAGTGGGTCAGCATGGGTGTTTACTCCAAGGGCAACTCTTACGGTATCGATCAGGATATCGTCTATTCCAGGCCAATCGTAACCGAAAACGGTGAATGGAAAGAGATCACCGGCCTTGAGGTAAGTGACTTCAGCCGAGAAATGATGGGCAATACAGAAAAAGAGCTCGTTTCAGAGCGCGAAGCTATAAAAGAGATGCTGTAAGGTATTTGAAAAGAACTCCTCTTCTTTTCTTAAATCCAACAAAAAAGGGTGCAGCCAATCTGGCTGCACCCTTTTGTTCTTGCTCATAACCGATCTGTTATTTCTTTTCTTCTGCAATCAGTTCCATAATCCGTCTGCCATATTCCTCTTTCAAGGCATTAAGATAACCTGATTCAACCGGCCCTTTCCAAGTCTTTACCGAGTAGAACCGTTTAGGAATGGTGAAATTTTCGGGCGAGAATCCGGTTGAAGCACGCACCTGCCAGCGCAATCTGCGAATATGTTCACCTGCCACTTCTATAGAACCTGCAAGCGAACCATAACCTATACTCTGCAGACACTCGCTCAACTGTTCATCACTGTAAACCGACCGTGCGAAAAGGCAGCTTACCATCGAGGTCAGATATGCCCGCCCCGGCTCATCGGCAATGAGAAAATTGACTGCCTTCTGTACGTTTCGTTCACTGTTTTTCTGATCATAACTGTAAGCACCCGTATCGAGATGAGAATGCCGAAAACCCAACGTTTGTGCAGCGAAAAACAGTTCACCTGTTGCATATCCCGCCATCTCCTGGCCAAGCACACAGGCAAACTCCTCACCACCATAGACTGCTGCTGCTTTCAGAGTTCCCTGACCGAGCAAGCGGTAAAATTCATTGGTCCCGCGGCCCAGATGCAGTGCAGCCTGCTGGTACCCT
>JBFHGS010000404.1:0-2991 GCA_041582995.1 Desulfopila sp. | reverse complement strand
GCATGTACAGTTTAACGTAATCAATAAGAGCACCTTGATTGCCGCCCAGAAAGACCCGGAGAAGTATAAGAGCCTTATCGTGCGTATCGCCGGTTACTCAGCCTACTTTGTTGATCTTTCCCCGGATCTTCAGAACGACCTGATTGCCCGTACAGAGCATGAGGCTGTATAAGTAAGTGTTGCAGGAAAGGTTGTAGTAGAGGGCCCGTGTTATGCGGGCTCTCTACATTATTTTGAAAGCACGTTTGAGCCCTGTCATGCCTTCTTCGCGTAGCCGGGATAACTAGTGCTCTGTAAAGCGTAATCTATCGCATATTTCCAGCCCTTTTGTCACACTGACTTCGTTTCTCATTCAGTTAAATCGCGTTGCTATGCTCCTTCATTCGTGCCTTGCTGTGTGCCGAAATTGCTAAGAAATATTACGACATCTTAATGTTTACAGAGCCCTAGAATTTGACAGCATCCAGCGCGGGACTCCTGAAAGGTTGCTCTATGTAGAATAGTTAACCAATGACCATGTTGTCCCAGCCATAAAGGATAACGAAGTATTTAAGATTAGACGACATATTGGTTTTGCTATTATGTGTTTCTTTAATCTGTATGTCTGATGTCATACTTCATGCCTCCAGAGGGCTGCCATCACTGACAGGTTTACGTCTGTTCATCCTGATCGGGGTACTGCGGCGACGCTCCAGGTACCGCTTAACTGCTCTGTCTGTACGTGAAAGGCAATGATTGAGTGCAGAAAAAACATCTTCATTTTCACCCTGTACAACAATTTCACCGCCTGACGCTAACTTTGCAGAAACAACGCAGCGTGTATCTTTGCCGCCTTTGGGGCCATTTGTGTCAGTTACGCAGATTTTAAGCGTCTGAATGGATGTGCTGAACCGGTTAAAAGCTCTACGTGCCCGCCTGGCGATCTGTCTTGTAATCGTGTCGTCTACATGTGTTTGCTGCATCGTGATATCGATCTTCATAGTATGCTCCCGATTGATATAATGGCACTGATTAAACGATGGACAAATAGATGGATATATAGCTCAAAGAAGCAGTTACCCAATCCATTAACAAACATGTTAAAGCAAACAAATGATTAGGTCAAACAGATAAATACGGCTATATTGTTCGATTATAACGATATGTCTATCAGTTGAGGAATAGTGAATCAAACACGAGGAGTTTTAACACTATGGAATGGCTTAACTATCATCATTTGTTCTATTTCTGGACCGTAATGCAGGAAGGGAGCATCACTGCAGCAAGCAGCAAGCTGAATCTCACCCAATCAACAGTGAGTGCTCAAATATCTAAATTTGAGGAAAATTTAGGAAAGAAACTTTTCAAACGTGTGGGCCGAAATATTGAACCGACCGAGATGGGCCATTTAGTTTTTCGCTATGCTGATGAGATATTCTCATTGGGACGGGAAATGATGGATACATTGCAAGGACGGCAGGTAGCTGGCCCTTTGTCACTTAAGGTGGGTATCGTAGATGTGGTTCCGAAGCTGGTAGTACGCAAACTTCTTGAACCGGCCGGAAAATTACCTGAAAAAGTACGGCTGATTTGTCATGAAGGGAAAGATGCTCATTTACTGGCAGAACTGGCTTTGCATAACCTTGATGTAGTTTTGACGGATACTCCTCTTCGTTCAAGCTTAAGTGTCAAAGCCTACAATCATCTTCTCGGTGAATGCGGTGTTACATTTTTTGCGGTAGAAAAAATTGCGAAACCACTTCAGGGCAACTTTCCGCATTCTCTAAATGAAGCACCCATGTTGTTGCCTATGCCCATGAGCTCATTACGCGGGATGTTTGATCAGTGGATGGATAAAATTGGCATCCATCCGGTAGTGGTTGGTGAGTTTGACGATAATGCTCTGCTGAAAGTTTTTGGACAGGCTGGAGAAGGAGTTTTCATGGCACCAACAGTTATAGAAAAAGAAGTTGAGCAGCAGTATCAGGTTAAGGTTATTGGTCGTACAGATAAAATACGAGAGAGATTCTATGCAATCTCAGTAGAGCGCATTATCAGGCATCCCGCTGTCGTCGCAATTTCTGAGGCTGCACAAAAAGAACTTTTTTTTGATGATAAATAGCTATCTGGGATTGGGAAATGACTTCGAAGTTTCAGACTGCAAGAGTATTTTTCCCAAAAGTTAATAACAGCTTTCTTTATAACATTTCCGAAATCGGGATGTGTAGTTTCTGGCAATTCTCAGTATCGGCATGGCTATGGACGTCTTTGCGGTTGCCATCAAAAACGATGTAATCCTTAAAAAAATACGTTCTCGAAAGGTGTTTTATCTATCCTGACGCTCCATCAACACCACCCCGCACGCACTCGAATTCCCCGATATACCAAATGTGTCGTGGATTTCGATCACGCACCTTGCGGTGTACCTGAAACACCTACAGTGATTATGTTTTCTTAAAAATTCTGATCTCCTCGTTCTTTACCATTCGGGTAACAGTTTCATAAAGCCAATACTTCGTCTGATTGGCAAAATTTGGCAGACCTTTGCACCTGTTAATTTCTTTATACACACTGGCGAGCAGGATCTCTTCCTGCTGCGTTTATGTCAAGAGACGAACGATGGTGATTAGCTATTGTGAGGTGGTGTATTTCCAAAGATAAAATATCTCAACCATGAACTGCGTAATGCTTCGTAAATATCGAACTGTTGCAACGTTTTTATCTGTTTGACCTAATATTGTTTGTGCTTTAGCATCTACGTATTCATAACTGAATTCCGGTCCACTGTGAAGAATAGGATGAGGTTGACACATTCGGTTCTTAAGCATTTTGCCAAGTGACCCGGCTGGCAAGGCTGGTTTTAGGACAGCTTTCAAATAATTATTTAAAAACAAGGATATGCTATAAAACTATGACAGCACTATGGAAGAGCTTTGCACCGATTTTTATGATCCTTATCGCCTTCGCTTTCATTGAAGGAGGTTTGACAACAGATTACGCCGATGCCAAGTC
>JBFHGS010000403.1:0-3012 GCA_041582995.1 Desulfopila sp. | reverse complement strand
TACGAAAAATAGCCTATCTTGTTGAAATGGGCCTGCAGTTGAAAAAAACCGGTGTCGAACTCAAAGATAAAATGACCAGTGCATATTTACCGATGGCAGGGTTTCTGATTGAACGCTGAACAGACTGCCCATGACTATAAAAAATAATTGTAATTAATGTAAATTCTCCAAGATTACCTTCACCTCAAGTGGTGAAAAATGTAACAATATTGAACCATCAGCAACACGGGAGCGCGCACCGCTGAAATATTCCTGCCACTCAAGTGATCTGCCCTCTTCGACCCCGATTTCAGCATCCACATACGTTCTGATAGTGTTTGCACACATAAGCATACGGGTGCCATGCTGTTCTTTCAGGGTACAATGGACGGCGGGATTTCCGGCAGGATCATATTGATATCGGGATGTCATTTTCACTTCTACCAATTCCTCATCATTATACACTTTGAGCCAGGACTTCAGGCTATTCAGACGCCTGACGACCCGTTTAAAATCTTCCAAAGATTTGGCTGTTGATGCTATTTCCGGATAGGTGAAGAAATAGACGCCCCTACTGCCATGGATTATCGACAGAAAGGCAAGACAATCCATCTCCTCAAATGTCGGGAGTCGCGGCCAGCCGCTGGCAGCAAATTTATCGCCCCCAAAAGCCTGAATCACAGATTGCAGCCGATCGCGCCCAACAAATTCCGCTGCCTCATCCATTGAATCTGATAACCAGGTCATTGGCATGTTGGGGATAGGATACTGATCGAGCATGAAGTAATCAGCTCCTGCCTCATAAAACGAAATGACCTGAGGGCGCACGATAGCCATATTGGTGGCTGCATTTGGAAACCGTTGTTTGATGATGCGCTGAATATCCTCAGCAGTTGCTACGCTGAATGAATGAATACCCGGTTCATCGTTAACATAGAAGATGAAGTTCCCCTTATTGATCAGCGGTTCCAGCTGATCAAGCAGCAGGATAAGTTTTTCAGGATTTCTCGGTACAGCTACAGTGCACTGAATATTTTGAGCCAGGCATTCTGAAAGAAATGTGTCGTCAAGCCTGCCAACCCCGCTATTACAACCGATTCCTTTTATCTCACCAAGATTTTCTGCATTTGCGCCATAGACTGCTATTGGGAACACAGCCTGCTCAGGCGGCACCTGAGGCGATTGAACAAATTGTTCCTGCTTCACAAGTTGAGGATTTCGCATCCAGAAGGTCGCCTTTGCAGATGTCGTTTTGAATGCAAATGTGTTAAATCCCTCCTCAATTAAATCAGGACAGTTGACTTCAACACGTAGATGCTGAAATTTCCCGTACATCCGATGGGTATTCAAACGATAATCGTGCCCCCAGATACTCACCACCGGGTAGGCCATGGGATCTGACCTGTTGTCTCTGTAAAAATCTGCCGTAAAACGATATCTATCGCCAGTATCACATGTCGGAAGAGCAGTAAACCATTGTCCTTGCCTGTCAGATCCTGCAGTTACCCCAATACTGTTCGATTCGGATCCTTCAGCTGCAGAAATCATAAATTGTGAATCATACACCTCCCCGCCTCCGCCAGTCGACCAATGCGTAGGTGAAACAAAAGGTCGTTTTTCTGCAACTGCCTGAGATTCGTCGTCAGGAAAATTGAATTGAGGGTTAGGTATGAGATTATCAGCCGGTGTAAACTTTGCAAGAGCGGAAAAATGCTCACTATTCATTGCACTATATTTATAGACTAAAAGCCCATCAGCATTCGCACGCGACGCTGCAGAAACAACTGCCCCAAATTCTTCAGCAGAAACATCTACGGCCTGGATTATTGGCCACACTTCACCAGGAACAGTCGCTTTATAATACCTGGCAATATCGCCCACCCACTCCGCTGCCTCACCCACCATTTGGTGATATACCATCGGGGAATAAACATCGACATACGGCGCAAACGATGCTGCATCCTGCGCAAGATCAAAGGAAAGGGAACCATTGAAATCTGACTTTTCCCAGGGCACAAGAAAGACACCAAGCTTTAATTTCCTTCCGGCTGGGTTTTCATCTAAAATTTTTCGAGCATCACGAACAAAAGAGGTGACCTGATTTGCCTTCCACTGCATCCAATCGAGAGGCACATTATTTTTTATCCATGCAGACTTTTCGATAGTCTGATGCAGATCAGAAGGGATTTGAATGTTTTTCTCAGCCTGAAACAACGAGAGACATCTTTCACAATAACAGACATCCGGTACATTCGGATGCAGGTGCTCCCAACTGCCGGGATATCGAATAAAATCGAGCCAGATACCTGAGATCCCGTCTTGCCCTCCATATTCATGCACCCAATCAGTCAGAAGAGAAAGGCGACTGCTACGCCAGCCCGAGTGAGTAGGACAGATTCCACCGTATTGGTCATCTAAACGTC
The DNA here is from genome assembly GCA_041582995.1 of Desulfopila sp. Classification (GTDB taxonomy): domain Bacteria; phylum Desulfobacterota; class Desulfobulbia; order Desulfobulbales; family Desulfocapsaceae; genus Desulfopila. Next base: position 610 of record JBFHGS010000403.1, on the reverse strand, counting down.
TTCCATCTGCCATTATCGGGATACTATCCGGAAAACGGTTCCACGCCTCTCGACCACCGAATGCATTCAATGTTAGAAAGGTATCTTTTCCTTCTCTAACTTGGGATTGTATTAAGTGTTTTTTAGAAGGAAGGAAAACAACATTGGTACAATTCCGGTTTAACACCGCTGAGTCCTCTGTGTTTACAGCGTATGTTCCAACCGAACATGCACTACATCCTAATGCAAACATCTGAAATACAGCAAATATGCTCATCAGAAATAAATGCATATGGAAACTGTTCATTTGTACCCCATATTAATTGTTTCTAGTCATTATCATTAACCTGGAAACCGAAATAATTACGATCCTTGCCAAGACCTATATGATTTAAAACCTTCTCTTCCTAAACTCTAGAGGTAACCCGCACTACGCCTATCATCTATTAGTAGTTGATCGATATTTTACATAGTCCCTTCTAGAAGCTATTCTCGGTAGGTGTCAACGTACTTTTCGCCTAATCGGGTCATTTGTATAAGAGAGAAACGTCATATGGGTGTCAATCCACTCCAGCCAAAGCCAGCTCCGCCGACGAGCCCATTTGAAAGCCCATTCTCAGAGCTGTCTCTG
>JBFHGS010000402.1:0-3026 GCA_041582995.1 Desulfopila sp. | reverse complement strand
TCTTTGCCTCGATGTTCAATCGCAGGGTTATCGGCGTTATTTCCAAAATTGACCTGCCAGAGGTGAACGTCGAACGTGCCCGGCTATTTCTGTGGAATGCAGGAGTCAGGGAGATTCTCCTCACCAGCAGTAACACCGGCGAAGGTTTAAATAGTCTGCGCCAAATGCTTCTGTGAGATATAACCATCCTCAGGTTCCATCTGTTCTCTTTTGAAGGTGAATGAATCGATACGTTCTTCAATTTTCAAGTTGGATAAACCACGAGATAACAACCGTCATCTTCTGTAAAGGAGAGTGCTGTCTTGCCATAGTTGCTGCCAACCAGTATTCTTACATAGTGTAATGACATTAATCCTCACTCGATTGTTGCTCACTTTTTGAATTTTCCGGTTCTGGCAGAAACGTGATTTTTTCGAAGTTGTGCCTCATCCCTTTACTCTAAAAACAACCTATGACCACACGCAAAGCACTCGTAGTAGGAGCAACAGGACTCATTGGTGGCCACTGCTTGCAAAATCTTCTTGAAGATCCCAGCTTTTCAGAAGTTATAGCCCTTGTACGAAAACCAATCCTGAACCCGCACAGGAAACTGAAGGCTGTTGTAACCGATTTTAACAACCTCGATCAGGTGTTGTCGCAATTCCGTATAGATGATGTTTTCTGCTGTCTTGGAACCACAATAAAAAAAGCGGGATCGCAAAAAGCTTTCAGGGCTGTTGATCATTCACTGGTGGTAGCGATAGCGAAGATTATGCAACGGCAGGGGGCACAGCAGTTTGTGGTGGTTTCTGCAATGGGCGCGAGCAAGGATTCAAAGGTGTTCTACAATCGCGTCAAGGGAGAGATGGAAGATGCCTTGATCAGGCTTGGATATCCGTGTCTGAGAATAGTCAGGCCATCTTTGCTGCTGGGAGCGAGAAAGGAACATCGTCTCGGAGAAAAAATTGCAGTATTACTTACGCCATTACTGAGCCCTTTGCTTTTAGGATCTCTGAAAAAGTACAAACCTGTTGAAGCCAGTTCTGTTGCCAGCTTCATGGTTCGGATATCGCGTGAAGAACCTGTCGCTGGTGTTTATCTGTATTTGTCTGATGTACTTACCTGAAGATTACAATCGTACTGTTTGCAGCCGAGTACTGTGTACTCGGCATTGCCGTATATGAAGATAAAAACGGGTTCAATACCCGCTGTGTATCCCACGTTTTTACTTGACCACATCACCCGTATCTGCTTGCCTGTGATACATCTTTTGCTCACACGAAATGAGGAGGGAGTTATTGTATGGGGAACAAACAGGAAGGTGTAATCAAATTCACTCTGCATTCCACACATGAACCGGCTGTAAAGGAATCAATGATTGCTGAGCTGGAGGGATGGCGGCATATACTCCATCGGCTGCAGTTGATTGGTCAGAACCCGGAGCGGTACATGGGGTTTGGTTTTGGTAATATCAGTAAACGATATGCGGATCAGCAGAGTGGTTTTATTGTTTCAGGTACTCAGACAGGCCGGCCTCCGCATCTTACAGCCGACCAGTATGCGCTGGTGACAGATTGCGAACCGCTGTTTAACACCATTACCGCCAAGGGTGCGATTAAGCCTTCTTCGGAGGCGCTGACGCATGGCCAATTGTATCAATTGGATGCCAGTATACAGTGTGTGGTACACGCTCATTCACCGGAGATATGGCAGGCAGCTGAACAGTTGCAGCTTGACCTTACCAGCCGGGAAGTTGCTTATGGTACTGCCGAGATGGCCCTGGAGGTTGAGAGGCTCTTTCAAACTACAGCTGTTAAGACAAACAGGATATTTGTCATGGGTGGGCATGAGGATGGTGTCGTGAGCTTTGGTCGCGACTGTGCTGAGGCCTGCACTATCATGATTTCGACACTGGCCAGTGCGGTTATGCTGAAGGGAAAATAAAGGTGTATGCGAAAAATAGCTTTTGGATATTCGAGCCGTTGTAATATCAGATGCGCACATTGTGTGGCAGCAGATGAGAGCACAACGGCTGCAGGTTCTGCAAAGACCACGCGTTCAAACTCGAAAATGGAACTTGCCACGGCAAAAGAGATCATTCGGGATTTGGCTGCGGCTCATGTGAGCGGCATAAGCTTCACTGCAGGTGAGCCATTTATCTATTTTGATGATCTGCTTGAACTGGTGGATCTCAGCCATGATAAAGGTATATTTACCAGGGTTGTTACCAACAGTTTCTGGGCCAAGGATGAAGATGCGGCAGATCAGCATCTTAGAAGACTGCAAACGAATGGACTTTGCCAGCTGCGCCTGAGCTATAGCAGATGGCATCAGCAGCATGTTCCGCGTGAGAATATCGTCAACGCAGCCAAGGCCTGTATGAAATCAGGAGTTGAATATTTCGTTTCCTTTGTGACGGATTTCTCTGAAGAGGACGATAGTTACGAGCAGTTTCTTCGTGATAACGGCTTGAAATATTTCCCGGAGCCGGTCATTTATGCCGGGAGAGCGGATGCCTTCGGTCGGGATCAGCTATTTACGGATTTTCAGGAAAACCGCTGCAGCATGAATCCCTATCTCGCACCGGATCTCACCATGTACGCCTGTTGTGATGCTGGCACGCAATTCACCACCACAGATTTTTTTAAGCTTGGCACCCTTACGGAACATACAGCTGAGCAACTCTTCGCCAAATACGAACAATCACGGCTGTACAATTGCATCCGTTCTCTGGGAATTTCCACTATCGCTTCTTTTGCCGGAATCAAAGCACGTGATATAGTGACATATCGCAAGTGCGATTTATGTAAAGTGCTCTTTGACGCACCGGAGACCTTAAGTCTGCTGGAAACGGCGGCAGTGAGAGGGGAATTGCAAAGGTGGCGCAGGTAGAAATGACATTCTCGACAATTGATACGCAAAATATCCAAAAGGGAAGAAAAAATGACCGACCATAAACTTCTGGCAGGCAAGAAAATCTTATGTTTCGTGGGTGATATCTACGAAGATCTGGAACTCTGGTACCCAAAACTGCGATTTATAGAAGC
>JBFHGS010000401.1:0-3042 GCA_041582995.1 Desulfopila sp. | reverse complement strand
TAGAAGATTTCAATAATCAACCATGCGAAATCGCAGCAGATACAATGAGTTACTCAGCGCTTCGTTACCAATGCTGTTGACGCCTCGCGCCTCACTCCTAACACCTCACTTGTTCAGGCTGAGTTTCAGGGGTAATCGGATCCACTTTTAACCTTACAAACGGATCATTACTCATATATAGTTTTTTTTATGATGTACATGCATATACCTGTTTATAAAAATCTATCTGGTTGGAGATTAGATATGATAAAAAATGTGCCCAGTCTTTGCATAGCGTGTCTTTTTCTCATACTTTTCACGCAATCAACCTCTTTGGCAACCGCACTTCCTCTAATGCGTATTTCTGTAGAAAACACTGACACCCATGTACAGACGAAGATGGTTAAACTCTTCGCAACAGAGTTACGTGAAAGGTTAGGTGATAAGCTAGAGGTTCAGCTGTATGCTAATGCCCGTCTATTCAGGGATAAAGACATAATTCAGGCCCTTAGTCAGGGTAAAACAGAAATGGCAGTGCCAGGTACCTGGCATGTCATGAACTATGAAGCTAATATTGGTGTCTTCCTTTTACCTTTTTTCTATGGAAGAGATCCTCAAATAAATTATCAAGTGGTTGATGGCAGCATTGGTCGGGCTATCAACAAACAAATAGAAGATAAATTACAGATTAAAGTTGTTGGCAGATGGATTGATCTTGGCCATGCGCATCTTTTCAGCATGTCAAAAAAGATCGGGCACCATGAAGATATACAGGGGTTAAGGGTTCGAGTGGCAGGCGGAGTCGCAAACGAATATAGAATCAAGGCAATGGGCGGAATACCAATGACCGTACCTTGGCCGGACTTACCTGTTTACATGGAGCAGGGTAGAATAGACGCGATCCTGACAAGTTATGAGACTGTACACAGTGCGAATCTCGACAAGAAAGGTATTAGATATGTCTTTGAGGATAAGGAATATTTTGCTCAATATATTCCGCTCATACGCGGGTCATTTTGGAGCAAGTTATCTCCTGAGTCCCAAGAAATTATTATTGAAACATGGAATAAACACGTGAAGTACGCCAGAAACCAAGCTAGCATAGCCCAAGAAGAGGCAAAGACAGCATTGATTAAAAGTGGTGTCGAAGTCGTAATTCCAGATGAATCTCAGGTTACTACTTGGCGAACTACAATGTCAGCAGTGCAGGACGACTTCATCAAAAAGCTTAAAATCGACCCAAATATCTTATCTGACATCATCGACGAGTGCCAATGCCAATGAACAAGAGTATACCTCAAACTTATTTTTCTGAGAAAGCGTATATTCGAGTGATATTGCTTCTTGGAATGGGTTTTGCTATTTTAGCTGGGTTAAGTGTTCTCTCTATCATCCGAGATAGAAATACCTACCTGAACGAGTCGCATCATATAACGAGCGCAAAAGCACAGGTTCTTGGAGAAAATGGTGCCAGTGTTCTTTACGATGTCGACGTACTTCTCAATGCAATTCATTTTCTATGGCAGTCTCATACTGAAACTGATTCAATCGTTCCGTCAACAGTAAAAAAATTTATTCAGGGCCAGCTCGTATTTTTACCGCAAGTGTCAAACATAACGATTCTTTCAGCAGATGGAACGCTCCAATACAGTTCAACCCCATTGTCTACATTCGATACACCATCTTTTGTTAAACATAAAGATGAATGGCTGGATTTTTACGCAGGTACTTCAAGGCTTGACTCCGGCAAGCGTGGTATACTCATTAGCAGAAGAGCTGAGAGTTATGATTCAAAATTCATGGGAATCATAGCTGCCACTATAGATCCTGTTGTGTTTTCTAATAAGTACGAAAATTACCTTAACATTGATGTCGCCGGAATTGCGCTGTTTGATTTACAAGGTAATGTCCTGACTGGCTGGACCAATCAAGCAGAACAGCAATGGAACATGACCGGAGCAAATATCAGGCAGGTTGCAATGTTAGCGGATTCAGCAGATGAAATCCTCAATAGTGGGGGAAGAAAAACATTTGAAACTGAAAATGAAATAATATCGTCCTTTCAATTACCTGACTTCACGCTACAGATTGCAGTTGTAAGTGATAAGCATTCAGTTCTCGCCACCTGGTATCGTGAGACCATGTTTAAAGCTGGTCTCATCGCAATCAGTACCCTGTTAACAGGCATTGCTATTTTGCTTATGACTTGGCAAATACAGAAAAGGAAAACTGCTGAAGGAAAGCTTCTTAAACATCAGCAACATTTAGAGGAAACCGTTACCCGAAGAACTTCTCAGCTATCTGAACTCAACAATGATCTACGAAACAAGAACGAAGATTTGCTTCGGGCAATGAACGAAATACAAACTCTTAGTGGCTTATTGCCAATATGTTCTCACTGTAAAAAAATACGCGATGACTCAGGGTACTGGAGCCAGCTCGAGACATATATTGGGGAGCATACACAAGCAGAATTCAGTCATAGTATATGTCCTTCATGCGCTAAAATCTATTACCCTGATATGGATCTTTACGATGATTAATATGTTTGACATATAGTGTCCCTGCTGGCTTTACGTAATATGTACAATACCCGCAGAAATCCAAGGTATCAGAGAAAACCGGAGACACAGACACGAACAAAAGCAAAAACCCCGATCAAAATAAATTTGATCGGGGTTATGTATATAAGAATCGGCGGCGACCTACTCTCCCACACGGTCTCCCATGCAGTACCATCGGCGCTGAAAAGCTTAACTTCCGTGTTCGGAATGGGAACGGGTGGAGCCTTTTCGCTATGACCGCCGAGAAAATCTTTCACATATTTTTTCGGTATATTTCGGTAGTAATGTGAAGTGGTGATCAACATCACTGCCGTTAAATTCAGTGGTAATCGAATAGTAGAGTAATCAGTAGTAGTGTTAATCAAAAAAATGTGGATAAGCCTCACGGCTAATTAGTATCGGTAAGCTCCATGTATTGCTACACTTCCACACCCGACCTATCAACGTTGTAGTCTACAACGAGCCTTGAGATGGCTTTACACCATGGGAAATCTCATCT
>JBFHGS010000400.1:0-3052 GCA_041582995.1 Desulfopila sp. | reverse complement strand
GTCTGAATTGTATCGGTATTAGTATGGGTAATTCTGATACTCAGCGGCATAAGCATGCAGTTCAGTAGCAAGGTTTCGAACATCACTTTGTGAGGCCTTGTTCTGTGCACGTGCCCTGTATGCTGCAAACTGTGGGATGGCGATAGCTGCCAGGATGCCGATAATTGCTACAACGATCATCAATTCAATAAGTGTAAAACCTTTCTGGTTACTTTTTCTTTGCAGTTGTCTTCCGATGAGTCTCAACATAATGTGCACCTCTTTTTTATGGGTTAGTAAAACATCGGGTGTTTGCATCTCATTGAGCACAATCTATGCCTGAATTGGGAAATGTTATTAAATCGTTGTATTTCATTAGGATAGTCTTGAGCCTAGCTGTAGAAGAATGGCGTAGGTCAGAATGATAAAGAGAGCATTGCCAAAATTTGGCACCAACTTCTGGCAATAGTGACGTTTTGCGTCAAAGAGTTTGAGGTGCGAGGTACAAGAAGCTGTGATTCAAAACGAGGTATGGCTGGAGAAAGGGTGAGAGGACTCGAATTGTGAGTAAATATAAGGCAGGGCGAATGGTCTGGTCGTAAATGTGTTGTGGGAGTAGGAGTTTTTTATACTCTCCGTAAGTACCATGTCATGAATTTTGCCAGGTATTCAGGCGGGAACTCATGACATGGCAGTGTGATACGAAGTATGGTTTGGCTTTATGTTACTGATCTTTCCAGGAAATTCTGCCGGAACGTATCGTGTTCACAGTGTTTGCGTCGGACTGGATCATCTCTCCTGTCGATAACTGGGTTGTAACTTTAACTGAACCGTCACCGCAACCTGAATGTAGTCCTGGAGCTGAAGCCTGACCTTTTCCAAGCTCAATGAATCTCTTGGTTTTGTATTTCACTGTGTCATCGATGGTCTCGATGCTGCTACCAAATATAGGTGGAATTTTAGGGTATGAAGTACCGGTCTTATAATACATGCCATAAAGACGACTGCGTCCTTCGCCCTCACATGGATCCTCACTCGGTTGAAAAACTGATGTAAACAGTGTACCGCCAAGTAAAGCAGATCTTGTGGTGTTTCTGGTGGAAGGTACACCGCCTTCAGTGCCGACGATTGGCGGCAGTTTAAGGTACCAGCCTAAAGTGTTGTCTGTCTTGGAGCTGTCGTATGCGTCGATATTATCGACTATATCATCAAATGTCGCTAAGGTACTATTGTCTGGTGCTATCAAACTTGTTTCAAGGGTTCCATCGGTATATACCTCTGCAGCTGTGACATCGAGCAGGTTTGGCATTGTCACAGGGTATGTAGTGTCGACTTCCAGATCCTTTACGCCAAAGAGGTATTGGGAATATGAGTTGAGCTTATCTGCAGATGAGTAATAACGACCAGATCCAAAAAACAGCCAGTGATTGCCGTCTTTATCAATACTCGGAACAGGCTGAGGGATAATGGAAAGTGGTTTGTCTGCATTAAATACAGTGGCAGGTGCCTTCCAGCTTGTTGGCGAGGCATCATCGGCAAAGGATATTTTCATAACCCTGCCGCTATCTTCATCGTTACTGCTGAAAGCATCAGTATTTGAATCTCGAACCAGACCGAAATATGCGCTATCTGCCATCGAATCAAGGTCCCAGTCCACGACGCTGGGAGTGCCCATGAAGGTGTTATTCATTCCTGTATCGCATGCCATCATATGATACGTTTTGGACGTTCCATTTGCAGCATTGCTCGATGCGATGGGACTCACAGAGCAGTTGTTCTGATATGTTGTATTGGTGATAGTTGGTGCCGGAACACCTGTTACCAGTTGTCTGAGGTCAAAAAAGTAAGCTTTGGTAGTTTTTGAGCTTTCATGCGTTGTCAGATTGTCTGGGCCGGTGCCAAACAGTAAATACCAACTGTTACACTCTGTAGTGTTACTGTTACAGCTCATCTCCCCATTGACGTCCTGGAAGCTGAATGCTGCCGGGTATACCGTCGTAAAACTTCCATCAGGTATCTGTATTTCACCCAGGAGCTGCGGCGCAACTTCTGGGTTAGTGATATCAAAAATGACGTATGCAGAGCGTCTGACCACATTTATAGCTGCAGTATCTACATTATTGTCGTGATCAACCGGGACGGTCATTGCGCCACCACCGAGATTCATGCCGATGACCATTACTGTTCCCCAGCCGTTTGGATGGTCATCATCAGTACTGTCAAAGATCTTTGCATCAAAGGCCCTTGGCTTAGCGTCAATATAGTCAACATGAGTTGTACTGTATCCAGGTTCCTTAAGCCACTGAAGATGAGAGAGCAGATTCATTGGTGCATAAGCCCATAGTTCGCTGCCAAGCGGGTGCTCAGTTGCCGTGGAACCATCATATTTTGTACCAGCTTTACTGTATGTGACCAGAGTTTCACCACCAACATTGACTGTTGTATAAAACCCAGCATTGAAAGCATGGATCAGACCGTCGTTTGCGCCTACGTAGACAACATTGCGGCGGTCAATGTATTGTTTACGGAAAGCAAGGTAACTTGAGTCGTAATATAAAAGGTCAAATGCTTCCTGAGGTGCGCCCACAGAGGTAGGGGTAGAACTAATAATATCACCCAGTCGCATGATATTTTGTGAGGTATCGCCAGAGGAGTATTTAATGGTTCGATTTCGTGTATTGCTCTGTTCGATGCCTCTGACATAGTCGATGATTGACTCAGCTTCATTTTGCGTACTTACATCAAAGAAAGAATAACTGACAGGAAAGGTTGGATCGTTTAACATCTGGCTAATGAACGGACGATATTCATCATCATCAATTATGTTGTTTAAATTACTATCGACCCACGTCATTATGTGTCGACCATCTTCTGCAGAAGTTGAATAGGTTCTGTTTTGAGCAAGAAGGGAATCACTTACCCCCGGGAGGTAGAGTTCTTCACGAGCATTCCAGATATAACCGACCTCATTAAGGTCTTTAGCAGTAGTTAAAAAGTTTGCTATTCGAATTTGATCACCAGTTGTTAGCCAGTTGTCGGTCGGGCTGACTGTAAATGATACTGTTCCTGAATT
>JBFHGS010000399.1:0-3083 GCA_041582995.1 Desulfopila sp. | reverse complement strand
CGATTGTGTGCTGCTGAAGGTTGTGCGGTTGTCCGAGGACGTGCTGTGGCGCATATTTGCGGAATCAGGGATGAGAATCCGGGGAAACCCGGTTTCTGTTGCTTGTGAGAAGTGCTGTTTGTATGGAAATTAAAGACAGTACGATTTCCTGGAAGTTCAATAAGGAGAATTGGCTTTGATACGTAATTTCAATGATGATATTTCCACGCCGGAGAAGTTCGTGGTGACTCTTGAGCTTGTTCCCGGGCGGGAATTCAATGGTAGTACAATTGATTCTATTAAACAGATCTCACAAGATGCCTGCAATGACGGGCGTATCACTGCCGTTTCGATAACGGATAACCCCGGCGGAAATCCTGCACTCAGTCCCGATGCCATCGGGCGTGAGATTCTCGATCAAGGCATGGACGTTATCGTTCATTTTACCTGTCGTGATACCAATAGAATGGGAATGGAAAGCCGGGCTTTACAGTTGGCCCGAATGGGTATGAAAAATATTCTGGCACTTACCGGAGATTACTCAGGTAAAGGCTTTGGCGGTCGCGGCACACCTGTATTTGACTTTGATTCCGTTGTTCTCACCTCAATGCTTAATGACTTGAACAGAAGGCTGATTAAAACCGGCCACTCAGAAGTGTTTGTTACCGGTTGTGCCGTATCCCCATTCAAATACACTGAGGCAGAGTCGTGGGTGCAATATCGAAAGTTGCAGCGAAAAATTGAAGCGGGTGCAGCTTTTACTATCACTCAACTCGGTTACGATGTTGATAAGTACGAGGAACTCCTGTTGTTTAAACGTGAGCAGAAGTTGAATATACCGGCTCTTGCTTCACTGTATCTGCTTGGTAAAGGTCCAGCCCGGGCGATGCATAACGGTCGAGTGCCGGGAGTGCACGTTTCCCAAAAACTATTCGATCAGATAGCCATGGATTATCAGTCCCCGGGCGAAGGCATGAAATGTGCCATCGAGCGTACCGCACGGCTGGCTGCAGTGCTGAAGGGTATCGGGTATAACGGTATTCACATTGGTGGTATACATAAAAGTTTTGATACTGTTGCTGTAATCCTGGATCGTATGGAACAGATTCAGCATAACTGGCAGGATTATCGTGAAGAATTCTGTGAGAACGAACCCAATAGATATTATCTTTACCGGAATGCCCCGGAGAAACGACACGGCTGCCCGGAAAAGGAAGAGATAAAATGCAATTTTACTGACAATGTCCATTATCTATTTCTGCGAACTGCTCATGACCTTTTTTTTGATAAGAAAGCTTCACTGGCACCAGTCTATAGAAAAATATCCACGACCCTCGACAAGAACAATTCTTCGTGGATGTTAAAAACCTTTATCGAGGACCCCTTTAAGAAACTCATGCTTTCCTGTCAGAGTTGCGGTGATTGCGGTATTCAGCATGTGGGGTTTCTCTGTCCGGAATCCGGCTGTCCGAAACATACCCGTAACGGTGCTTGTGGAGGCAGTCGTGACGGGTATTGCGAGGTGAATGAAGATAAGTATTGTGTCTGGGTACGCGCCTATCATCGGATGAAAAAACATAATGAAGCGGAGTTCCTCTCCGGCGAGTTTGTTCCCCCAAGACTTTGGGAGTTGAAAGATACTTCCTCATGGATAAATTTTCATCTCGATCGGGATCATCAAAAAGAACAGAAAGCTGCATAGTTATCTTCTTTCAGGTTCAGCAGAGAAATGCGCCGGATTGTCCCTTTACAGGGCTAAGCCGGCGTTTCTGTTCAGTCCTGCTTACGCCTACGTCTCACTCCTCCCCTCACACCTGACACGTGACATTTCACCACACTTGCTGTGCACGAGGGGTAATCTGATTCTTCCTTTTCGACATAACGACGGTGTGGAGCAAAAGGGTATTCCCTGACGTCCTCTTAATATTTAGAGCCACTTTTACTCTGCTTAGGTTACAATCGGTTCCGGTTGTAAAAATCAATATACTGTCAGTTGCCCGGCTGGAATTTACAGATAACATACTTTTAACCTGATTCTGCCTGAACGTATGAGAAAAGCGAACTGTTTTCTGCTGGTTTCCCAAAATAAGATGAGATCGCTTCGCCGCCTGTTGCTGGTGTGGAGCTTTTTTACTGTTCTGTGTTTTTTCCCGTCTGTATCGTGTGCTGCTACGGGAGATGTTGATAGCGAGCCAATAGTCATTGCGGCAATATTTTCTCAGACAGGTATTGCCGCAATGCATAACAAACCACTGATTGAAATGATCACGCTCACTGTTGATCAGATCAATCGTGATGGTGGCGTGCTTGGGCGTCCATTGAAACTGCTTGTACTTGACAATAAAAGCAGCTCAATAGGGGCCCTGGAGGCTGCTCGTAAAGCTGTTGCTGCTGATGTTACTGCTGTTATCGGCAGCCATTGGAGTTCTCATTCACTTGCCATGGCCCCGACGCTGCAGATGGCAGGGATTCCTATGATAACACCTACCTCGAGTCATCCAGAAGTGACCAGAAATAAAGATTATGTGTTTCGGTTAAATTTTGTTGATTCTATGCAGGGTGAAGCCATGGCACGTTTTGCCATAGAAAACCTCGGCGTAACCACAACAGCAGTCCTGCGCAATATTGATGAGCAGTACAGTGTCGCAATAGGCGGCTATTTCAATGCAGCTTTCTCTGCTCTTGGCGGGAAGGTGCTTTTTGATACTGGTTACCGTGGAAATACTACCGATTTTTCTTCTATAATTAATAAACTGCAGGTACTGCAGGCGGAAACTGTGTATATACCTGGATATACACGAGACACCGCGCTTTTTATGAAACAGGCGAGGAAGCAAGGTCTGCAGACGGTCTTCCTCGGCGGGGATGGGTGGGATATGTTGGAAGAACTTATTCCTGAAGAGGTTGAAGGCAGTTATCAATCAGTTTCCTGGCATCCGAGTGTGCAAAAGAGTGGTAGCCGGAGATTTCAACGTTTCTACCAAGAGAGCCACACGACACCCATTCAGAATATGACAATGCCTCTCGCATATGATGCGGTGATGCTGCTCACTGAAGCTATCCGCAGAGCGGGATGTACCGATCGCAAACAGATTCGAGATGCT
>JBFHGS010000398.1:0-3098 GCA_041582995.1 Desulfopila sp. | reverse complement strand
GCACCCACGACTACTATCATGCGCAAGATGTAATTCACCTCAGCCGAGGTAAAATCCCCTAGCGCTGAAGCAATTGCGACATACCCGAGAAATGGGGCAGCATAGGGCAGAACAAGCCTGCGGTTACTTATCATTTTGAGATTCCGGCTCTGCAGGTGCACCTGAAGCCTTATCTTCGTTTTCAGCACGTCGGGTACGGATGAAATCGATCGAGGCCCAGGAGAGCAGAATAACGCTTGTGACACGGTTAAAGGTTAAATGCTCAAGCATATCAGGATCTGTTGAAATCCAGCCATCATAGAAACACCACGCACCCATAACAGCCAGAATAGCAGGGAAGACATACGGGCTTATTTCAGGAGGTGCAGGACGTTCTTTCTTGTTATCAGACATAACCATCCCCTTTAATTCTATTCTGAATGAGATTGCTCGTAATATATTGAGAGCTTAGAGATCACTGGCATTAGGCGCATTCACTCCAAAACACATTTACTCGTCTTAACAGACACTTAAATAGAATAACAATCATATAGCCGATTCGCTACCACAAAAGATCGTTTCGTCTATTATCAGACCGCGGATTGCGAATTGCAGGACATCGAAAACATCACCCCAGAAAAGCCCATTACGTGTCAGGATTAGTGGAAAGCTACTCACATTGCAAGAAAAAATAGTTAGTGGGAGTTCAACCTCCACCACCAAAAATCGCCGGATTTTCCCGGCACCCCAAAATACCTGTCTATACTGCAACTTTACGACAACCATGGAACCTGCCTTTACATATCAAATACAACCGTCCTCCCAAACGCATCCTTTCATACACATTTGTGAATACACGCTGAAATCTTTCGCTATATAATTGCAAAATCTAACTTGAAAGAGTAGCGTGACACAATTTATGCGCATCAGCAGTTACTGATGCAAAATGCTTGAACACTTCACAACATACTCTTAATATACATAATTTATTCAACTTCAATAAACCTCCAACAGTCAGGTTAATCATGACCAGAATTGTCGTTAGTGGCACCGGGGTATTCACACCGCCTTTCTCAATTTCCAATGATGAGCTCGTTCAGTCTTTCAACACCTATGTGCAGAATTTTAACACAGCTCACAAGGATGAGATTATTAACGGCACTTGTCAGCCGCTAGCCGAATCAAGTTCAGACTTTATCGAAAGAGCCTCAGGCATACAGAGTAGGTTTGTTATGGACAGAATCGGTATACTCGACCCCGAAATTATGTGCCCACAACTGCCAAAGCGCTCGGTTGAAGAACAATCTTTGCAGTGCGAAATAAGTGTCTCTGCAGCCAAGGAGGCAATGGAAAGCGCCGGAAAAAAGCCTGAGGATATAGATGCCGTAATTGTCTCCTGCTCGAACATGGAGCGTCCTTATCCCGCAATCGCCGTAGAAGTTCAAGAGGCATTAGGAATCTCAGGTTTTGCCTTCGACATGAATATCGCCTGCTCTTCTGCCACCTTCGGAATTCAAACTGCGGTTGATTCTATTTTCCGTGGTAATGCCAGGGCAATCCTGATGGTGAATCCAGAAATCTGTTCAGGTCACTTGAATTTTCGCGATCGCGACAGTCACTTCATCTTCGGCGATGTCTGCACGGCTATGATTATTGAAAAAGAGGAATATTGCAGTAAAAAGGAAGTCTTCGAAATTGTCGGGACAAAGCTGGCTACCAGGTTTTCTACAAATATCTATAATAGTTTCGGCTTTCTTAATCGCACCACTTCAACGCCAGCCGATGAAAAAGAGCATCTTTTCACTCAGGAAGGTAGAAAAGTCTTTAAAGAAGTGATCCCTTTTGCGACCGAATTCATCCGCAACCATCTCACAGAGTATGACATTACACCAACTGACCTGAAGCGAGTATGGCTTCACCAGGCAAACCTGAACATGAATCAGCTTATATGTAAAAAATTACTGGGTACCGAGATAAGCGACGAACTTACACCGACCATCCTTGACACCTACGCCAACACAGCCTCAGCCGGTTCTATTATATGCTTTCATCAAAATCATAAAGACATGCAGGAAGATGATCTTGGCACGATCTGCTCATTTGGCGCCGGTTATTCTGTCGGCAATATAATAGTGCGGAAAATACACATTCCCTGAACTTCATCTCAAACAGGTGACAAGGGAGGAGTGAGGCGTGATTTACTTATGGATTAATTTCTTCTAATCACTTTAAGTTCAAAAAATTGGCTCACCATCACTCCTGCTTTCTCCTTGTTTACATATCTCCTACGCCTTTCCTTTTCGTTCCTTTCTGTTCAACTTCCAACAGGGAGGCATCTTTATGTATCATCTCTGATAAAATCATCACAAAAAAAATAATCCGTCGTAACTATTGGAAACATTTAAGGCTGCCATTTCTTCCTCATTTTTTTTAATTGGGAGTCCTTGATTAACATCCGGAAAAATGAGACCATTAATAAGTATCCTCTATGAGAGGATTAACAGGTGGCTAAAGATTAAGTTACATATCCGGGTTTTACCACAGCTATAGGGGCAAAATTCGGGGCAAGATATAGCAGGAGCACTTAAGATTTCCTGCCTTTCATCAGGCATTTCTAACATGAAGAATGTTTTGTTTTTTAATGACTTTCCGAACAAAAACGTAAAGCCAAACAGATTGACCCAAAAGTTATTGCCTGATTCTGACACTGCCCCCTAAGACAACATAGAGTAGTAAAAAAATCTGCTGCAACCTGGCTATTAATGTTTAATTTGAGATAATGGTAATTTTTATTAACACTTTTCCTTTTTTTCCTGGGAGTCTGAAATGACTGGTAAACCGTTGTTAGGAGAATTGCTTGTTAAGCAAAAAATTGTAGAGCAAGACACTATTGACCAGGCATTGCGTGTACAAGTCGGTGGCAACAGGAGACTCGGTCACATTCTTGTGCGAATGAAGGTCATTACAGACGATCAGTTGGTAGATGTGCTTTCTAAGCAACTAGATATCCCTATTAATGATATAGCCACAAACTTTACACCTGAAACAAAGGCAATACTGCCGAGATATCTTTGCAGAAAGTATGGAGTACTGCCGCTCAGTTTCAAACCAAACAACGT
>JBFHGS010000397.1:0-3107 GCA_041582995.1 Desulfopila sp. | reverse complement strand
TTTCGAAACAAATCCGGAAAGAAAAGGAAATGCTGAAACGGACATGCCGCCGATTACCATGAAGAGCAGAGTGAGCGGCATTTTACTGTATAGATTACCAAGTTCTGTGAATTTCGATTTGCCGGTAGTGTAGATGATTGACCCGGCGGCCATGAAGAGCAGGCCTTTATACAATATGTGGGCAAAAGCATGAGCAGCAGTACCGTTAATAGCCAGGGCGGTGCCGATGCCGACACCTGCAACCATATAACCGACCTGACTGACAATCTCCCAGCCGAGTAGTCTGCGAATATCATTTTCGAGGATAGCGTAAATGATTCCGATAATTGCCATGATAACACCAAGTACAATCAGGATATCAAATCCGGCACATGCTCTGGCCAGGGTGTATATGGCTGTTTTAGTAGTAAAGGCACACATGAAAACTGCACCTGTTACAGTCGCTTTTGAATACGCATCCGGAAGCCAGGAGTGAAGTGGAGGAACAGCAGCATTCAGCATGAGACCGATCATGATCAGCCAGGTGTAGAGCTGCATATTGTGCTCATCCATCTGTACGAAAGAAAGATCGCCGGTCGCCTGAAAACGCAGGACAAAACCAAGAAGAAGAATGAGTCCGCCAAAAGTATGGACAAGCAGATAACGATAACCGGCGGCGAGCGCGCCTTCCTCCTTGTTAAACCAAACCAGAAATGTTGAGGAAAATGCCATTAATTCCCAGAACAGGAACAGAACAAGGTAGTCTCCACAGAGGATCACGCCAAGAGAGCCTGCAACGTAAAACCAGGCAGCGATATGGTGCCATGCATTATCTACATGGAGACCATAGATAGTACCGATTATGGCCATAAGTGACATGATAAAGGCGAAGACGAGAGAGAGGCTGTCTACGCGCCCGAAAGTTATCTGCCAGTCACCCATAAACATGAAGACGCCATATGTTCCGGGATGCTGAGTTAAGTAGATAACATCAAAGAAGGTCAGTAATGGTACTAAAAACAGATATGGTTTACGGAACGGATCTTTAATAAGCGGCAGAAGGATTGCCCCGCAAATAAGAATGAGTGCGGGATGAATGAAACTAGTTGTCATAATAGTCCTCCCGGGTCTGAATGCCGCTTTTGCCGAACCAGGCGGCAATAAAGATAAGCACAACACAGGAAATCAGGCCAAAGAGTGACCAGAAACCGGGAATTTTCTCCATCCAGGTGTGAGCATGGTGCGTGTCGACTGCTATTACACTCCAGAGAACAATCAGAGCAATCAGGCCATAGCAGACCTGTTTGACACCTTGTGCGCGCTCTTTCAGGTAATCGATGAGGTTTACTATCATCCTGTCACCGCCTTTACAAATTGCAACATGAAGTTGGGGAATATGCCTAAAAGTACAGAAATTGTAGCTGCGATCAAAATTGGAATCAGCATAGACAATGGTGCTTCTTTGATTCCGGCACATGTTTCACCAGCCGGTCTCTTGCCAAAAAACGCCCTATAAGTAACCGGAGCAAAATAGGCAGCGTTGAGAATGGTACTGGCGAGTAATATGAAGAGTATACCGAGTTGATGTGCTTCGATAGAACCTACAAGCAAGTTCCATTTTGTGATAAATCCGGCAACGGGTGGTGCACCAATCATCGATAGCGAAGCTATCGCAAAGGCTCCGAAGGTGAAAGGCATTGTCCTGCCGAGTCCCTCCATCTCTGAGATATATTTCTTGTGAGTAGCAACATAAATTGCACCTGCACAGAAGAAGAGTGTGATTTTTGAGAAGGCATGGTTGACAATGTGGATCAGGCCGCCTTCAATTGCAGTTGGTGTTAACAGAGCGACACCAAGTATTATGTAAGAAAGCTGACTCACTGTGGAATAGGCAAGTCGCGATTTCAAGTTATCTTTGGACAGTGCAATCACCGAAGCCATGATGATGGTAAAACCAACAAAATATGCTGTTGGAATTCCCAGATTGAGTGCATCCATGGTTTCTACACCAAAGACATACAGCATAACTCGAGTAGTACAAAAGACACCGACCTTGACAACTGCGACCGCATGGAGCAGAGCCGACACCGGGGTGGGAGCGACCATGGCTCCTGGAAGCCAATGGTGGAAAGGCATGATACCGTTTTTTGCAAAACCGAACAGACAGAACACATACAGCATGGTTACGACCCAGCGATTTGTGTCAGCTGGAAGTATACCGGTTGAAATATCAGTGGCAAAA
Organism: Desulfopila sp.; assembly: GCA_041582995.1. Taxonomy (GTDB): domain Bacteria; phylum Desulfobacterota; class Desulfobulbia; order Desulfobulbales; family Desulfocapsaceae; genus Desulfopila. Next base: position 886 of record JBFHGS010000397.1, on the reverse strand, counting down.
TCAAGTGTTCCTGTCAGTACGTAAATAAGGATCATTGCCGGCAACAGAAAAGCTTTGGCTGTTGTGGTCAGGTAAATTATGTACTTTCTTGCTCCGTCGTAACCTTCATCATCCTGATGGTGTGCGACCAGCGGGTAGGTGCAGACTGAGACAATTTCGTAGAACAAGTAGAGGGTGAAGAGATTGTCTGAGAATGCAACACCGATTGCACCAAAGATTGCTAAAGCAAAACAGGCGTTGAAGCGGGTTTGCGCATGCTCTTTCAGGCCACGCATATAGCCCATAGAGTAAAACACCGCTATAGTCCAGAGCGATGAGGCAACAATGGCAAAAATCATAGACATGGCATCCGCACGCAGAGTAATGGATACTCCGGGCAGGATGTTGAACATGTTAAACAGTAGCGTTTTGCCATCCAGGACATGCGGTATCATTGTGCATACTGTCCCAAAAAGCAGGAGAGATGATACGCAGGAAATACCTTCACGGATATTTTCCTCTTTTCCTCTGAACATTACCCCGAGTGTACCAATAAGGGGAATGAGCAGAGCGATGAGCAGCACAGGGGAGTGTACGGTATTATAATCCATGCCAGCTGGTTCCTTTCTTAGCCTTTGAGTTTGACGACATCCTGGGCATCAATTGACCTGTAGTGCCGGTAGATCGCGATGACAATACTCAAGCCGATAGCTGCTTCAGCGGCAGCGATGGCCATTATAAAGAGTGCAAAAATCTGTCCGGTGGCAGGGTCGGGAGCATTGAAACGATTGAATGCCATAAAGTTTAAAGAAGCTCCGGCCAGAATCATTTCGGCAGCTATCAGCATACCTATAAGAGTTTTCCTGGTGAGCAGACCATAAACCCCCATACCAAAGAGCAGGGCAGC
>JBFHGS010000396.1:0-3182 GCA_041582995.1 Desulfopila sp. | reverse complement strand
TGGATCATGAAGCGTATCTTGGTAATACTCTCATGGAAGTTGCCGGAGAGAAAGCTGGTATAATAAAACCTGATGTTCCTGTGGTAGCAACCGGTGGTCAGCAAGAGGTTGTTGAGGTTATTGAAAAGACGGCTGCTGAACGGAACTCGCCACTTTACCTACTAGGGCGCGACTTCCGTTACTCCGGCGCAAGCAATGATAACTGGAGCTGGAGTGGCGCTGTAGCAGGAGCAGATATCACAATTGATAATCTTAAATGTTCCATGCGTGGAGCGTACCAGCGTGAAAATGCTTCACTTGTTATTGCTGTGCTTGAACTGCTTAAATGTGCAGGTTTTACGGTATCAAGTGATGATCTTCATGAAGGTCTTGCCACTGTAATCTGGCCTGGTCGGCTTGAGCATCTCGTTTTGAAAAGAGAATCACGACAGCAGATTACACAGATAAATGTGCCCGGTGAGGATGTCGTGCACTATCTTCTTGATGGTGCACATAATCCGGCAGGAATGAAAAATCTGGCTCTAACCCTGGCTGAAGAATACACCTACCGGAAACTGATTGTTGTCTGGGGGGCTATGATTGATAAGGATATAGCCGCTGGCTTGTCGTCTATTGTACCGCTTGCTGATACTCTTATCCTTACCCGGCCTGAAGGAGAGCGCTCTGCAGAACCCGAGCAACTTGCCGCCTGTCTTCACGGATCTGCAGCCGATAACGTTGTGCTGGTCAGAAACGTTGAAGCTGCCTTGAAAAAAGCAGAAGAATGTGCAACATCTGAGGATCTGATTGTTGTTGCAGGTTCGCTGTATCTGGTGGGAGCAGTACGTAAACTGCTTGTCGGAGAACTGGTGGAGAAGTAATGGAACATTTCAGTATTGACGGTCTGGATGAGGCCGAGATTCGAACAGAACGTGCCAAAGCCCGTGATCTTAGAAAAAGTCGTTGGTGGCAGCAGAAGACAGCCCCCGGCGTGTGCTATTATTGTGGCAGGAAGTGTACCTTTAAACAATTGACAATGGATCATCTTGTTCCTCTTGCACGAGGGGGACGGAGCACCAAAGATAATCTTGTTCCATCCTGCAAGAAATGCAATACCAGAAAGAAAGTGATGCTTCCTCTTGAATGGGAAGAATATGTTGAGAAACAGAAGAAAAACCAGGTCTAACGAGTAACTCCCTGTATATGCGTAAACGGTTGCGGAATTCGGCGGGAAGACTCTGTTTTATCTTGCGGTAGGCCGTTTTTGTGGTAATCTATAGAGCTTCATATTCATGAAGTGTCATTTTTAGGATATAAGGGCGGGTAGCTCAGCTGGATAGAGTACTGGCCTCCGAAGCCAGGGGTCGCGGGTTCGAATCCCGCCTCGCCCACCAGTGATATAAGGGACTGTAAGAAAATATCTTACAGTCCCTTTTCTTTTCCTTTCGGCAGTTCCTATCATTTTGATTGTGCATAAAAGCAATACGTTACTATTTGCTTATTTTGTGAAAAAGAGGGGCGCATGGCAATGTCAACCGACTACCACACGGCTTGCGGATTCCATAATCGAAGGTCACGCTTGTGAATGAGATCTTCCCAGGTGTGGTAAGGTTGTGGTGGTAGATATTTACCGACTGATGGATCATACTTCCCCTCGACTCCGGTAAGCATTGCCATTGTGTTGGTGGCAGCGGCCTTGACTCCGTCGTCAGTAGCACGAGAGCCAACGTAGAAGTCGTTGCCTGGCCATGATACATGGTCCCAGGCAACAATGCTGTAAAGAGCACAATTCGAAAAGTCGTCGCCCTGTTCCTCGTATGCGGTAGGATGACATAACTGTGACTTCCTATGAGTCTCAGACATAAAGGGGCGAACTCGAAAAGATATGCCTTTAATTTCATGCAGGGAGGACTCACACTCGTTGTATGGGTCGAAATAGACAACCTTCAGATTTGGCAGGGATGCGCCATGCTCGGTCAATAACCTAAATAAAACGCTTTTTAACTGCTCCCCAAGCTGGCCTTGAAATGGGCCAGCGAACTGCCCGCAACCAAGGCCAGGTATTGTCAACAGGGCGGGGTGTTGTGCGGATGCGCTTTGGTTTATGTAATTCAGTACTGGCAGGAGTCTGCGGCGGTAGAGTTGATAATATCCTTCTGCTGATAGCGTTCTCTGGGTTTTCGTTACTTCATTCCAGTCTGCCGGTATAATCCCTTTGCCGTTGCGCAGGAGAGCACCTGGAACAAATATTAATCTTCCGGAGAAGGGTTGTGCGTGTGGTGTTGGTTTATAGTGATTTCCGTCATCGAATATTGTCACCGGCACGGCGACCGAGATGTCTCCCAATACGCTAAGTTCTTTCTGGTTCCAATCTGAACCATCTCCGGATACTTCTGTCTCGGCATAAATTCGAGGTGGCTTCGTGTCTAAAAGCCTGCCAATCAGATCGTATGGATGGAGGCTGTTGACAGTCACACCTTGCAAAGCATCACGCAGGAGGGTGCCAGGTTGCTCTGAGCCTGTTGATAACTGCCCCAGATAATCGGCGGTGCGGGCTATTGTCTCCTCAGGAATAATGAATGAGTATCCTTGTTTGGTCATTGTCATGTCCAATAATCAACCGTGTCTGTATTGTATACTTCAGCCGATAATAAGTGACGTGGTCAAGCAATAACTGACACTTTTTTCGGCTGCCTTTTTTAACCCCGTTATTTTTTTTGTAATCATTCCGCCAGTCATAGCCACTATACGAATGGAGTAGCCCGCTGGTGTAAAACATCTCGAGAAAATCAGCGAGATTTCTTCTGGCTGTGTGGCTTTGAATCTTTTTCGCAGTTTTACTGCTACATGAATCGTTGTACCCCCCCCACATACACCTGCCAGGTAACACCTCACCATGCTTGCTGAGAAATAGGGGTAATAAGAAAAATAAATTGCATAGCCGCTTCAGTCCGGATATTTCATCTTCGAGTGTCGAAACCACAGAGTGTTATAAAAAAGCAGTGACAGCTTTCATGAATTGTTCAGGTTGTTCACTATGCACCCAGTGGCCGGCTGCATTAATACCGATAACTTCAGAATCCGGAAAGTACAACTCTCTGTCTGCCTCATTTTCCTGAAGATAATAGGTTGAGTTGTTGCCCTTTATGAAACGTGTTGGTACGTGGCATGGTGCATAGAGTTCCAATTCTTCCAATCCGATA
>JBFHGS010000395.1:0-3186 GCA_041582995.1 Desulfopila sp. | reverse complement strand
CCTGGCAATTTCACTCAGCAGTGTACCGACCATCTCCAGATACAAACGCATGCCCTCTTCATAAGCGGCACCGTCAATTCCTCTAAAACCCATTGTTGCCGATGCATTCTCTACTTTCTCAACACCATCAGAAATACGGCCAAAACCATACGTTGCTTCAACAGCAAGAGTATTTTTGACTTCATCAAAATTAAGGGTGTACTGCGCATTCAGCTTCTGCATATCAACGACAGTCTCACTCTCATGGGCCTGAATATCCTCGATTTGAAAAGATACCTTACCGTCCCAGATAAAGGAGGAGAACATTTTCAGATCAGAGGTAAAAGAGAGTCCTTTCATGTCAGCCTTGCCTGCCACGCTCGCACCCTGCCAGGTACCGCTGGTACGGAACCGATCCATTTTCCAATCGAAATCGAAAACGAACTGGGCAGGCTTCACTTCCAGAGTCTCATTTTCAACCTCAAGTGAAAAGGTATTGAGCGACAAAACTGAATGAATATCACCCTTTAAAGAATACTCAGTGGTGATATCGAAAGGATTAGCGCCGCCAAGTTTGTTGTTTACAAACTCAGTAAACCAACTGTTTTTTTCAAAACTCGTTTTTGAAATAACTCCAGTGTAACCGTGCTTTGCGCGATCGGTAAAAACAATATTCTTAATACCGTAGACTGATTGCAGATTACCAAGATTTACTTTCCACTCAACTTCCGAAGAGGAAAATGACCTCGTATAACTGATAATTTCCAAACTGGCGCCGGTTCCTGACTCAGCATACATTGCATTCAAGTCATGAATGCATTTCTTAAAACCTTTCTCCATTATCAGCCCGCTGACAAACGGCATTCCGAGGCCTGCCAAAGCCAGAACAACAACTACACCTGCGACTATCTTCTTCATGCATGCTCCTTACACAATACGATTTCAACCTGTTGCAGCCTATCTCAGCGTATACGTATCGACTGCTGACAGAGATCCTTTTATGGTATTTTCAGCACCGGTCAAACCGGAGCGAGTGACTCACCCTATCAGTGTAGTACAACAGAAGCAACAACAATCTCCCAACACTCATCAATATTATATTCTATAATTAAAGGTATTTGCGAAACCCGAAAAGGATAAAAACGACCAATACAGAGTATACTCTACACCACCGGACCGAACCCGTAGCGACCTCGACATGCGTAATGTTATATCCGCTTACCCCTCTTTCTCTAAAAGCATGGTGGGGTCTCAGGTGTGAGCTGCACACAACAATTACTGCTGCAACTACCCAACATCAAACCAAAGACTTTGACTTGCCGAGTACCTGCGATGAATGCAGTTCACTGCCTCACTCTTTACTCCTTGTCTGTTCAAGCTGAGATTCAGAGGTCATCAGAACGTTAGATTTTGAATTTCGATACCAATTGGGTTAAGTTTTCTGCGAGTTTCGATAACTCATTGGCAGATTCAAGAACATGCTGACTACTTTCCTTCACTTCTACAGATCGATCCTTAACTTGTCGAACACCTTCACTCATATCGGTGGTCTTCTGGTTACTGTTAGCGACATTCGCATTTATCTCTGAGATGCCCAGAGATGCCTGAGCGACATTGTTTACAATTTCGTTCGTCGTTATTGATTGCTCTTCGACTGCCGTAACAATCCCATTTACAATATCATTTACCTGACTGATAACACTCGTTATCGCCTCAATATCTTTAATGGTTCCTGTCGTCTTCGCCTGTATGCCATCAATAGCGTTCCGTATCTTACCGGTTGCCTCAGCTGTTCCTTTTGCCAGTTCTTTAATTTCATTGGCTACAACAGCAAATCCTTTACCGGACTCACCGGCTCTGGCTGCTTCGATCGTGGCATTCAGGGCAAGAAGATTTGTCTGCTCAGATATTTCGGTGATAGTTTCGGTTATAGAGCCAATAGCTTTTGCAGCATCTCCGAGTTCAATTATACTTACGTGGGAGCGCTTGGAGTTTGCAACGGCTTCCTCGGTTGTCTGACGAGCTCGAGCACTATTTTCGGCAATTTCCTGTATTGTCGACCCCATTTCCTCAGAAGCTGATGCGATCATATCGAGATTAACAGTGGACTCCTCCATAGCCGCTGAGACAGAGCCCATATTATCTGTTACTTCCTGCGCATACCCTGAGGCTTGATCTGCAATAGAGGTCGTCGAGTCAGCATTGACAACCATCTGGTCTGAGATAGTTGCGAGTTCAGTCGAGGCAGCAGACAAAGCCTGAGAAGATCTGATAATATCTTCAAGCATCTCTTTACCTTTTGAGACCATAACTGCAAGGGAGTTAGTAAGCTGACCTATTGCATCATCAACATTTGATGAGAATTTGATTGTGTAATCACCTTCACCAACTTTGACAGCTTTTGCCGCAAGATCCTTAAGGGTTCTATTGATGGAACGAACCAGAAAAACGGTGATGAGAATCGAAGCGACAATAACAATTACAGCAACCATGATACTGTTACGCAGCATTTTGACATCCAGCCCGGCCACGATATCAGAGCGGTTCATTCCAACCGCCAGAGTTACACCCCATTTCTCAATATTCTTTTTATAGGTAACTTTTGTGTGTCCTTTCCAATCGTACTCAATAAAACCATCCTTAGTATTAAACGCAGGCACAATCTCAAGCAGATTATCTGTTGGCTTTAACGTCGGATGAACAAGCACAGAACCGTTATCTGCATAAACGAAAAAATAGCCGGGACCGATTTTTGTTTCTGAAACGAGCTTCCGCACCTGATCGGAGATCATCAATTGCCCTACATAGATCGCTCCGATTATCTCATTTTCAGCATTTCTGAGGGCTTTATACGCCGTCAAGTACCAGTCATTGACAACATAGGCCTTTCCCCGAAAAGTTTCTCCACGCATAATAGCCTGATAAACCGGACTATCACCAGGTATGTAAGTACCAACAGCTCTCGTATTATCTGTTTTTTTAACTGTGGTTGCTATACGTAACAACTTATCATCGACCAATTGGAATATCGTTGCCGACGATGTTGTAATGTTTTCAACAAGATCCACTATTTCGCTGTTGTCGTTAAGTTCAATGTAACCAGCAAGTGCTTTGGGAATGTGTTGCGTTGTGGTGGCTCCGGAGATCTGGTGCACGAGTTTTTGTTCAATAGTCTGTGAATCATCAAGCAGAACCTCGCCATTCACT
>JBFHGS010000394.1:0-3214 GCA_041582995.1 Desulfopila sp. | reverse complement strand
TTCAAGTCCCTCTTTCGTGCACCAGTCACGTCTGCGCCACTGGCTCAACCAACTGCCTGCACCATCCTTGAGATAACCTGATGTCGTATAAATATGTACAGGAAGAGCACGCTTGAGTTCACGCAGTGCTGAAATAGCCGAAAAAATATGAAGACTGTTGCCGGTCCCCTCACACCGCACGTCGCCAATCACCCGGTAGTGATTACGGTACTGCATCACACCGGCCCAGGCTCCGGCCAGCATCTTCTGCCGCCAGGTTATCGAGAGAAAGATATGAACAGCATTCTGGTCATGAACCGGCAGGAGAGGACGTTGCCGAACAACACTTGCCAACTCGTCCACAAGGATATTCCACTGATCATCACCATGCCCTTTCACCCAGTTCCAGGAAATCTGATGGCGTTCTATTTCTGTTACCAGCAACTCCCAGAGGTCGCGATTTTTCACATCCTCACCGGTGATGGTGGTCCAGTCCCGCCGTTGCCAGTTGGCCAGCCATTCAGTTATACCGTCTTTGAGATAACGCGAATCTGTGAAGAGTTCAATACAGTGCGGGTCGGCAAGATCCTGCAGAGCACGGAGAGCGGCGGTCAGTTCCATGCGGTTATTGGTTGTTTCCTGCTCCCCGCCTTTTATGGTTCTGCTCTGTCCTTCGTCGTTGATAATGACAGCTGCCCAGCCTCCGTTGCCCGGATTGGGGCTGCATGACCCATCTGTATATATTTTTATTTTCGGTAGTTCACGGGACACAGATACAACTCCAGTATACTTTTTCTCCAATTGCGGCTCCTGCACATGGCCTACTTCCTACCGCATCGTGGAAAAAGTTCCCACCCTATTTTTCACCTTTCAACTGCCATTCATCTACGACCGTTCAACGACCAGTCGTAATCAAGATACTTCACTTTCAAAGAATCCCCAGCCGCTTCAATAGCTGCCAGAAAATCACCGCGTGCATATTTCTTGATATAGGCAGCAGATTCATTGTTAAAATCCTCACTGAACCAGCTGAAAATTTTTGATATATAGAGCGTGTTCCCGGATATGTAATTGAATTCCCTGTTATGCAGGAAGGCGATAGTATTGTTTTCAAGCTGTATCTCAAGCTTTTCAGCTGTATATGCTTCAGAAAGCAGAGGCGGACAACTTACTGATGCGCAATTTACCGCGAAATGTATCCGCGGCTCCTTAAATTTCGGCCTGATAATGTCGTGCTCCAGAGTATCAAGCGTCATCGTCTCGCCGCCGAGTTTCACAAAGCGAATGGACCATGGTGAAGAAAACAGCCCGCCGATGCTTTTAATAGATTTGACTGGTTTACTCTGTTTGAAGTTATCAAGAATGAGTTTCACGGTATACGCATTATACGCATTGATATAATATGCCAGCTGCTCCTGGTTACCGAGGCTGTCGGGTCGGGTGGTATCAAGTATTGCCAGATACCTGTCAAGTTTTGCCTCATCCTCCTTAAATCCCTGATAATCAACCTTACCATCTGCCACGTGAACGGAAAGTAACGCATCCCAGCTATCATGCAGTCCTGCCGCCAGCACGGAACACGGCGACACCAGAGCCACTGCCAGTGATCCAAGGATCAACAGTCGTACCACCATAACAGTGAATCTGCTATGCATGGCGCTCATCACGTATCCCATCTATTTTTCCTCTCCGGAAACCTGTGAAGCCAAGCGTGGTTTCACATATTGCATGATTTTCTTGACGGTGATAGGGAACAAACCCAAAATCACAAATGAAGCGATGAGTGTCGGTGAAAGGATGCCTGAAAGCGAATCAATTTTTGCCAACTCCTTACCTGCATTCACATAGACAAGAGTGCCGGGAAGCATACCGATCTGAGAAACCCAGAAGAAGGTTGTGAGACGCATGGAGGTGAGGCCCATCACCAGATTCACCACAAAAAACGGAAAAACCGGAATCAGCCGGACCGTAAAGAGGTAGAGTCCCCCCTCCCGGTCGACACCGGCATTTATGGTTTTCAAACGCTCACCGAATTTATTCTGTACCCAGTCGCGCAGCAGTGTGCGAGCCACCAGACAGGCTACAGTTGCCCCGATTGTTGATGCTACGGAAACAACCAGCGTCCCGACCAGAAGACCGAAAAAACCACCCCCCGCCAAGGTCAGAACCACCGCACCAGGCAATGAGAGTGCTGTTACCAGCACATAAATTGCAATATAGCCGCCAATAACGGCCAGCTGATGCTCAGCATACAAGGCCTGGAAAGTCTCCTGAGAGGTTTTCAGGTACTCCAGTGTGAGAAATCTGCCGAGGTCCCAATACGCAAAGGCAGCAATCACACACAGTACGGTACCTACAATAATCAATTTTTTGCTCAGATTTGCACTCACTCAATTTTCCTTTTCGCTATGTGACCACCGCATCATTATCACGTGTCACTCACAATAAACTGGCGTTTCAGATGGTAAAACAAACAAGCATCTATAAACATGAGACTATATTTCATCATGTTCTTCCCAATAAATACAATCTTTAGGACAATTTTTAATCGCCTCCCAGACCTGTTCCTCCGGATAACTTTCCAGATCAATCACTTCCATACGGCCAGTTGCATCGTTATAGCGAAAAACATCAGGGGCCATTTCTATGCACCCTCTGCAATCACTGCACCGGCCAAGATCTATTATGAGTATTCGCTTCATTTCCAACCTATTTCCACTTCAGCAATAATGCAACAACTGAAAATATCTCTTTTTTCGTCTTCATCGGAGGCCATCCGAAAGCATCTTTCATTCTATTACTTTTGAATTGACTCTTTTGATAATTATTATTACTTAATAGTTCATGTCAACACAGCCGAAAGCTTGTCCTTCTCTTCTTGTAATCGTCTTCGGTCTCAATTAAGATACAGACAATATAAAGGAATATGGGCAGGATCATACCACAAAGCATGCCGCACTCTTCACGATTACTGATCTCAAGGTTGCGGTAAAGGCCATTTATCCGGACGGGTCGCAACCCGCCATAATATATTCAACGTTTGTATCAGTACGGAGTAATCATGAACAGTACAGAATTAGCGAAAGGAATTTACTGGGTTGGTGCAGTTGATTGGGATGTAAGAGATTTTCACGGCTATTCCACCTACAGGGGGACAACGTACAACGCATTTCTTATTATTGATGAAAAAGTCACCCTGTTCGATACTGTCAAGCGGTCTCACATGGATGATCTG
>JBFHGS010000393.1:0-3343 GCA_041582995.1 Desulfopila sp. | reverse complement strand
GGGTCAATGGCACCTGGTTTGCTTCCTATAACATAGAACCCGGTCCTGCAACTGCACTGGATAAAGTAATTATAAAGGTGACCGGTGAAGGTGGTAATGAACCGTCTGTCAAAGATATTCTTGCCTCGACAGAATTGATTCGGGGCAGGACACTTGACCATCGCGCATATGAAGATACAAAAGGTAAACTTTCAGATGCTCTGTATAATGCAGGTTTTATCGATGCGAGGTTTATCCGAAGCGAAATGAAGGTGTACCCGTCAGAGAGCAGGGCCGAAATCTATCTGATAGCAGAGTCGGGGCCGCGCTATAAGTATGGTCCTATAACTGTTGAACAGGATATTTTAAACCCGGATTTTGTGAATAAATTTGCGACAGTCAAACAGGGTGATCAGTTTGAGACAAGTAAGTTGATAGATTTTCAACTTGCTCTTATGGATAGCAATTATTTCAGTCAGGTCGAAATTTCAGCCGAACGTGAAAAGGCGGTCGATTCAGAGATTCCGGTAACGGTCACAACGGTTCCCAATAAACCGCGCCGCTACACTGCCGGTATTGGGTATGGAACAGATACAGGGCCGCGTGTGACAACAGGTGCAGAGCTGCGGCGTATCAATCGTCTGGGGCATAAAATGCGTTTTGACCTGCGGGCATCAGCGATAGAGCAATCAGTAAGTGGTCAATATCAGATACCGATAAAAAATATAGTTACCGACAATCTTAATTTCACAGCATCTGCATCACAGGAGCAGGAAGGTGATATTGATACCGACCAATTCAAGTTTGGTACCAGTCTCAACGAGAACTGGCTTGGCTTTCGGCGCAGATTATATCTGAGTCTGGAAAGAGAAAATTTTGATGATGGCGATGGCTCCGAAACCTCCAATCTTCTGACACCGGGTATCCAGCTGTCACGTAAATACGCTGATGACCCGCTGTTTCCGCGTCTGGGATACAGTACCATTTTTGATATTCATGGCGGGCTCGAGAGTCCGCTTACCGAAACAACCTTTCTGCATAGCAGCATTAGTGCGCGTGCTGTACTGCCTCTCAGTAAGCGGGGACGGTTACTTATGCGGGGTGAGTACGGCGTCATCCAGACTTCGGAATTTTCACAACTACCTCCATCGCAACGTTTTTTTGCCGGTGGTGATCAGAGTGTTCGGGGCTATGGGTACCAGGATCTCAGTCCTAAAAACAGTGATGGTGATGTGATAGGTGGTCAATATCTGGCGGTGGCCAGCATAGAGGCCGATTATCTGGTGTACAACAACTTTGGACTCGCGGCATTTGCTGATGCCGGTAATGCCAGTGTAGATGTTTTGCCGGGATTGAAAACCGGAATTGGTGTCGGGCTTCGTTACAAATCACCTGTGGGTATGATTCGGCTGGATGTAGCTCATCCGCTTGAGAGTTCAGAAGAATCGTATCGCCTGCACATCAGTATTGGGGCAGACTTATGAGTGGTATGCTGAAGAAATGGGGTATAGCTTCGATAGTGGTGTTCACTCTTCTGATTGCTGCTCTGGGTGGTTCCTTGCTGCTGATATTTACCACTGAAGGTGGAACGCAGTTTGCCTGGAAACGGGCGCAGTCTTTTTTACCGGAGACAATCACGGCACAGTCAGTCAAGGGAAGACTTGCCGGGCCATTGCAGATAACAGGCCTGAAAGTTACAACTGAAGGTTTTGACCTCGAACTGGACAGTTTCGACTTTGAATGGCAGCCTTCGCAGCTCTTCAGAAAGATTCTAGATGTCGAGCGCATAACTGCTGATGGTTTGAGGTATACGCAGTTCGGGATTGACGAACCCGAAGTTGAAGAAGAGTCTGAGCCTTTTACTCTGCCGGAAACCATTGAGCTTCCTCTTGATGTGCGACTCGGGAATGTCAGCCTGAAGGATTTCGAGTTTCGATCTACCAGGGATGCTGAACCGTTTATTATAGATTCTGCACGACTGGCAGTCGCAGCAACCATGCAGAAAATTGATCTTCAGGATGTACAAATCATTTCTCCTGTTTTTTCTCTAGACGGTGGGGTAAGTCTGGTTACCGCCCTTGAGTATCCGTTGAGCGCTGAGCTTCACTGGCAATTACCTGTACCAGACTATCCAGCGTTACGCGGGCATACATTAGTATCCGGCAGTCTTCATGAGTTGACAATCAATCAGACTATTGCCAAGCCCTACGATGTTCAGGCTTCGGTGTTGCTCAGGGAGCCATTGACAAAACGTGCATTTGAGGTTGCGGTAGGGGTGAGTCCGCTTAACCTGCAGAGCTTGAATCCGGATCTGCCGCCTATAACTGTTCAACTTGCGGTAAATGGTAAAGGTGAACCTGAAAATATCACATTCCGTATTGACGGTTGGGCGGAAGACCCTGTACTGGGCAGGTTTGATGTGGTAACCGGCGGTGGATATACAGCACAAACTGTGAATCTGGATGATCTTACAATTACAGTTCCGGAACAGCCGGCCAGATTGACCGCCAGCGGCCGGATAGAGCTGGCGGATATACTGGGGCTGAATATCACTTTAGGCTGGCAAAAGCTACAATGGCCGCTTAAGGGTGAACCACTTCTTACCAGCTCCAGCGGGACCGTGCAGCTCACCGGGACACCTGAAAAATTACATGCCGGCCTGGACATTGCGGTTGGTGATAACGGCACTATTACAGGCAGGGTGGACAGGGATAATGAGTTTGTCGACCTTGCTCTCGACTGGCGAGATCTGCAATGGCCCCTGAAGCAGCCTGAGGTGCAAAGTCCTCAGGGACAGGTGGCGCTCAACGGTAAAGTTGACGACTATATTCTTGATGTGCAGGCGGGTGTCGTGATACCGGAGCAGACCGATGCTACTCTTTTGCTTAAAGGAAAGGGGAGTCAGCAGGCGTTGCAATTATCCCAGATCGTTATCAATGCACTGGAGGGGACGATTGAAGGTACAGCTGCTCTCAGCTGGCAGCCTGAACTGACAGCTAGTGTAGATATAACGGGAAGCGGTTTAAATCCCGGTGTTCTTTTGAAAGACTGGCCCGGCAGGCTGGCGATAGCTCTGCGGGCAGAAGGCGGCATGCAGGAGACACAGCCGGTGTTGCAAGTAGATAAGCTGCAAGTGCAAGGTCAGCTTCGAGGTCACGAGCTATCTCTTGACGGTGCAGGCAGTTATGATGAAAAGCTGACAGTACTGAAAAAAATTGTGCTTTCTTCAGGTTCAACGCGCCTGGAGGCCGATGGTTCGATAGGTGATATGCTTGCAGTAAACTGGCAGGTACACAGCGCAGATCTTGGGACATTGCTGCCAGATGCGGGCGGACGTGTAGATGGTAACGGAACGTTGAGTGGT
>JBFHGS010000392.1:0-3344 GCA_041582995.1 Desulfopila sp. | reverse complement strand
TGTAAGTGGCATCATCTTTAAGAAGTGTTTCTTTTTCTCAGCGTTATTTAATCGGTATGAAGCTCAATATCAAAGAAGGCTTGCAGTTCTGACCTCTGAACATTTTGACAGGGGTTAACGTACTAAAAGGCGTTTGATAATCGGCTGTTTCTACGATGCATTGACTACTAACCAAGGGAGAAAATTATGTCGTATGAGCAATTACTTGTTGAGGTTGACGATAATTATGTCGGATATATTACCTTAAACCGGCCGGATAAACTCAACACATTCAATAGTCAGCTGGCAGCTGAATTGCAAAGGGCACTTCTCGAGCTGGACGACGACAAACTCGTACGGGTTATCCTGCTGAAAGGAGCAGGAAAAGCATTCTGTGCCGGCATTGATGTCAATGAACTCAGTGGAAAAACACCGCTTGAATACCGGGCCTGGATAGAGCATATGGAGCAACCGCTTATAGCTATCTCACAGATGAAAAAACCAGTAATTGCTCAGTTGCAGGGCGTAGCTGCAGCTAACGGTATGGGGTTAATTGCGGCGGCTGATCTTGTAATAGCTGCTGACAATGCAAAGATGGGATTGACTGCCATCAATGTCGGACTGAATTGTGTGGGGCCTGTAATTCCTGTTGCCCGTTGTGTTGGACGGAAGAAAGCTCTGGAACTGTTGCTGTATGGCGATCTAATTAAAGCACCCGAGGCTCAGGCACTTGGGTTAATAAATCGGATAGTTGCCAAAGATGAACTTGAAGAGCAGGCAAGAATCTGGGCGATAACTCTTGCGAGGAAAAGTCCGATAGCAGTACAGATTGCCAAGAAAGCATTCTATTCCTCAGAAGACATGGATTATCTCAAACAATTTGATTACATGAATGAAGCTTTTGCCCGCCTTTGCTCAACGGATGATGCCAAGGAAGGAGTGGCAGCGTTCTTTGAAAAACGTAAACCTGAATGGAATGAACGATAGCAACCTGTCAGATAGCTTTGTGCGTCCGGTTGATTGATGGAGCAGAGTGGGGCTGCTGATCAGGCTAAGTGTTCTTTTGGGAGAATAAACTTTTCAGCAGGTGAGTAAAGTTAAACAGGATACTGCAGTAGAGTGATACAGAACTGAATATGAAATGAACACCATTGGCAGGCGTTCATTTCATATGTTGCATTTCGAATGTATTTCTCGTCAACCTTTGGGCAGACGAATACGATCTTCTTTTTTGCGTTTTGGATTTTCGCGATACAGAATCACAGTTTTGCCGATGATCTGAACCAGGTGACTTTGTGTGGCTTTGGCAAGGTCAAGCCCGGCCTGATCTTTTTCTACTCCACTGTTTTTACCAAGTTTGACCTTAAGCAATTCTCTGCGTAAAAGCTCTGCTACTGTGGCTTCGAGTACTGATTCACTCAGGCCTTCTTTGCCTACCTGAATAAGGGCAGGCAGGTCGTGAGCGAGGCCCTTAAGAAATTTCTTCTGTTTGCTGGTCAGGGCTGGCGGCCCATCTTGTGTGATTTCTGTCATGTTGTCCTTTTATATCAAAATACAGTGTTACGTTATCTATCTTCTTTCAGCTGAATCTGTCAGCTGAAGAGATTTTTGAATATCTCATATCCGCCAACCCAGGTGCCAACGGCTGAGCCGAGGCCTGTGAAGAAAAATACAAGAAATACTCTGAGAAGTTTATTTTTCCACCAGCCGGTAAACGATGAGATATCCTCACCGACCGATTCGAATTCACGGACGACGGGTGGTCTGGTCATTACCTGAATGAAGGCGGTGACATAGCCGGCTCCGATGACCGGTGTAAGGCTCGTTATAGGAGCGGCGGTGAATGCCCCGATGGTTGTATATGGATGAGCCAAAGCCAGCAGTGCACCGATTGCCGCCGGGATGCCGTTCGCGAGAATCCAGAAAACCAGATTTGCCCCGGCCACATTGGCACCTTTGAGATAGCCAATAGCAACCAGTGAGGCAAGGATGAGCACGGGGATACTCCAGCCTGCAATTTTCCAGTAGGGAGATGCTGGGGGAATCTCAGAGATTTTCTCGATTGTCTGTGACTGGTCTACATTCAGCGCTTTGATGATGCCTTCAACATGGCCTGCTCCAACTACAGCTACCAATCTTTCTCCCTGTGAATGCTTAATCTTTTCAGCGAGATAAATGTCACGTTCATCTATGAGCACACGTTTTAATTCAGGAAAGGCTTGGCCCATTTCCTCCATAAGTGAGGAAAGAACGTCCTTTTTCTTCATATCGGCAAGTTTTTCTTCACTGATTTTTTCAGAGTCAAACAGACTTGCAAGAAGAGTAGAGAGCAGGTAGCCTTTACGAAACAGGGAGGTAGCCTTCCAGGCTCGGCGAAGGGTAATGCTCACATCACGGTCACAGAGAGAGATCGCAATATTATGTTCTTTGGCAGTAGACGCAGCAATGAGCATTTCTGCTCCTGGTTTAACGCCAAGTTGCCCGCCAAGCTTTTTCTGGTAAGACCCCATGACAAGACTGACCAGCAATGTCGATAGCTGCTTGTTACGGATGATCTGTTTCAGATCAAGGGACTGCCAGCTGTCCTGGCGTGACATCGCCTGATACCGTTTTTCATCAAGTTCAAGACATACACAATCAGGTTTTTCTGTATCAATGACGCGCTGTACAAGGTCAACTGATTCCTGAGATATATGAGCAGTACCAATAAGCAGAATGTGTTTATCTTTCAGCTGGACAGATTGGACATCAGGTCCGTAATCCAGAGAATCAAGGGCAGTTGTAGTCATGAAGTTTCGTTATGTTATAGAAACAGGAATGTTCGGAACTGTGGCAGAATGCTCAGTGAATTGAATACGTCTACGGGGTCCGAAAGTGAATGATTCATTATGAGATGATACATCCTGTTAGAGTAAATACAAGCTGAATAAAGCTTCGATATCAACTCTAACAGAAAAATATCACACTTTTTTCACTTTGAGATTACTACCGGGACGGATAACGTTTGATTTGAGGTTATTCCATTTCCGGATTTGTGTCGCGGAAGTATTGAACCTGCGGGAAATAGTCCAGAGGGAATCTCCATTTTTTACCTTGTACCAGCTGTAACTTGTCTGTATGACCTCAGGTGCTGCAGCTTTGCTTTCCGCTTTCGGAGTTGACTTCTTCTGAGCGGTAAGGGTAGGAATGCCGGTATCCTCAGCAACGACGCTGGCAACAACTGCATTATCAAGAATTATTTTGTTGGTGGCTGCTACAATTGTAGAATTGTTCTGTTTTTGAGGTTTACCGGTATCCTCTACGTAAAGTGCAAGCTGTTGTCCTGCCCGAATTTCGTTCACACTTCGCAGTCCGTTCCAGTTGAC
>JBFHGS010000391.1:0-3361 GCA_041582995.1 Desulfopila sp. | reverse complement strand
CCGCAGAGAGAGGAATCAGTAGCCTGAAACGAGAATGTTTTTACAGATTGAATGGTCGAGGCAGACCGTTCCTCCATGAATTTTGAGAATGCATTGACTACCGTTTTCCGGGCAGAGTACTTCTGCCTCAGTTCCCGGAGTGAGCCCCATAGCTGCCATCCTTGCGCACAGTTGTCTGTCGCCTGTCACTTTACAAATTTTTACTTTGCCGGCTCTGCATTGCTCAGAAAGTGGAATAGCTTGCTGGTTACATTCCGGTCGTCGAAAGCAATGTCGAACTTTGTCTGCAAAGAGGCAGTATGTCTGAACCATTTTAGTCAATGTATACGCTCCTGTAAATTTCCTCTTTTAGGTACATCAAACATTAAGGGGAGTCAATAGATATTTCAATAACACAGAATAAAATTAGGAATAACTAATCTTATGGTTGAAAAACTGTTGCAATGCGTACAAAGGCATCTTTACAGGTGAGCGATGTCGAGTAATGAAAGAAGGGCGGGAGATACCGGAAAGTTGTGAAACTATTCCGATGGGAATAGCCTGATGCATATTTACTGCAGAAAAATAGCTACAGGATCAGGTTTTTAATGCAGGAGTTGCTGAGATACACTGGAAATCAGATAGAGCCCGGTGAGCGGCTATAGTGTTTCAATCACAATGTAATCAGCTTCGTTGTTTCTGAGGGTAAGAGTGCCGCCCATAACACGTAATGCAACCGGGTCGTTGAGAGGGGCCCGACCCTGTATGGTGATTTCGGTGCCGGGAACAAGGCCCATCTCCCGTATCCTTCGCCCAAGTTCTCCACCAACTTTAACTGCGAGGATAGTACCGGTTTCATGTTTTTTCATCTGTCGCAAATTAATAACTGCCATTACTGCCACCTTCTCGTGTTGAGGGTATCGGGCCAAATAGTCTGAAATATGTGTATACCTTTTGTGGTAGTGTAATGTCAACATAACAGGACAGCCCCCATGTCAGATGTGAACAGTCGACATGGGGGCTGTTGGAAAAACTACCTATCGGGCAGAAGTATGTAAAAACTTACTTCTGCTGTTTTTCCCAGGAGTCACGCAAGGTGACAATCCTGTTGAAGACCGGTTTTCCCGGGGCTGAATCAATGGCGTCGACACAAAAATAGCCGGTTCGTTCAAACTGCACCTGGGCACCGGGGGCAAGCTCTGCCAGGGAGGGTTCTGCTTTGGCGTGTTCAATTACGACTTTGGATTCCGGGTTGAGATACTCTTTGAAATCAACACCCTTATCTGCATCTGGGTTCTCGTGATTAAACAGCCGGTCATACAGCCGTACAGGACAATCAACAGCATCAGCTGCCGATACCCAGTGGATGGTGCCTTTAACCTTCCTCCCATCAGGAGCCGAGCCGCCTTTGGTCGCTGGATCATAGGTGCAGTGGATGGCGGTAACTTCACCTGTCTGCTCGTCCTTTTCACATGAAACACACGTTACCAGGTAACCGTAGCGCAGCCGCACCTCACGGCCTATACCGAGACGAAAATACTTTTTCGGAGGATCTTCCATGAAGTCATCCCGCTCAATATACAGCTCTTTGGTGAAGGGAAGTTCCCTTGTGCCCATTTCCGGGTATTTCGGATGGTTTTGAGCTGTCACAGTTTCTGTGAGATTTTCCGGGTAGTTGTCGATAATAACTTTTAGCGGATCAACTACACACATGACTCGCGGTGCTTTCGGGTCCAGATCATCACGGATAGCTTTTTCCAGTACACCCATGTCGATCCAGCTTGATTTCTTGCCCATGCCGATTGTCGCACAGAAACTGCGGAGTGACTCCGGGGTGTAGCCGCGGCGGCGCAAGCCTGAGATGGTCAGCATACGCGGGTCATCCCAGCCATCGACATGCCCTTCATTGACCAGCTGCAGAATCTTACGCTTGCTCATTACGGTGTAGGTGAGGTTCAGGCGTGCAAATTCAATCTGTCTGGGATGGCAGGGAGTCTCAAGGGTGTCGAGTACCCAGTCATAGAGCGGGCGGTGATCTTCAAATTCAAGCGTACAGAGAGAATGTGTAATTCCTTCCAGCATATCAGAGAGGCAATGGGTGTAGTCATACATCGGGTAGATGCACCACTTGTTGCCGGTACGATGATGATGGGCTTTGAGAATTCTGTAAATAACCGGATCACGCATATTCAGGTTGGGGGATCCCATGTCGATCTTTGCTCGCAGCACATGAGTGCCCTCCGCGAACTTTCCGGCTTTCATGGCATCAAACAACTCGAGGTTTTCCTCAATTGAACGATTGCGATACGGGCTCTCTTTACCTGGTTCAGTGAGTGTGCCCCGGTATTGGCGGATTTCATCCGCAGTCAGGTCACAGACGTATGCATACCCTTTCTGTATGAGCTGGATGGCGAAGTCGTGTAGCTGATCAAAGTAGTCGGAGGCAAAGTAGAGATGTTCACCCCAATCGAAACCGAGCCAGCTGACATCGGCTTTGATTGATTCCACATACTTTGTCTCTTCCTTACTCGGGTTGGTATCGTCAAAACGTAGATGGCAGGTTGCTCCGTTCTCTACAGCGATACCGAAGTTCAGACAGATGGACTTGGCATGTCCGATATGCAGAAAGCCGTTCGGTTCAGGGGGAAAGCGTGTCACCGTAGTGTTGTGCTTGCCGCTGCTGAGGTCGTCTGCAATGATCTGTCGAATAAAATCGAGAGGCTTTTCTTCCAGATGGTCTTTCGGTTCCATAGTGTCTTGTGGTTCAGATTAAGGTTGCCTGTCCAGCGATTATGCCTCAGCAGGATACAATTTATTTACTTCACGCAATCGCTTTACTACTCGCTCCTGGCCAATCGTTACCAATATATCAAACATTGATGGGCCTGCGAGTTGACCGGTTACGACGGTACGCATACCGTTAATGATGATGCCCGGCTGGATATCAAGTTCAGTTGCCAGCTCACGAGCGGTCTGCTCAGTATTTTCAAGATTCCAGGAATCAAGTTTTTCATATCTGTCGGCCAGCATCGGGAACCATTCTTTCAGGCCTTCATGCTTCAAAACGTTCTTTTTAAGAGGCTTCTCTTCAACTGCGAAATCCTCACCAAAGTAGGCCCGGCCGAGAGTTGCGAAATCCTTCAATGTATGAAAACGATCACGAATCATATCAAGAGTGTGATGATACCATTGCTGCTTGTCTCCATCATATGCTTCATCCCAGAGGCTTTCCGCCTGCAGCTCTTTTTTTACCAGACTGCCAAGCTCAGCAATATCCATGTTGCGGAGGTAGTGCTCGTTGATTGAGATTGCTTTCGGATCGGTGAAGAATTTGGGATCACCTTTATGAAAGTTGAAGATAGAGCTGGATTTGTTGATTCTT
>JBFHGS010000390.1:0-3384 GCA_041582995.1 Desulfopila sp. | reverse complement strand
GCAGCAGAAAAGTAGAAATTGAGATTAATATCATCTTCATGTAACGCTTTACTGAAATTGGAAGTAGTTACCTGTTTTTGCAATTGACTACTGAGCATGATGAGGCTGTTGGTCAGTTCGATAGCCGGTAGAGCATGTGAATCCCGGGACGCTGCAAATCCGATTACCGGATAGTTTCTGTAGAATTCTGTTGCGAGTCGTCTGACTTTTTCCAGACCATTCTTGATGTCAAGTATACGGTGCTGTATTTCCCTATTGGTGATAACTGCTGAGTCAGTTTGCTGGCGGGTAAGCGAAAGTGCGGAGTAGTTGATAATACTCAACAGCAGAATCAGGCCGATCATGATTGAAAATGTGGAAATGAATTTGCTGGTGATGCTGAGATTTTTCCAGCGTTGATAAAGCGGATGAAGATATTTCATGGTTTCTCTATTGATCTCCGTCCGGTACGCGGCTGAAAATGATATGTGCTTTCAGAGTATTGACTCCGGGATGCAGGCAGAGTGTTGAATCCCGTGCTCTGCCCTGATTATTGTGTGTTTTCCTGTTCCTGCCCTGAAGCTGCACCGGTACTTTCAACCCCGGATGCAGTAATGTCGATCGGCATACCGTTAGCTGTTTCTATCGCAGCCGCAAATGCATTATTGTTGATACGGGACGAGAGTCCCATATCCTGCAGTTTCTGCCGGGCATGAGCTGTGAGATCACCAAGCTTCCCGTAAACGTCGCGATGTACTTCAATGAATATCTGTTTTCCGATTTCAGCTATCTTTACAGGCTGATAGACAATGTGAACTTTTGTGCCGACAGTGATTTTCGGGAAAAATTTCTGAATATCTTCAGGATACATTCTGATGCAACCGTGGGTGACAGTTCTGCCGATTGACCAGGCTATGTCAGTTCCGTGGATACCGTACATTGTGTTTTTAATACCCAGCCAGTATTTACCTAAAGGATTATCTGGGCCGGGTGGAATACTGCCTCTGTTGTATTTAGGTCTGAGTGACGGTGGTATATACCATGTTGGATTTACAGCTTTGTTACCTATGGTAAATTTCCCTTCCGGAGTCTGGAATTCGGGATCTCCGATGGATACAGGATAACTGTTTACAACATCTGACGAAGTTTTTTTACTGTAATGATACAGTCGCATTTCCGCAATATTGACGACGATACCAGATCGTGTTCCATCAGGTAGCAGGCGTTCTGTTGGCAATACGAGCAACGTGCCTGCCGGAGGTAGCCATGGATCAATTTCAGGATAAAGATCAATCAGTTCGTTAAAGCCAAGATTATAGGTACGGGCGATATCAAGGAGTGTTTCCCTGGTGAGCACAAGATGATTGCGGGGGATTCCGATAAGTGGTTGAACTGCAGAAGGCCGGTTTACATGGAGCGAAAAGGCATCGATGGCATTGTTCTGTTTTTTTTGCACGGGCAGCGGTGCTGTTTTCTGCACGGCTGAACGGGCAACCTGTGGAGGCTGAATCTTTTGAGTGGCAAGCAGGGCGAGAATTTCCTTACCGTTTTCCGTTACCCGCCACACTATATCTACCTTATCGCCGACCTGAAAGTTTTTCAGGTCGGCTCTCCGGGACCCTTTCATCAGGGTTGCATCCACTGCTATTCTGCCACCGACAATGCGCGGTTTAACTCCTTCAACAACATCGATGACTGCGGTTTTAGAGGCAGGAGAGATGACAATGATCTCTCCGCTTCCCCTGAACTCGTGTTGCGAGGCAAATACTGTTTCCTGGTTACCGGGAATCCCGGCGACGGATAAAAACATACATAGCAGGATTACAATTATGCCTTTCCCTTTTAACATGAGTCGTAGCGTAGAACATTGCTGTAATGCATACTGTCGCCTGGGCCTGTACATAATCGCAGGTAAAAAAATGTGCATAATATATACGAGAAATGTGCAGTGGGATTCCCTGTTATTTTTTCATCTTCTTATTGAAGATAAGTTCTGATTTCGTTGCCATATTCTCTGCCTGCTCTGCGGCTTTTTCGGCCCGCATTGCAGCATTTTCGGCCCGGGACGCTGCTGCTTCAGCTCTCTGTACCATAGCCATGTCATCAGACATTGCTGATTTCATGGTACATCCACCAGAAAAAAGGCTGGCAGCAAATACCAGCGCAAGAGTGATAGCCATGAGTTGAGGTTTGCGATTTTTCTGCATAAGCTTACCCTCCGGGGTTGAACTGTAACGCAAGGATTGAACTGCGTGAGACTGAAGACACTGAAAACAATGGGCTGTTGTCAGTATTCAGCTACGCAACCTGCAGAGTCTGTGAGATACAGACCCCTGTACTTTAATCTTATAGGAAAATATATTGTTTTTGAAGGAACTATGAGATTTCGTGATGTAAGAATTTCAGCCCGGATGTTAGATAAGCATAATATACGTTAGAAAAAATGAAAAATTTAGTGCTTATTACATCGAATATGTTCGATATTTCTCATATAGCAACATGTGCTGGCAAGAAATCAGGCTAAAGACAGTGAAAGTGTTTGAAAGAGTCAGCATATTGCTATAGTTTTCAGTTTTACCCTTCACGTCTACGTACGGAGCAGGACTTGTTATGGAAAATGAAGAATATCTTGTACCAACCCCGGCGATTAATTGTGATCATCCGGATGTCATTCAGTTTGTTAAACAGCATTTGCCTGCGGAGGGCAGCACTTTAGAGAACGCAGTATCGTTGTATTATGTGGTACGTGATCTTTTCAGATACGACCCGTACAGGCTTGAGCTTACAGTTGAGGGGATGCAAGCGAGCGCAACCCTGGCCAAAGGATATGGCTGGTGTGTTTCGAAGGCTGTCCTTCTGGCGGCCTGTTGCCGTGCTGCAGGAATACCTGCGCGGCTTGGATTCGGAGATGTGCGGAACCACCTCACCACGAACCGTTTACGGGATATGATGCAGACAGATATCTTTTACTG
The DNA here is from genome assembly GCA_041582995.1 of Desulfopila sp. GTDB lineage: Bacteria > Desulfobacterota > Desulfobulbia > Desulfobulbales > Desulfocapsaceae > Desulfopila. Next base: position 433 of record JBFHGS010000390.1, on the reverse strand, counting down.
GCATGGATATGCGGAGATTTTCCTGCATGAAAAATGGGTGAAGGCGACACCTGCTTTTAATCTGGAGCTCTGTGAAAAGTTTAATCTGGCGCCGCTAGAGTTTGATGGAACCACTGATTCGGTGCTTCATCCGTTTGACCCATCTGGTAACAGGCATATGGAGTATGTTCTCGATCGCGGCCATTATGCAGACCTGCCGCTTGGAGATATTCTTGATACTTTCAAGATGCATTATGGACGTATGATGCAGGAAACTGTGGCTGACTTCAGTGCAGATGCCGAACGGGAAAATATGACCTGACGTATTGTTGCAGTGAGCGTGGTTCGTAAAGAACAGTCCAGTTCCTCACATATTTTCTTACAAACAATGGTTAAGAGTAGCACTTGAAGGTACGGTGCGCAGGGATTTGCAGAACCCGGCGCACAAAAACCT
>JBFHGS010000389.1:0-3392 GCA_041582995.1 Desulfopila sp. | reverse complement strand
GGATTCAAGTAATAAGTACAACACGTCGATCAGTAAACACTTCCAGAGGAGTCAGGCCATTCAATACTTTTCTTGGTGTTAGGTTTAGCACGAACACTCCGTTCTGAATCTCCTGCTCTGAGAGGGTGATGTGGTAGGTATTTCATAGACACTTTCTTAAGAGTGAAATAACACTTCTTGAGGAGGTAATTCATGACTAAACGAAAAAGACATAACTACACAAAAAAATACAAAGATGAAGGTGTGAAACTTGTCACAGATCAGGGCTATTCCATAGCAGAGGCCGCACGCAATCCAGGTGTAAATGCAAGCCTGCTTGGTCGTTGGAAGAAGGAATCAGAACAGACGGAAAATGAATCCGCAACACCTGGAAGCCTGGTGGCTATGCAGGTTGAACTCAAACGCCTTAAAAAAGAGAACACGCAGGTCAAGATGGAACGAGAGATCTTAAAAAAGGCAGCGGCCTTCTTCGAAGTTTCGTACCTCGCTTACCTGCCAAGGAACATGGATGAGGTATCAATTCATTGATACCGAGAAGAAGGTCTTTCCCATCTCCATGCTATTTTACAACAGCAAGAGAAGGCATTCGTATCTTGGTTATCTCAGCCAAACGATTTTGAAAAAATGATGGAATTGAAAAATGGAGCCTAGGAAAAGTGTCCATTTTTACTTGACCACGTCATTTGAAACTCTCACTATAAAAACAAAAATTTCAATCTTCCTCAGGGTAATATTTCTCCAGGCAGGCTTCGCAGAGGCTATGGCTAAACAGAGCCTCAGAATGTTCACTTATAAACGATTCCAATTGGTTCCAATACCCCTTATCGTCACGAATCTGTTTGCAATGCATGCAAATCGGGATAATGCCACTTAACACCTTTACTTTAGCAATTGCCTGTTCAAGCTCAGAGATATAGTGAGCGTTCTTTCGCTCAGCCCTGATAAGCCGAACCATCAATTTCACACGAGAAAGAAATTCACGGTTTGAAACAGGTCGGGCAATATAGCCATCGGCTCCCGCATCAAGGCTATCAGCCTGGTCATTTGATGTGGTCTTTCTGCCAGACACCATCATAATCTGTTTTTTCTGATGATCCGGATTTTGTTTGATTCTTAAACACACCTCGGTTCCCAGAATGTCAGGTAGTTCAACATCAAGCACAAGAATATCTGGGTTCTCAAGTTCCGTTTTCTCCAGACACTCGTGGCCTGTTTCGGCACTTAGCACCTCGTACCCTTCTTTTTTCAATATGCGTACAGTTGCAAAACGAATCTCGGGTTCATCATCGACGACTAAAATGCGAATATCACTGTTATCCATTATTGCTCTTTGTATTTAAGGAAATGGTAAATGTTGTTCCTGATCCTTCCTGACTTTTGACGGTAATTTCGCCGAGGTGTGCCTCTATTATTTTCCGGGTTATGGCCAAGCCCAAGCCAGTGCTTTTCTCTCTACCCGTCTTGACTGCACCGGTTCTTGAGAAAGGAGTAAAGAGCTGTTTTATAGCCTCCTGACTCATTCCGGCTCCTTGGTCTCGCACAGAATACATTATTCTCTCATCGGCCTCTTTCAGGGTAACGGATACGCTTTTTCCAGCTGACGAGTGTTCAATTGCGTTCCCTAATAAATTACTCAGGGCCTGCTCGATCTTATCACCATCCCAATAACTTTCTGAGAGCTCTGGTGCAATGGTTACATCCAAAACAGTTCCCTTTTTCTCAGCCTGGATCCGTGCCAGGACAAGGCTTCTTTCTAAGATTTCAGCAGGGTTGACTGGTGCGATGTTTAGTTGAAAACGACCGGCTTCTATAGCACTGACATCAAGAAAATCATCAACCAGCCGTTGCATAAAATAAGCATAATTTTCGATTATAGAGAGAAAACCGGTATGTTCATCGTCAAGTTGCTCTCCGGTTTCATCAAGCAAGAATTCGACATAATTAAGAATGACCGAAATAGGTTTTCGCAGGTCATGAGCCGCCATTCCTAGAAACTGGTTTTTAATAGTATTCAGATGTGCAAGCTGGGCATTTTTTTTATGGAGCGAGCGGGTAAGATTGTTCAACTCCTGATTGGCATTGATTAGTTCTGAACGGAGCAATTCCAGTTCTTCTTCGTCACTTTTCCCAAACACCAAAATAGAATCATTAACATGGCGAAACTTGAAAAGATATGATCGTGGGAGAGCGTTGGGTATGCTGAGAGACAGAAGTGAGTAACCGTCTTTGTGAATATATTCTTCTAATCTGAATGACTGTTTAAAATCAACCAACAGCTCGTTGAAACTCAGCCCAACAATAGACTTGCCAAGAAGTTCCTGACTATACCTGTTTCCAGCTAGTATCTCGCCATCTTCATTGAGCAGGAAAAAAAGAACAGACAGGTCATTTTTAAAATATTCGAGGATAACCTCTGAGTGAGCAGAAGATAGCAGCATAGAGACGTTTATAAATTTGCTTCCAACTGAGCGAGGGACTCGAAGTAATTTGTTCCAGGAAAATTCTTCAGCAGCCCTGTTCCACCCCATATGAAAGCATGGCCACCAACAAGAATATCAAGATGCTGAAAGTGAGCAGATATCGCTTCCAGCGTAATCTTCAAAGCTGGTATGTTGAAATAGACGGCCAGTGACAAACCTATGAGATCTGGATTAATTTCATCAATAAATTTCAACATATCCTTAACCGGTGTATTGGCGCCGAGGAAATGTGCATCCCAGCCATGCAGTTCAAAAATATCCGCGACCATCTTCCCACCGAGTTGGTGATACTCGTTGGCGGTACAGGAAATGATCGCTTTCTTTCCCGAGTAGTGGCCAGTAAAGAGATGAGGATAGGTGAGACTCAACATACTCTCGGTTATTGCTGTTGCCAGGTGTTCCCTTGCAACGCTGATTTCATTCCTTTCCCAGAGCTCACCTACGCTGTACATGCTTTTTTGAAAGATATCCGTGTAGAGTTCCCGTATTTCTACTTTGTCATCAAGAAGAGCCGTGACAATGTTGAGACATGCTTCCTTTTCACCACGGAGCAGCGAGGTCAGATAGGTCTGGTAAATACTGGCTTCAATCATTCTTCCCACCGAGGTTATTTTGCTCCGTCATCCATAGCTCTACAGAGGCTTTTTTCAGAGGAGCAGTCATCTGTGAGTTTGACAAATATTGGGATATTGATAATGAGCCAATTGTAAAACGGTACTATCGCAGTAAATGACTTTTCTGATAATTCCTCTTCCAGAACATGCAGCCAGATGTCAAGGTTTGCCGCCCAATATGTTGTGAGAAAACCGTGTGATCTATATGTCTTGAAAACCCAGAGAACCGTCTCTACCAATGTTTTCGGATCATACTCGACAAACATCGAGTCCATAAAACGGGCAAAATTGCTGTTGT
>JBFHGS010000388.1:0-3436 GCA_041582995.1 Desulfopila sp. | reverse complement strand
GTTCATGGCAGAGATGCAAATCAATAAACATGCAATCCCGCAATCACCGCAACCGATACGGCTTTCCAGAACGGCAATAGGATTGCTTACCGCAACCGTCGTGCTGGCCGTATTGCTTGCCTTTTCCACCCTGAAAAACATTAACAGGGCACAGTCGCTTATGGAGAGCTTCCTTCAGGACAAAGGTGAGACCATCCTTCGCTCCATCGAGGCCGGCAGTCGCGCCTCAATGGTTATGATGCACCACATGACTGGTCAGGATCCGCTCCACACCCTGCTGATTGAAAACAGCAAGGAGGAAGATATTCTGTTCATAACCGTTATAGATACCGACGGCTCCATCATCGACCAGGCTGGATATTCTCAACATGCAGGTCTTTCAGCCGCAGATATAGAATCAATGGCTGCAACCGGGCAAGCTGTGACCAGACTGGATCGCGAAGCCGGTGTCTATATGTATGCAAAGTTTTTCACTGTCGGCGATAGAATGCGCAAAATGCACATGCCGGAAGAAGAACGCCAGCAATGGCTCCAGCAACTGGCCGCCAGCCAGAAAATTATCGCTATAGGTCTTCTTACCAGAGAATTCGATACAGCACGGAAACAGGATACCAACCATGCGATGTTCATGGGCGCCATCCTGTTTCTTATAGGTGCCGCCGGCCTTTATTTTCTCTTTTTGTACCAGAAAATGCGAACAACCGGCGCGAACCTCGCAGATATGAAGCTCTATACCGATTCTATTATAGAATCAATTCCGGTCAGCCTGCTGTCACTCAACGCAGATGACCGCATTGTCTCCTGCAACCAGAATACTGAAGATCTCTTTGGGGTACGCCTTGAAGAAATTCTGGGCCAACCTGTTAATACAGTATTTCCCGACTGCGCACAGGCCATCGCCGAATCCTGCGCCAGTTCGTTTGAACATCCGGCGGAATATACAAACTGTGATGGACGTGTGATTCCGTTACGTATCAGCTGTTCTCCTCTGGTGAACCAGGAAGATGCACGCATAGGCACGGTTCTGGTTATTCGCGACATGAGTTCCATACGCAACATGGAACTTCAGCTGGAGCGCTCACGCAGAATGGCTGCACTCGGCAAAATGGCGGCCGGTATCGCCCACGAAATCCGCAACCCGCTCGGCACCCTCCGGGGCTTTGCCCAGTTTTTTGGCAGTAAACCCGAAACAGCTGAAGATGATCGAAAATATTCTAACCTGATGATAAGTGAAATTGACAGACTGAACCAGACTGTCTCCGGCTTGCTGCAGTTTTCCCGCCCCCGTGAACCTCAGCCACAGCAGATTTCTGTCGATTCCCTGTTTGCTAAAACCATCATGCTGCTGGAAGCCGATCTCGCCGACCACGATATTCACTTCTCCTGCATGGCCAATACGGGTATCACACTAACAGCTGACCCGGACCTCTTGCTGCAGGTCCTGATGAACCTTTTGAAGAACAGTATTAACGCAACGGCTTCAGGCGCAAAGATTTCTCTTGGATGTGAAGAAGATAATCATCATGTCCGGATTTCCGTCTCGGATACCGGCTGCGGCATGTCTGATTCTGAACGGGAGAAGATGTTCGATCCGTTTTTCACCACAACCCGTAACGGCACCGGGCTGGGCCTTGCAGTCAGTCACCAGATAATTGAACAGCATCAGGGAACATTCGAAGTTGTCACAGAAAAGGATAAGGGGACCACAATCACAATGGTATTACCAAAGTGATACCGGGGATACGTACTATGCCTATGAATACAGATACAACAGTTTTACTGGTTGATGATGATGCGGGACACAGAACAATGCTCAAAGTCAATCTGCTCAATAACGGTTTCAAGGTCCTTGAAGCAACCGATGGCGATGAGGTTCTGCCGGTGCTTTCTGCAAGCAGTGTCGATATTATTCTGCTCGATCTGAAAATGAGTAGAATGGACGGCCTCAGCACCTTAACCGCCCTGCTCCAGGCGGGAATACACATTCCGGTCATCGTAATCACGGCCTTTTCGTCTGTGGAAAGCGCCGTTCAGGCTATGAAAAAAGGGGCGTTTGACTATATCACGAAACCAATCGATATCAATGAACTCACTCTGATAATCTCTCGGGCACTGAACTTTAAGACTCTGAGTGAAGAAAATAAGGCTTTAAAGAGCCGACTGAACGAACATTACACCTTTGACAATATTATCGGTGCCAGCCCGGCAATGCAGTCAATGTTTGCCACGCTTGAGATGGTCGCACCAAGCGATGCTACGGTTCTTATCACCGGCGAGTCCGGAACCGGTAAAGAGCTGATCGCCAATGCCCTGCATCATAACAGCCCCAGAGCTGCAGCCCCCTTTGTGAAACTCAACTGTGCAGCACTCCATGAGAACCTGCTTGAAAGCGAACTCTTCGGCCACGAGGCCGGCTCATTTACCGGCGCTTCAGCCAGGCGTAAAGGTCGCTTCGAGCTTGCCCATAGTGGCACATTGTTCCTGGACGAAATTGGCGACATGAGTATGGCTACCCAGGCCAAAATACTCCGTGTACTGCAGGAAGGTGAGTTCGAAAGGGTTGGCGGCAACGACACAGTAAAGGTAGATGTGCGGCTACTTGCCGCCACCCATAAAGATCTACAGGCTATGGTAAAAGAAGGTACATTCAGGCAGGATCTTTTCTTCCGGCTTTCAGTCGTCCCCGTTCATTTACCCGCGCTGCGCGAAAGAAGCATTGACATCCCCGAACTCACCTCTTTTTTTCTCAACAGGTATGCTGAGAAAAACAGAAAAGACATTAAAGGAGTACACCCGGAGGTTTTACACCTGCTGATGCAGTACGACTGGCCCGGTAATATCAGAGAGTTGGAAAACACCATTGAACGCGCAGTTATTCTCTGTCTCGGCGAGCAGATCACTCCGCGTGAATTACCGCCACAGTTTTTCTCAGAGACAATCCGTAACAATATGGCAAGGCCTGCACCCACAAATGAAGATTTTACCCTGCGCGATATGGAGCGTGAAGTAATCAAGGCAACCCTTGATAAAACAGGAAATAACAAGAGTCTTACCGCCAAAAAGCTTGGTATTGCCCGTCAGACCCTGCTGAATAAAATAAAGGAATACAAGCTCGATAGTTGAGTAGGAATTTACGAAACGTCATATGTCGCCACTGCGTAAGGAGACACAATTGATATTCAGGAACTATCAACGACTGTAGATTTACAGGAATAGCCTTAACCCTGTCACACTATATGCATTTTAAACCAGCCAGTGCGAATCTTAAATTTGTGACGCGCGGATAATGCCATAAAATCTCGCTTGTTGCATAACAGACCACTCTTCTGTATAAATTCATAATGTAAGGGTAATATCCTGTTAAATTGATAACCAACAAAACACGTGTGATATATAACAGAACATCCTCTATCCTGTTGATTTCACATTGTCAGTC
>JBFHGS010000387.1:0-3456 GCA_041582995.1 Desulfopila sp. | reverse complement strand
GCATATTTCCAGCCCTTTTGTCACACTGACTTCGTTTCTCATTCAGTTACATAGCGTTGCTATGCTCCTTCATTCGTGCCTTGCTGTGTGCCGAAATTGCTAAGAAATATTACGACATCTTAATGTTTACAGAGCACTAGCTTTTAGAGAGTGTTTTCCAGACATTTCCTGCAGCGGCTGGTGCCGGTCGGTTAAAAGCCCAGACGGGAAAAGCCCGGCCCTTTATTTTACCACGCTTCAGTAAAGTATAGGCTTTGTCGATCATGCTGGAGTCGATCGCTACAAAACTCTGACGGTCGAAAATGTCGATTTTGCCGACAAACTTACCCTCAATTCCTTTTTTTCCGGTAAGGGCACCGAGAATATCACCGGCACGCATTTTGTTCTTCTTGCCCGCCTCTATCACGAGAGTTGTGTTCGGTGGAATGAGTGTGAAATTATCGGCAGCAGGTAAGGTGTCGATTGTATCAAATCTGCGCGATTCGTTGCGGTACCCTTCAATTTCCTGAAGATCAGTGTCAGTGAAGAGGGTAATTGCAACACCTTCTTCTCCGGCTCTGCCTGTTCTGCCGATTCGATGTGTGTGTATTTCCTGGCTGAGCGCCACATCGTAATTGACTACCATCTCAAGCTCTTTAATATCAATTCCTCGTGCTGCAACATCTGTCGCAACAAGTACAGAGCAGCTTTTGTTGGAAAATCGTACGAGTACATCAGTGCGCTCAAACTGTTCCATATCGCCATGAATAGCAAGAGCATCTACTCCGGCATCGTTTAAGGCATCAGCAACTTGCTGAGATTCTATTTTAGTGTTGCAGAAGACCAGAATGTTTTGCGGATTATGATGAGCGATCGTTCTGATCAGCACCGAAAGCTTATTGTCCTGCTGCACTTCGTAAAAATATTCAGTAATTTTATTCGCCTGTTCAACCGCGATTGTTTTGATATTGATGGCGTCTTTTTGGATGGAGGAACTGAGCGTCATGATTTTTTTCGGATAGGTTGCCGAAAAAAGCAGGGTTTGACGCGTAGCTGGTGCGTAGTCGATAACCCGGTCGATCTCGTCAATAAATCCCATGTCGAGCATGCGGTCAGCTTCGTCGAGTACGAGAGTGGTCAGATCCTGCAATGAGAGATTCTTTTTATCCAGATGCTTTAAGACCCGGCCAGGAGTCCCGACAATGATATGCGCTCCATGCAGCAGTGAACCATATTGCGGACCGAAGGCGACTCCGCCGCAAAGCGTCAGAATCTTCACATTGTGAGTAGCCCGGGCCAGCCTGCGTAACTCTTTGGCAACCTGATCGGCGAGTTCCCGCGTGGGGCAGAGAACCAGAGATTGAACTCTGAATTTTTTTACATCGAGTCTGTCCAGTAAGCCGATGCCGAATGCGGCTGTTTTGCCGCTGCCGGTTTTGGCCTGGGCGATAACATCACGACCTTCCAGAATGTGTGGAAGGCTCTGAGCCTGAACAGGGGTCATTTCTGCAAAACCCAGCTCATCAAGATTATGAAGCATCGCCCCTGAAAGGGGAAGGGATGAAAAACTGAAGTCACTCATAGTGGTAATTTTCTATATAGAATTTAAAACGTTATTTCCCTGAAAAGGCATTGCTCAGAAGTGCAGGATGAAAATGAGCTCAAAGAGGCAGGAAATGTGTAATGCGGCCGGTAATCTATGGGACAGCGTGGTACATTGCTGTCTGTCTGTGGTGCCGGTGTGCAGGTTTCAGGCGTAGAAAGTACAGTATTCTGCGGATATTGTCCCGTCAAATTTCAGATGAGCTGTGTTCCTTTGGCTCGTCGGCAGCATGGAGATGTATGTTGACGATCACTTATATATGGAGAACGGCTACCTGATGAAAATCAGATAAAACATTGCCGCAATGCAAAGTAGAGTAGCGGCAGAAAAATGCCCGGGAGCAGGTTACCGACCTTTATTGTTGTTATCTTCAGCATGTTGAAGCCGATCGCCATAATAAGCAGGCCGCCGACTGAGGTCATCTGTTCGATGGTGTGAGGTACCAGATAGCTCTTCATGAAAACTGCAGTCAGGGTGATAAGGCCCTGGTACAGAAAGACTGCAACACCGGAAAACATTACCCCCAAGCCCATGGCTGAGGCGAAAATAACTGACGTGACGCCGTCCAAAACCGATTTGGCAAAAAGTGTCTGGTGGTTGCCTGTAAGGCCACTTTCAAGAGAACCGACAATAGCCATAGAACCAACGCAGAAGACCAGGCTTGCCGTGACAAAACCACGGGCAAAAGAGCTGGAGTCGCTTGATTTAGACGTTACCTTACTCTCTAAAAACTTACCGAACGCTTCAAGGCGGCTTTCTATCCGTAAGGCTTCGCCAAGCAGGGCACCGATTATTACAGAGAAGATAACCACCATGAGATCGTTGGAGGTCAAGGCTCCTTTTATACCTATCAGGATTACTGAAAGGCCAACGCCGCTTAAAATGATATCTTTGTAATTATCGGCGATTCCTTTACTGAAAAGAAGCCCGAGAAGACTCCCTGCTATAATCGCCAGAGCGTTTACTATTGTTCCGAGCATGTTTTTTCCGGTAATAAAGTTTAAGGATACAGAGTAGTGGAGTTTTAAGATAGGGTCGTTGTTATACCACTACCGATAAAAAAGAAAACAGATCTTTTGTGTGTATCAAACGTGCCGGGGAGGCTAATGCACACAGAAAAACGTATTCTGGTCCATTGTAGATAGTGTTCAGGTCTTCAAGGTCATCTCACATACGGGCTATCCTGGTGTTGAGGTATCATGTTGAAGATGATTGGTGCAGAGCAATGTCGCAACGTTGCTATATGTGATGCAAAAATGCAACTTTCTCTCTATCTATTTGAAGTTACAATATAAATGCATTGGTGATGTGTTTTGTTGTTGCATATGTGCACCATGATTTTTTCTCGTACCTATGCGGGAATTATTTATAAATGTTTTCATCGCAAAAAAATGACGATATTTTTTGCTAGTGAAAGAGCTTGAATCTGGGATCAAGAATAGAGCCAGTGCTTTTCTATCTGCCTGAAATAGCGTTATTCGTGAGTTGTTGTCAGAATGTACCTCTGACGTAACAGCCAATATCCGTCATTTTTCTCCATTGAAATTTCACAATTCTCCACATTCAATTGTTTCATATTTCTCCTGTTGGCACGGTCGTTGCAATATTAGGAATCGTTACGTTTTGATAAAAAGTATTCAAAAGTCGGGAGCATCAATGTCATTAAGAGATAAGTGCTACCGGGAAATTGGAACAAATCAAATTATCAGGAGATTGATTATGGAATGTTGTGTATCCCCTCATGAGCAGCGCCTTTTGGATAAAATAGAAGGAAAAGAAGATATCTATCGCGCAAGCCATCCTCGAGTATTCAAGATTCTTGATACTTTTGACGGGTTGCGTCCTATAATTGATGTTGAGCGCGCCCAGTATTT
>JBFHGS010000386.1:0-3468 GCA_041582995.1 Desulfopila sp. | reverse complement strand
GAATCAATTCTGTCGAGGCAAGAATATCTTTGACAGACGGTTCATTACCACCTTCACCGGTCACCTTTATAATTACTTTATCCAGTGCAGTTGCAGGACCGGGTTCTATGTTATAGGAAGCAAACCAGGTGCCATTGACCCGCTCAAGTTTCGCATCAATGAATATTTGATAATAACCAAAAGGCTGCATTGCCAGACGGATTTCTTCTGGTGCGGCCCGATGCAGTCGTTTGATTTCCCGCTCTGACAAATCAGGTTTTTTCTCTTTTTCCCCAATCTTTAAACTGGCGAGCAAGTCTGTTTTTTGTGCTTCTGCTGCATTGTTGATACTAAGAAAAACCTCAACGTTTTTAAGAACTGAGTTACTAATACCTGTAATTTCGACTGAAAGATTTTCTACCCCATTGGCCCAGGCAGAACCGAAGGAGCAGAGTACACAAAATATCGTCAGGCAGACATATTTGACCAACGAATGAGAATGGCGATTCATTTCAATCATTTTCAACGTAATACTTTGAGGTTGAAGGCTGGCCACAATAGTGTTTTACGGCTTACCGAGTTTTTGCTGCAACATTACCATATGATATCATTATTTACCGTACCGTTATAATCTTCAGTCATTGAATAATTGAGAAGAGCCACAGACGTAATCCACGCCAGTAGGATTCCTGGGTAGCAGGGAAGCAGTAGTGTCTACGAGAGTTTTTCTGGCAACCAGCCTTATCAGGTTGTCGGTAATACCAGCACCTCATCTCTGGTTGTCAATATCCTCTTTACACTATAAGAGTCCCATTATAACCGCTCACAATCCCATGTACTGCAACACGCTCCATCCGCCAGTTGCCAGTTGCCTTGGTGCCAGATAAACAGATCAACAACTCAAGCTCAGTAGCAATGTAATACGTTGTGTAAGTAGTATATTAGTTCGAAACAACCTTGTCTAATACGTCTAACCTTCACTCTGACGACACAGTAGTATACATCTGTTTTCACACCGTTTTACCCTATCGATCATAAGCAAGCCCACGTCGCTCCTGACACATCGACAGCGCAACATCCAACTAATTGATAATGTTTGACAAAACAATACACTTTAGATATTATCGATAATCTCTAAAAAACGGAAAAGATATGCGCAAAAAAGCAGTAAGAAGGGAAAGTCTGACAGAACAGATCAAATCTATCCTGATAGATAGAATTGTCGAAGGGACGCTTGTGCCCGGTGACAGACTCAAAGAATTACAGATAGCAAGTGAGTTCGGGACCAGTCAGGCACCTGTCCGGGAAGCGATCCGTAGTTTACAGGCTCTGGGGTATGTTGAGCACAGACCACATGTGGGTGCTCTGGTCAAAACTTTCGGCAGAGAGGAAATTGAAGAAGCATATCAGGTAAGAGAAGCGCTGGAAGGATATTGCCTGATTCGAGCAACTGGTAATACTGAAATACTTATAGAGCAACTCAAGACTCACCTGGAAAGTATGCATCAGGCTGTTATCAAACAGGATGTCAGAGCTTTTACCAGGGCAGATAATTTATTTCATCTTGCCATTGTAAAGTTCTCGGGCAATAGGAATATGCTGAAAATATGGGATTCCCTCAAGATGCAGTTGCAGGTCATTGCAACGCTTGTTGAGGCATCGATGCCACTCGATAAACTGTATGCACTACATCCTCCGATTATAGCAGTACTCGAGCGAAACCACCCGGAAGGCGCTGCGCGTTTTCTGGCGGAACATTACCGACAAATCGGTGAGTACTGGAAACAATCAAGTTAAGAATACGAGAGTAAAAGTAATAAGAAAAATAGTTACGATATTATCGATAATAGATAACAAAGGATGTAATGAATCCCACTATTCAACACATCAACCACACCACACAGCCGGAACAGTTACCATTAGCGTTAGTGGATTTGAATTGCATGAAATGCAGTCAGTTGCAGGATAAGGAACCCCTTATCACGACTCTAACGTTCATGGAAGATGGTTACATTTACCTGTACACTTAAGGAGGAAACACAGAGACCCGATTTGGTACAATCGTCATCGCAGCGTCTGCTCTATAGCTGAATTGTCGTAAATCAATTCCAGGCAGTACGAATACTTTTTTAACACCAGCCAAAAGATTCCGGATGCGTCTTCAGGAACGTATATTTTTTCGCTGAGTCTTTATCCTGGTAGAGATAGAGTATGTATTTCATAGAAAATTCTTCCCGCGTGGGACGGGGAAAAACTCCAGCCGCCAGTTCTTGGCACAATCCTGATTTTCCAGGATGTTAAGCAGCTGTTTTCTAGCTGCCCCGCGGGTACGGGAAAAAACTCCACATTGACAATTTAAGATATGCAACTGCCCTGGCAGGCAGGTTTGGTCTGTCGACTGAACATGTCCGGATTCCGCTTGTGCGGTCTTCGCTGTGGCTTGTTCGGCATATCCTGTGGCGAGTATTCGCTTTAATTATTCTTAGAGTCTCAAGGACTTAGAGAATCGTCACGAGAAATTGGAAAATCGAGAATAGATATTCGTAATATTTGAAAGCGGATAGTGGCACCATTCGTCAAGGATTTACGAAAATATGGACCGACTTTTCATTTTCGCAATAGATTCATTTCTAAGTACGACAGACTCCCGGGTTTTAAGGAATGGAGTTTCGTATGACTTGGACGCAAATATATACCCCTCTCGGGGGGCTTGGACTTTCTGCTCTTGTGGCTGCACTTCCAATTATTGTTCTCTTTTATCTCTTAGCATTCCGCCGGTGGGGAGGACATAAAGCCGGTGGTATCGCGGCAGTGCTCTCTTTTCTGCTCGCGGTAACAGTATGGAAAATGCCATTACAGATGGCCGTAAGTACTACCTGCCTGGGAGTACTTGTAGGGTTATTCCCAATACTCTGGATTGTTATCACTGCCATCTGGCTCTACAACATGAGCGTAGAGTCCGGAGATTTTGATATAATCAAAAGTTCTCTGGCATCACTCACAGATGATCGCCGCCTGCAGGCGCTCTTTATCGCCTTTGCCTTCAGTTCATTTCTTGAAGGAACTGCCGGATTCGGTACACCGGTGGCAATTGCCGCCGCAATGCTCACCGGTCTCGGCTTTCGTCCTTTGTATGCCGCCGGTATCTGCCTTATTGCCAACAGTGCCCCGGTAGCTTTTGGCGCGATAGGTATCCCGGTTATCATGGCTGCCAAGGTTACCGGCCTCGATACAATGACGCTTTCTCAAGTGGTCGGCCGACAGTTGCCACTCATCTCTCTGATAGTTCCTTTCTGGATCGCACTCACCATGAGTGGAGTGCGTGGTACCCTGCAGGTACTACCTGCACTCCTGGTTGCTGGAATCAGCTTTGGGGGCACTCAGTTTCTGCTTGCCAACTACCATGGCCCGTACCTACCTGACATTGCGGCTTCCATCGTTACAATCGTGAGTCTCATTGCCCTATTGAAAATCTGGCAACCTCAACAG
>JBFHGS010000385.1:0-3474 GCA_041582995.1 Desulfopila sp. | reverse complement strand
CCTTCTTTTGCGAGCAAAAGTGCAAGATTGGCAATAACCATGGATTTACCTGTACCGCCCTTTCCCGAACCGACTGAGATTGTAATTGTCATTGACTGGTTATGTTCTGGTTAGCTGATATTATATCAACTTTTATTTTGCTGCCGTTTTTTGCGAATCGCGTGAATATGACGGGCACGTTTCAAGATTGTACCGATACTTACCTTCTGGCTATCGGGGCCGCTCCAGAGAATCCATCCCTCTTTAGCCCGCAGAATTATCATATTATTCTCGTACTCGAAGGTCGCTTCAGAGAGATCGTCAACCGCCACAGGTTCTGAGACGGCAGTTGGCTGAGGTTTCAGTTTCTCTTTTTTCCGGGTACAGGGCCAGCAGACCTTCTCGTCATTACTTTCAAAGAGGTTGAGTGCCCCCCCGCATTCTATACAGAATTGCATGCAGGGTTATCCGGTTATTAAAAAGTGTTTATATTCTTGTGACATTGTATATTTTCTGCTCTTGCAAGAAATTATCGACGAAAGCCCGAAAATATTTCTTTTGAGTCTTTTAAACCTTATGTACAGGATACAGGAAAAAAAGGCTCAATTGGAATTGAGTTGCAAAAGAAATATACTGTTGCTCCCTTCGGTGGACAATTGGCTGTATTTACCCGGGTGACCATTGTGCTGTGTGTCATTATCGGTTGGATATCAACAAAACATTAGGAAATGACAACGTTTTCGTTCAGCAAATATGTCGTGTATTCCTTTTCAAGACGCCACACAGCAGTTGAGATTGTTCTGGTGAACCAACTTAAAATGTAAGCTTTGAATCGCATAAGCAAAGATGGGTCTACAAAGATCATGGATTTATTTTGTGTTTCAGAATATAGCTCAGGCGGTATGGCGATCAACACAGGAATTGATGTGAATTTTTTTTGAGGTGATACAAGGATGTTGGTACGACTCATATTGGTAGTAATTTCTGCTTTCCCCGTTGGGTTACTGGTGTATGCAGCTTGTGTTATCTGGCCGCTTGACATGTTCAAATCGACAGGACTTATTGCGGGCATCAGTGCGGCCCTTTGCTGGACTCTGGTGCTGGCGGTCTATCTTGACAGCAGATCAGGTTCATCCGATGGGAAGCCGGAGGGGTGAGCTGTTCTTTGATACGCTTAGCTGTAACTCTTTCGAGGTTTTGGTAATTCACTAACTGTTGACATCGAACACGGCACTGCCGAAGCCCGGCAATGTCACGCCGACGTCTCCCTCAAAGAAATAATCTGAAATACCTGGTGGCAATGCCGGGTCCATATTGAATTCAAATATTGCTCCTCCGTTTGCCTTGACAATGCCGGGAAGACTTGCTGCAGGGTAGACTTTTGCCGATGTGCCGATGACCAGCAGCAGGTCGCAGTGCTGAATAAAGAAATTGATTTCCTCTAATTTGCGCACTGACTCTCCAAAGAGCACGATGTTTGGTTTGAGTGGGTGGTTGCAGTCTGCGCATACAGGAATGTCATTCACTCGGTAGTGATTTTCTTCCACAGGTTCGAGATACCCGCACTGGATACATTGCAGGTGCTGATGATCGCCATGTATCTCAAACACATAACGATTACCGGCGTTCTGGTGTAAATTGTCGATGTTCTGGGTGACGATGCCTTTCAGATACCCCTGTTCCTCAAGATCTGCTAAAACGTGATGAGCTTTGTTGGGCTTTTTATCCAACAACCCTTTTCCTAATTCACGATAGAGCTTCCAGGCTTTTTGGGGGTTTTGCAGAAAAACATCGATAGTTGCGTATTCTTCCGGTGAATAGACTGTCCAGAGCCCGCCGGGGCTTCGAAAATCCGGGATACCGCTGCCGACGGAGATACCGGCGCCTGTCAGGGCCGCCACATTTCGTGCTGACGTAAAGGTGGAAATAGCTTCAGCAAGGTATTCTTCGTTATGGTGTGTAATTATGGTTTTCATTACAGCTCTCCTCTATGTTTTCGACAAGCTTGGAACCTTGAACTTTTTTAACCCCGATGTATTTTACATACACTATAGGTGCACGTCAGCCTCAATTTAACATTTTCATCTTCAGAATACATGCAGCAGCTTCTCATTCATAAAATCGTTTCCGGTGGGCAGACAGGTGCTGACCGGGCGGCGCTTGATGCAGCAGTTGAGTTGGGGCGTTCATATGGCGGATGGTTACCCAAGGGCCGCAAAACAGAAGATGGACCACTTCCCCTGCGATATAAAATGCAGGAGATGACGAGTGGCGATTACCGCAGGCGTACGGAGAAAAATGTTGTTGATTCGGATGGAACTCTGATTATTTCGCATGGAGCTTTGACTGGAGGTTCGCTTCTTACCCTGAAGTTTGCTGAAAAAAAGAAGCGCCCGTGTCTGCATATTGACTGTGAACTGTATCCACCAGACAAAGCCAAGCCTGTAATAGAACAGTGGCTTTGTCAAAACGCTATTCGCGTCCTCAACGTAGCTGGCCCTCGCGGCAGCGGCGACCCTGTTATCTATGATGTTGTGAAAAATATTGTAAGCTGGTTGTTGCAGCTCCAGGTTGGTTAATCCGCAGCAACCAGGTTCTCTCTTCTCTCCAAACGTTTCTCCAACCCAACAAGAATATCCCATTGAACCGGCACGATGACAATCGTCAGCAAGGTGGCTGTGCATAAACCAGTGACAAACGTCATGGCCATGGATCCCCAGATAATGGAATATTCCGGGATGCCGAGAGCCATGGGTAACAGGCCGAGAGTGGTTGTGAGAGTGGTCAGCAGGATGGGGCGTAACCTGATGTTGGTGGCCATTAATAACGCATCCCGTCGGACCATTCCTTTCTGGTGGCAGGTGTTTAAAAATTCAACCAGTACCAGTGAATCATTAACGACTACACCCGTTACCCCGACAATGGCCACAAAGCTGTTGATGGTGAAAAGTGTACGGGAAAAAACTGTTCCATAGATAACACCGGTGAGGGCAAATACTACTGCCGAGATAATAATAAGTGGTTGCAGATATGAACGGAACTGAGCGGCAAGAATCAGATATATGAGCAGGATGGCGATGATAAATGCATAGGTGAGAGAAAGAAAGGATTTTTTGGTGGACTCATGTTCACCTGAAAAATTGAGTGATGCACCGGGATATTTGTCTCGTATCGTCTGGTAATAATCACGGGCTTGTTTCACTGCCATAGCACTTGAAACCGGTGCGCCAGGCCGGATGTTTGCGGTGAGAGTAATGGCGCGCTGGTTCTGAAATCGGTTCAGGTAGCCGGGTTCGATTGAAAATTCCGGTTGGCAGAGATCACTCAACCTGATAATCCCATCTGGGTGGTCGATTACAGGAATGTCGAGGGCATCAGTCATCTGCGCTTTATCCGCAAAGATTGTTTTTACCTTGATGTCTATTATCTCTTCAGCAAGTTTCATTTGGCCGACAATCTGACCATTCAGAACAGAGGAGGCAAGCTGGGCAACTT
>JBFHGS010000384.1:0-3510 GCA_041582995.1 Desulfopila sp. | reverse complement strand
ACTCCTGTGGTTGGCAAACAGGGTGAACTCGTCTGCACAGCTCCGTTTCCTTCCATGCCCGTCTACTTCTGGGACGATGCAAACAATGAGAAATACATGTCAGCATATTTTGATGTATTTCCAGGCGTCTGGACGCATGGTGATTTTATCAAGGTGACGGAACATGGCGGTGTGATCATGTATGGACGGTCTGACGCAACCTTAAATCCCGGTGGAGTACGAATCGGAACGGCTGAAATCTACCGGATTATGGATCGGATAGAGGGTGTTGAGGATAGTGTTGTGGTCGGCCAACAGTGGCAGAATGATATTCGGATAATTCTCTTTATCAAAATGAAACCGGAATGTGGATTGACTGATTCACTTAAAAATGAAATCAGAAGAAAGATTCGCGAAAGTGCGTCACCACGACATGTTCCTGCAAAAATAATACACGTTCCGGATGTGCCCTATACGCTCAACATGAAAAAGGTGGAACTTGCTGTGCAGAAAGTCATTCACGGCAGAGAAGTTAAAAACAAAGATGCTCTGAAAAATCCGGAAGCACTGGATTTTTTTACAGACATCAAAGAACTGCGAGAATAGCTGGAATTATCATCATCTCTGGTTGTTCATGTTTCTTTACGCCACAGAAACGGGTAGAGGACGTCCAACGCAATTGTACGAAAAGCTAACTGATATCTGATCGAGAATTACTTAATTCTTAGAAATTAGGAGTTATAATGAAAACTTTTCCTCAATTGAATTTTAATCTGGGAGATACTGCCAACTTACTGCGAGAATCAGTTCAGGGATTCGTCAACAAAGAAATAGCACCTCTTGCTGCTGAGATTGATCGTAATGATGAATTCCCAGTCAATCTTTGGAAAAAGATGGGTGATATGGGACTCCTCGGCATCACCGTAGCGGACAAGTACGGCGGTGCGGACATGGGCTACCTGGAACATGTCATTACCATGGAAGAGATAAGCCGGGGTTCAGCATCAGTAGGTCTTGCATACGGGGCCCACTCTAATCTCTGCGTTAATCAGATTAAACGAAACGGAACGGAAGAGCAGAAACAGCGCTACCTGCCAAAACTTATCTCCGGCCAGCATGTCGGTGCCCTGGCTATGAGCGAATCTGAGGCTGGATCGGATGTTGTCAGCATGCGCTTGCGGGCCTCCAGAGAAGGTGCTGATTATCTCCTCAATGGCACAAAAATGTGGATAACAAACGGCCCTAATGCTGATATTCTTATTGTCTATGCTAAAACATCACCGGAACTTCAACATAAAGGCATTACGGCTTTTCTGGTCGAAAAAAATATGGCAGGTTTCTCAACAAGTCCAAAGCTGGACAAACTCGGAATGCGCGGTTCACCAACGTGTGAACTTGTGTTTGATAACTGCAGGGTGCCGGCTGCAAACATTCTCGGCACATTAGACCGAGGCGTTGAAGTACTTATGAGCGGCCTTGATTTCGAACGTCTGGTACTCTCGGGTGGCCCTTTAGGGATAATGGCAGCATGCATGGATATTGTTTTGCCGTATATCCATCAACGTCAGCAGTTTGGCCGGGCTATTGGTGAGTTTGAATTGATGCAGGGTAAGCTTGCAGATATGTATGCAACATGGAACGCCAGCAGATCATATGTGTATGCTGTAGCCAAAGCGGCGGATCTTGGTAGCAATATACGAAAAGATGCTGCCGCAGCCATCCTCTATGTAGCCGAAAATGCAACAAAGATGGCTCTCGAGGCAATTCAGTGCCTGGGGGGGAACGGTTACATTAATGAGTTTCCGGCAGGACGGTTACTACGTGACGCCAAACTGTACGAAATCGGGGCTGGTACCAGTGAAATTCGCAGAATGCTGATTGGACGTGAATTATTTAAAGATACTCAGGATTGAAATTTGTTGTCGGTAATGCAAAAGATCAGCGCAGGTCATCGTCACCTGCGCTGATTTCGCCCTTCGCATTACTTCTCAGGGAGGGGGAAGATGTAATACGAAGAAGGGGGGGCATACTTTGTTATCTGTCTCACTTTCCTGAAGGTGAGACTCCCGGCAGACTTTCAGCACTGTAATACGAAAAACCTTATCCAACTTCATCATCGGCATTACCGTTACCATTGTCGTTGCCAGCTTTATCATTGGTATGCTCATGATCATGATCATGGTTACAATCATTCCCGCGCCTTGCCAGTAACTGACTGTTTGCCTCTTGAATGATCAGAGTGAGGCTATCATCACCATTATGGCCTCTTGAGCAATCTTCACCGGTACGTCCTCCGCGTCCTTGTCCATTTCCATTATCTCCGGCTATCACCGGGGTCGTCATCATCATAATCGCTACGAGGGCCAATACAATCCTGGATATTGATTTCATGTTCTTCATATATATACTCCTCGGGAGTTACACGTTGAGTTTTTCCTCTGCTTGAATGTGTAGTTTAAGAAATGACTGAAAAGTTGCGCAACTGTTTATAAAACGTCTCCGCTTAACAAAGGTTACAGAAAAAGTAATAGTGTATATTTTGGGTATCTTTCCCATACAAAGGATGTGGTTTCAGCTAAATGTTTCTTTTAATGTGCACATAGTTAAGCGTTCGGGTATGTATCAGTGATGGGCAACACAAGGTATCTGGACAGTCTGAAGCTTAAACCTGTCTGTATTTTTCAGAAACTCAGGGAGCAGCATACCATGACATGGAATATGGAAGATATTGTCTTTCTCCACCCTCCTGATGTCTTCACCGGTACATTTGACAATGCCATCATGCAGGCCCGGCACGAACAACAGATGCAGGCGAAGCTCAACGGGATGAAGAATGCTGTCGCTTCAGAAGTCGATCCATTCAAAGCTATGAACAGGCTCAACCAGAGAGAACACTTCAGGTTCTTTAAGAACAACCAAGACGAATTTCGCAAAGCGGGCAAGCTTGAGGAGACTGTACTTGCATTGTACAGCAGATGTAACGGGCCTTTTTCTTCAGGTGGCGAAATGGCTACGTGGTACAGCCTGTTTGAACTCTGTGACCCTGCACGACTTTATGCTCTTGGTGAACCGGTGAGTTTCACCTCTGCTACGGTTTACCGCGGCTCAGTCTCAGGACATAAACGAAGCGTGAGCTGGACTCCGGACAAACAGATTGCAGAGCGTTTAGCTGAACGATGGAAAGACCCGTCACTGGGAGGTGGCGAGTTATATCAAGTAGATATTACCAGGAAAAATGTGCTGGCTTACCTGAAACGTCGTCGTGAGGATGAAGTGCTACTCGCTCCTGATTTTATCAAGACAGCTGAAATCAGGCCTTTTAACGGTGCATGATGGTTCCAGGTATAACGGACACAAAGTGGTAACGAACTGTCCTGACATGCATATCGAAATCTGATTACCCCTAATGCTCAGCTTGTATGGTGAGGCGTTAGGGGTGAGGAGTAAGGAGTGTAGAAGCTTTCAATAATCAACCATGCGAAATCGCAGCAGATACAATGAGTTACTCAGCGCTTCGTTACCAATGCTGTT
>JBFHGS010000383.1:0-3525 GCA_041582995.1 Desulfopila sp. | reverse complement strand
GTCTGCCTCGGCGTTACGGGGGCTTACAACTGGTTCATCTTTGAGCAATTTCCCATCACGCAATTCCACTAATCTTGTGGCATACTGGGCGACTTCCTTTTCATGGGTTACCATCACCAATGTCAACCCTTCACGATGTAACCTTTGAAACAATGCAAGTATTTCAAGAGTAGTACGGCTATCAAGGTTCCCGGTCGGTTCATCTGCCAGAATAATTGCCGGTTCCGTAACCAGGGCACGGGCAATCGCCACCCGCTGTTGCTGTCCGCCGGAGAGCTGATTCGGTTCATGATTAAGGCGATTTTCCAAGCCGACATGTCTCAAGGCCTCAATGGAACGTTTACGAGGGTTGGCAATTCTGCGATGTCGGTCATACAACAGAGGTAATTCGACATTTTCCAGCGCTGTGGTCCGCGGCAGAAGATTGAAGCCCTGAAAGACAAAGCCCAGCTTCGTATTACGTAGATCAGCGAGTTCCGTGCGATTCAAATCCTCAACTGCAACGCCATCAAGAGAATACTTGCCGCTGGTTGGCGTATCAAGACAACCCAGAATATTCATCAGGGTTGATTTGCCGCTTCCCGAACTTCCCATGACAGCGATGAATTCACCACTGTAAATACTGAGAGAAACACCGGCTAAAGCTTCAACGTTATTTTCACCTATTGAGAACGATTTATTGACCTGACTCAGGCAGATCTGTTCAGATCTCATGGTCGTCCTCCACGCCCTGGCCCCTGTCCTTTGCCCATGCTTTGTCCCAAAAGACCGAACAGAGAAAAACCGCTGTCTGATTTATCTTTTGAAGTGTGCTGGCCGAAACCGATGGCGACCTGTGCTCCTTCTGTCACATCACCACCTGTGACAACTGTTACCAGACCATCACTTTGACCGGTGGTGATTGTAACGGCTTTCAGTCGTCCTCCTTCTTCCTTACAGAAAACCTGATTACTGCTCGCCTCTTCAACACTCAATATTTTACCGGAGCCTACATCAGGATTGAAATTGAGCGCGGCAACAGGCACCAGCAGGGCATTCTTCACATCATGCACGATGAAATCAACAGTTGCGGTCATTCCCGGCAACAGGAGGCCGGACTCATTCTCTGCTTCAACAATAACTGTGTACGTCACAACATTGTCGACGGTTTGAGGTTGCAGTCTGATTTGTCGAACAGACCCGGTAAATGTCTGATCTACAAAACTTTGCACGGTAAACCGTACTGCCTGCCCTTGACGAATTTGACCAATATCCGTTTCGTCCACGTTGGTTTCAATCTGCATGTGTGATAAGTCTTGAGCAATCAAAAACAGGGTAGGGGTACTGAGGCTTGCTGCAACTGTTTGTCCGGCATCGATGCTGCGATCTATGACAGTTCCGTCTATAGGAGAACTAATCACCGTATGTTCCAAATTGATCTGGGCTTGCTGCAGGGCAGCCTTAGCTGACAGCAAGGAAGCTTTTTGCGTATCCACTTCGGTTTTGATCGGCAGAAATTCCTGATCGGAAATATACCCCTTTTCATGAAGAGGCTTGTTTCGCGTGTATTCGGCCTTTGCCTGTTGCAGTTCCGCCTCTGCTTTCAACACACCGGCTCGTACATTGTCTACAGTGGCATTGAAAAGCGACTGATCAAGAACTGCCAAAACCTGTCCTTTATGTACCGTGTCATTATAATCGACCATCAGTTTGTCAATTGTGCCGGAAACCTGGGTACCAACTTCCACCGTTTCTACAGCGGCAAGAGTCCCGGTGCTGGAAACGAGTATCTCAAAGTTGCCCAAACTTACCTGGGCAAACTGAAAATCTTTTTTGGGTCTCGGTTGCTCCTGATGTGCAAAGACCAACCAGGTGAATGCAATTATTGAGAGAACCGCGATAACAATCGTACCTCTCTTGCGCGATGTTGAAGTAATCCGACGTGTCTTCATTCTAGTTTCTCTCCAGTGATAGCGCAGCAAGCACCTGTTTCATATTCCCGAGATAATAGGCAACTGCAATTTGCTGGCTTACCAGGTCATACTTTGCCTGTACCCGGTCAAATGCCGCGGTCACATATTGACTTCGTGCATCAGTGAGTTCTATAAGAGTTGAGGCTCCCACCCGGTAACGTTCTTCATACGAGTGGAGCGCCTGAAGTGCATAGGTGAGTTTACTTTCGAAAACGTCGAGCTGTTTCTCTGTTTTTCGATAATTCTGCAGCGCTTCCGCGATTTCCAGACCAACCTGCAATTTTTTTTCGTCAAGAAGTAATTGTTCATTACGCTTTTCAATTCTGGCTTTCACAATCTCGTTTCGGGTAAGGAATCGATCGAAAACAGGAATTGAGAACGTGACACCGATGGTGGAGTTGAGATTTTCATCACTATCTCCGCTGTAATCGTTGTCCAGGCTGACCGACAGGTCAACTTGAGGCAGGTGACCGGCCCTGGCTTCACGAATTTGCTGTCCCGCGGCTTCAATCTGTTGCTCTTGAGCTTTGATGTCGGCACGATTTGCCAGGGCAAGAACGGTGAGGTGAGTGGTTTCATCATCTGGTGGAATGAGCGGCAAGGTCTCGAAATCCAGAGGGATTACCTGGTAGTCTGCTGTCGGCACCATTCCCAGAGTCTGCATAAGGAGTAGCTTACTGACACCCAGGCTATGTTTCGCTTCCAGCAGGTCCAGCTCTGCCTGTTGTGTTTCCGCCTGTTGCTGGTACAGATCGCTGATTGGTACTTTACCAGCCTCATAGAACATTTTGATTCTTTCGAGCAATGCGTTATTTTCTGCCAGGTTTATTTCTTCAACATGAATCAGTTCCTGATCGGTGAGCACCTGGATAAACTGTGAAACAGTCTCGAAAACCAAGGTCTGTTCTGACCGGGAAAGGGATTCAAGCTCTGCTTGAAGAAGCAGCTCACTCTTTTTCAGCGCCGCGATATCACCAAAGCCATTGAACAGGTTCATCGATGAAAATAAGCCAACGTTCATCTTGGAGTCCTCCTGCGACGTGTCAAAAGGTTCAGATCCGGAGGCTTCCAGTACAAGATTTGGGTAAAAATCCGCCCGTTGCTGAGTAACTGTTATCTCAGCACTCTTCATGCCATTAACCTGCTGAGCAAAGCCCGGGTTGTTCTTTAAGGCTATGGTTACAGCTTGTTCAAGGGAAAGAACCTGCTCTGTCTGAGTCAGACTCATTCCTGTTGTCGGCAGGAGTAACGTAAGTAAGGTGAACAGCGCTGTAGAGCATGCTCGAAAATAGATCGTTCGAGTCTTATTTTTTGTATTCATGATGTAAAGAAAGTGACTGGCTATTGGAGATAAAAATCGTATCAAAACAGAAAATCTGTGTTCATGATCTCGGGCATGGTTATGTCTCTGGAGTAAAGAAATCCACCGTTGCAGCTGAAATCATCTAAATTCCTCAATTCCATGAGCTGCTTTTTCTGTGCGTTGCTCAAGGTCTTGTACACGCCCGCGAAATGCGTGGCATAGTAATAGGAAATTTCTCCGTCCAATGTGCCGTACTTCTCCGCAAGAGCC
>JBFHGS010000382.1:0-3550 GCA_041582995.1 Desulfopila sp. | reverse complement strand
TATTGCTGAAAACACACAGAAAAATATGGCCACAGCAAATAGGGAAAGTTTTTTCACGAATATCCTCCTTGGAAAAAGTAAAATTAAAAAACAGAACATGTCTGAACTGCAGAAATTCATTTTGTTGGAAAAAAGATTAAAAACAATCGGGGCGTTCAGGTAAGCATTCTGGGGGATTCGGTCATCCTATATTGTTCTTTCGACTGATGCAATACCTTTCATTATATCGATATATTTGATCAAGAAAAAACAATATTCGGTGATCTGAAAATGGGTTCGACATACGAAAACACCCGCCAGACCAATACAAGTCTTGCGGGTGTGAAATAGATCACGTTCGAAGTGTCGGGGTGAGTGACCGAGCATTAAAATGGCTAATTCCCAGATCGCAGTTTCTCCCAGTATTGTTGATAAATTTTTAATGCATCTCCTACATCAGTCTGAAATTCTCCAGCTGCGATCATTTCTTTATCCGGAAATATGGTCTTGCTGTTTCTGACCTTTTCTTCCATGAGAGGAAGAGCGGTCAGAATTGGAGTGGCATACCCGTTTTCTTCCACGCAGGTTTTGGCGATCTCAGGCTTCATCATAAAATTTATGAATGCATGAGCGTTTTTGAAATTTCTGGCACTTTTCGGAATGACAAAGCTATCTACCCAGAGGTTTACTCCTTCTTTGGGATAGACGTAGCGGATGGCTGGGTTTTCTTCCTGTGCCATCCAGGCTTCACCATTCCAGATCATGCCTAGATTGACTTCTCCGGCCAGGTAGGGCATTCGTGGTGAGTCACTATTAAACAGCAGCACATTCGGCATAAGGTCTTTGAGTAGCAGATAGGCCTCCTCAATTTCCGCAGGATCGGTGCTGTTACTGCTGTAGCCCTTAATTTTTAAGGCCATATGGAAGACTTCGCGCATGTCATCCTGTAACAGCAGGCTTCCTTTGTATTTTGGATCCCAGAGATTTTTCCACGAGGTTACTTCGTCAGCGGGAATAACATCACTATTAATGCCTATTCCTGTTGAACCCCACATGTATGGGATAGAATAGACATTTCCCTTATCGTAGACTTTGTCGAGCAGATTGACATCGAGATCTTTCATATTCGGAAGAAGCGTACGGTCAAGCGGTTGCAGCATTCCTTCGCGACCCATTTTGCTGACAAAATAGGTTGAGGGAAAGACAACGTCGTAGCCATCTTTCTGGATGAGCTTTAGCTTGGCGTACATAGTTTCATTGCTATCATAGGTGCTGTACACAACCTCGATACCTGTCTCTTCGGTGAACTCCAGCAGCACGCTTTCCGGGATGTATTCGGTCCAGTTATACACATAGACTTTTTCACCGGCAACTGCAGGAGTTGAAGACAGGATGGCAAAAAGAGCAACTGCTGCCAGCTTATTGAATATCTTCATTTTTATCCCTCTCTTTCAAAAATAATTGACTGATAATAACCAGCACCAGCGACAGAACAACCATCAATGTCGCAAGGGCGTTGACTTCTGGTTTAACACCTACTTTCACCATGGAAAAGATTTTCAATGGTAGAACATCATACGCCGGTCCGGTAACAAACGAACTGACAATAACATCATCAAGAGATAACGTGAACGACAGCAGCCAGCTTGATAGCAGGGCAGGTCGAAGCAGTGGCAGGACTATCCTGCCAAGAAGCTGTCTCTCTGAAGCTCCGAGATCACGGGCGGCATCAAGCAGGAATGGATCGAACCCATTCAGGCGTGCTGATACTGTCATCATGGTAAACGGCAGGCAGAAGGTTACATGTGAAAGCAGCAGCGACCAGAAACCAAGGGATATGCCGATGACGACAAAAAGCACGAGCAACGAAATCGCGAGTATAATGTCCGGGGCCATCATAAGCGTCATGAGGGTTCCCTGGAGAATCCGTCTTCCCGGGAATCGGTAGCGGTTAAAAGCAATGGCGGAAAAGCAGCCGATAGCCGTGGCCGTTGTTGCAGCACAGACTGCGATAACCAGCGAGTGTCGTGTAGCTTCCATCAGGCCGGTGTTGGCAAACATTGCCGAAAACCACTTGAGTGTGAAGCCATCCCAGTGCAGACCATAACGGTTTATGTTAAAGGCATTGACGACTAAAATAATGATAGGCACATAAAGGTACGTGAATATACCGGTAAAGAATAAAAATCGAACAGGTTTCATGAGCGCCGACTCCTTACCGCCAATCGGTGAATAACTAAAGCGTAACCGGCAAGCATGAGGGCCATGAGCAGGATCAGAACGACACTTGTAGCTGAGCCGAGCGGCCAGTTACGGGCGTTCAGGAATTGTTGTTGTATTAGGTTGCCGACAAGTAACTGTCGCGCGCCACCTAGAAGCGTTGCGACGTAAAAAAGTCCCATAGTCGGAACAAAAACCATAATGCATCCAGCAAAAATACCCGGCAGGCTGAGCGGAATAATAACCTTCCTGAATATCTGGACAAAACCAGCCCCGAGATCCCGGGCAGCTTCAACCAGTCGATAATCCAGTTTTTCAAGATTGGAGTAGAGCGGCAGGATCATAAACGGCAGCATAAGGTAAAAAAGGCCGAGGATTACTGCCGTATCAGTATAGAGCAGTCGCAAAGGAGTGTCTATCAGGCCGGTTGCAAGAAGAGTTTTGTTAAGCAGTCCATTGGTGCCGAGAACCATGCGGATTGCATATGTCCGCACCAGTGAATTGGTCCAGAACGGTATCATTAACAGAATCAGGATAACTACCCGTCGATTTTTGGGCATACGTGCGGTGAACCAGGCAAACGGATAACCGATGATCAGGCAGGACAGGGTTGTTGCTGCAGCAAGTTTGAGTGATCGAAGTACTACATCTATATAGCCAGGGTCGAGGATCTGCTTATACGACGCCAGCGAAAATGAGAAGCTGAAGAAACCAGTTGCGTCCTGAGTAAGAAAACTGGTTGTCACCAGAAGCAGAATAGGTATAACGCCAAATATAAGCAGCCAGCCGGAAACAATCCCGATAACAGCATTTTCAGTTCGCATCTTCTTCATCCGGCAGGATTACCTCCCATCCCTGAACCCAGGAAACTTTCACTCGCTCGCCAACCCTGTAGTCAAAATCAGGATCATCCTCGTCAAAGAATTCACAGGCCCGTACTATCGGACCTTCATCGAGCTGAATGGTTGTGTCGAGGGTAGATCCCCGGTAACTGCGTTCCATAATTGAACCCCAGAAAAATGGCATGTCTTTCTGACTGCTTTCTGCAAGACGAAGATCTTCTGGTCGTAGTAAAAGGTGCACTTTCTGACCTAGTTGAAGATGTTTCTTGTCTGTTCTTGCCTGAACAGTTGTATTGAAAATTGATACCTGCAACAGATCTGCGTCAGTCCTTGCTGTGACAGTGCCAGGGAATAGGTTTATATCACCGATGAAATTAGCAACATAAAGGCTTGCTGGGTCTTCGTATACCTCTCGTGGAGTACCTACCTGAGCTATTTTTCCATCCTGCATCACGACAACTCTGTCGGACATTGAAAGAGCTTCTTCCTGATCATGGGTAACCAGAATA
>JBFHGS010000381.1:0-3550 GCA_041582995.1 Desulfopila sp. | reverse complement strand
CATATTCTGTATATCTGCCAGAGGTGTTGCCTGTGAAAAACAACAGTGCACCGGCCATTCAGCATTCTGAAGAGCAGTCCGCAGATAGATGTCACTGAGCGCCAGACAACCACCAGGACGCAGAATCCTGAAAAATTCCCCCAGAACAGTTTCTTTTTCTGTCAGATTCCAGACACACTCACTGAAGACGATATCAACACTATCCGCTGTCAGAGGCAGGCCAGCAAGATCCGCCTGAACGATATGATTCGTACTCTGATATGCTTCCCGTACTAATCCACTATCCAGATCGACACCAAAAACATTGCAGAAACCACGCTGCTGCAGCATCGAGAGCGTTGCACCGGCCCCACACCCGGCATCAAGAATTACATCGTCATGCTTGAGACCTGTCAGTTCAAGGATTCGACGGGTTAGAATCTCGCCACCCGGACGCAGGCAGGAGCCAAGCCCGGCACGTACCGGTTCTGAGAGATACAGCGCGTTCATTTATCTTCGAGCAACTGCTCAACCTCGAGCATTCTCCCTATGGCCAGATCTTCAGAAATAAGCACCGCCGAGCATTTAGGGCAAATCGGCAGTTCAACCCGGAAAACATTGGTCTGATAGTGTAGTTCAACCATACCCGGCTGCAGTTTTTCGCCACAGGGCTCACAACGCCAGTTCATATCTTTGGGCAAGAAACTGAGATTCATGATTTTCCCCTCTGTATGGTCATGCGATGACTCCAGCACTTTTCAATCCGGAAAGCAGAGCCTTCTTCGAAATACTGAACCCAGAACGTTACCTGGCCCAAAACCGCCGAAGCTATCTTTATACCTTTCTCTTCGTGTGCAAAACACTTGCCTGAAGTCCCAGCCTGGAACAGCACCCTTTGAATATCATCAGTCAATATTCTGCGCTCTTCCAAAACTGCTGCTACAGGTTCGGGAATCACTAACGTAATCGCTTCCCATGGCTCTTTTTCAGGCAGTTCCTGATCCGGATATCTTGCCAGCAATGTTGACTTCAACATGCGCCTGTTCACTCTGCGTTCTGATATCGACACAGGCTTTTCACTCGCTGTATGGGCGATATCGGTAAACAACAGATCTAAAATATGTGACACCGGCTTACCCGTTCTGGCCAGCTGATCGCGACACATAGCACAATAGGTAAGCATTGGCGCATCTGTCTGTTGCATTCTGGCTTCCACAACTTTTTGTGCCAATTTCGGATTAGCACTCTCCATCAGGCCACCGAAACCACAGCACTCTGTAACTTCTTCTGATAGCGGCAGCGGTGCCAGTGACTGCCCAATCTGTGCCAACAGGCTGCGCACTGCAGTACGGGTTTTCGTATCATGTCTTGCGGTACATGGATCTGAAAGTGCCAGAGCTGTTGTCATCTCCGGTACATCTGCAAGAGGTTCTGTTTGCGCAACTGCGGACATTTCAGCCAAAACAGTCCACACAGACTCCACAGGAATTTCAGAAAGATGCTCACCATACATCTTCAGGCAGGTGGAGCAGGCAGTGATAACTTGAGGGCGCCCCAATGCTATCCAACGCTCTTTCAACGTCTCTGTGAATTCAGCAAACTCTTTTTCTCTTCCCGCCCAATGGGCCGGAGCAGCACAACAGTCAAGCCAGATTCCGGTTTTCGGATTCAGCTTGAGCAGACTGTCATACAACCGAAGCGTCTGATCCGGGCGAATTCCTGCAAGCTGGCAGCCGGGAAAGAAGAGCACATCACTCGCTGCAAGTCCTGGAGCGTGTAGAGCCAATGCCCCTTCAGTGGCGGCTGAGCGCATCTCTTCCAGAGCGAACCAGTGGGCCGATGGAGGCATGCGATCTTCCCGCACCATGGTTTGTCGAGCCTGGAGGCAGAGATCCGCCATGGAGAAATCATTGGGACAGAGCTTCTCGCACTGGCCGCAAAGAGAACATGAATTAATAAAGGTATTGGCCTGGTGACTG
Source organism: Desulfopila sp. (assembly GCA_041582995.1). Classification (GTDB taxonomy): domain Bacteria; phylum Desulfobacterota; class Desulfobulbia; order Desulfobulbales; family Desulfocapsaceae; genus Desulfopila. The sequence continues at coordinate 1,592 of JBFHGS010000381.1, read as the reverse complement.
CCTTTAACTATGGCCGAATTGTTATAAATACGGCGAGCGTAAGTTTTAGGATAGCCGCCGAATTGATCCAGATAGACACAATGCTGCACGCACTCCAGGCATTGACAGTCGATACAGCGGGCAGCTTCCTGTTTCGCTTCCTCCGGGCTGTAATCAACGCTATCCGCCGGATGTATCCGCGGCAGATATGTAGTATTCTCTGTCCTGGTATAAAGCTCTGTTCTTCCTTGTCGAAGTTCAAGCCTGCTTGCCGTGAGAGAAGCTCCCTGCAGAAAACGATCGATTGAAACGGCAGCCTCCCTGCCTTCTGACACATCTGTTATAAAGCGGTATTCATGATCTTCGCCACAGAGTCCCCCACTGAACCAACCGGGCGTCTCAAGCGCAAGAGTCTTCGGAGCAGGAACCCCAATTTTTGTTGCGAAATCCGAGGATATACTATCATCCATCCCGATATAGACAGCATCCATTTCATCGACATTGCAGACCGACCCATCTAACTTCTCAACAGGAATAAAGGATACACCGAGTGTAACAAGACGCTGCAATTCCTCGTGCAAAACTGCAACAGGTATTTCCTCTTCAGGAAGCAGGCGCAACCAGCTTCCCGGACCATCATCAAGATGGTAGATTGACACCGGATAACCTTTTTTTGCCAGATCAAAGGCGACCGTCAGACTGCTTGGCCCACCCCCGATTATCGTCACCTTCTTTGGTCTTGCCGGTAGACGCAGGATTTTACCTCTGACAGGTACTGTCCCGACACAGTATCGTTCCAGAGCACCAAGTGCGATTGCTCCTCCAAGATTTTTACGAACACAATACTGCTCACATGGAGCCTCACAGATTCTGGCCACAATACCGGCAAGGGGCATGCTCTTTTCCAGAATGGCCCTGGCTGCCGGAAAATCCTCCTTTGCCATTGCCTGTGCAAAGCTGCGACCATCGACACCGAGGGGACATCCCGCCCGGCATGCCGGCGGTTCTTCCTGAATGCACCGTGCTTCCCACTCACGAAGATCCTTCTGTTCCATATTTCCCCCATACGCCAAAACAAAAAAACCTCCGGGTACCCAGGCACCCGGAGGCTACAAGCTAAAAAATTACTTATTCAGACCCGCCAGTACCTTCTCAGGCAGAGCAGGCAACTGGGTAATACGAACACCGCAGGCATTATAAATACCGTTGATAATCGCGGCATGCGGGCAGGTAAGCGGCAACTCACCAGCACCTGATGCCCCGAAAGAACCTTCAGGACGTTCACTTTCCACGTAAATCAATTCCATATTATCCGGAATTTGCTTGATATACGGGAAACCTGCACCCACCATAGTGGAGTGCTTCTGAATATCCTCGAAGTCTTCACTCAACGCCAGACCGATGCCCTGAGCCAGACCACCATACATCTGACCATCGACAACAAGTTTGTTGGCGATTTTACCGATATCGGCAACGAGCGTCATTTTTTCAACGGTGGTTTTACCGGTAGCGATTTCAACAGCAACCTCTGCCATAAATACACCATACATATAACAGACAAACGGGCTACCCTGGCCATTTGCATCACATTCCTTGCCTGGAGCTGTCCACTT
>JBFHGS010000380.1:0-3551 GCA_041582995.1 Desulfopila sp. | reverse complement strand
CCTTCTGCATTTGATCAAGTACCACCTGGCTGCCGGATTCGAGCCCAAGTTTAAGCATGACACAGCCTGAGTTGCGTAATTGCCGGCAGAATTCAGGATCTGTCAGATGGTGTGTGAAGCGCACAAAACCGTACCACGGTAGATTCAAAGTGCTGTTCGCAATAGCTTTGAGCATTGCAGGGCTGACGGCATTATCGAGAAAGTGGATAAGGATAGGTTTGGTCTGCTGAACAAGGGTCGTAAGCTCATGAAGAGCGTTGTCTATGTTTACTGGCGCATATGGATTTTTTTCGCTGGTTTCAGGACAGAAAGAGCATTTGCGCCAGAAGCAGCCGGTTGAAGTTGCATAAGGCAGAATAAAACCGGGAGACAGATACTGTATATCCAGCAGATCAGAGTAGTCCGGACAGCAGCGATGATGTGTTGTGCTGTCCAGACCGAGTATATTGAGTAACGGCAATTCACCAGGGCCTGAAACCAGATGATCTATCAGGTTGCCAAAAGGGTCGGTCCAGCCGGGGTTTTGCAGCCAGGTAGTGACAAGTCCTCCGCCAAGGATGATCTTTATGGTTGGGAATTGCTCTCGTATAAAGCCGATAATGGCAAAAGAACAGAGAGCCTGGCTCAGGTAGTTCAGTGAAATGCCGATGTACGCCGGTTCATGTGCTTTAATCAATTCGATGATTCGTAACGAGAAAAAAGGGAAAAACAGATTTTCATGCGGGTTGGCAGCGCAATATAGAAGGTCTTCACTTTTCTGGGGAGAAAGATGCGGGTCCTGAAAATTGGCCAGGCTGACGTGCACACCATTTGCCCTGCCACTGTTTTCCAATACCCTGTTGAGGTCATTTACTGCTCGTTTATACTTATCAGGATGATCGTAAGTTGAATCGGACTGCAAAGCCTGGATATGCTGTTTGCGATTTTTAAAAGCGCGCTTGCTCCAGGTATCCGCAGCGGGAGAGGTAGAATGTAGCAGGTAATGCAGCCCTTCAACGTTGAGATCACAAACAGTGCAGTGACAACCGCGCGCACGCAGGGTAGAGGCAAGCAGAGGTATACCTGCGGGAGGTTCGGCAGCTTTTGCCTGTGGTGGATGAAGGAGTAATATATTCATGTGTTTTGAAAAGCTTCAGGAAAAGTTTCCTCATAGAGATTAAGCATGGATTAACTGAAAAGAAGTGGCAGTGGTAGCACGCTACAAACCTTCACTGCAAGCAGAATACGTCATGTAAGGGAGATATCGGCTGCATAAAAAGCATTTTAAATACTGTGAAACATGTTCGCACTTCTTGAAATTACAAAGAATTTTGCTTCGCATGATTTGCGGTAAGTTAATTGACATTCATCAATTCAGGAATATATACTAAATCTATCTGGTAGGAAATTCCAGAAACCTGTCGAATTATACCCTTTTTCTCCATATCTGCGTTAGTTGCTAAAAATCAATGCTCGAAATATCATCTATATGGCTGTACTTGATTTTTCTTAAACGCCTTAATTTGTGAAAAATAGCTATGATCCGACAGACCCCTGGCGAAATCTCCCAGACTGTACAGCGAATATCAATATACCATCCATCTCTCTAATGCTGTTTAACACAACTGAGGTTTCTCAGGCTATGCAACAAAAACTATCGTACAGATTGAGTCGTCGCATAAGTTGCCGGAGTGACGTCTGATGAGCACAGATCTGCGGCCGGTTATCCTGACTATTGATGATGACTCAATCATTCGCAAGAGTATACGCGCGTACCTCGAGGATCACGAGTATACCGTTCTGGAGGCCGAAAATGGCAGGATTGGTCTGGAATTATACAATACTGAACAGATTGATTTGATTCTTGTCGATCTGCGGATGCCGGAAATTAGTGGTTTGCAGGTGCTTTCAGAGGTTCGTAGACAGAATCCGGATCTGCCGCTGATAGTAATATCAGGAGGTGGAGGACTTGACGATGTTGTTGAGGCTCTACGCCTCGGTGCATCTGACTATCTTCTGAAGCCTCTTAATGATATGTCGATGTTATTACACGCCATTGAAAAAGGGCTTGAACGGGCAAGACTGCTGAATGAGAACAGGAACTACCAGAATCGGCTTGAGGCAGAAGTTACAGAAAAAACAGATGAACTGATGCAACTGAATAAACGGCTTCGGGCTGTTGTGGAATCTACTAAAAAGCTACTTGGCTGTGGTGATCTGCATGAGAGCGGTAAATTGATTCTTGAGGAGTTCGGGTTGCATATGCAAGCGGGTGGTGGTTCCTTGTATGAGGTGACAGAGAGTCGGTTACGCTGGATACACAGTCTTGATGAGGGGCATGCTGTCGGTTCGCTGGTCATGCCGCTGCAACCGGGTACTGTACTGGCTCGGGCGGTAAACTCTTCTGAACCATTTATCATTGAAGATATCAGCCAGGAAGGATGGCCGGTAAGTGGCTGGAAAGGGTACTCGAGTCCCTCTTGCATAGTGTTTCCTCTCAGAGATCGCAGCGGAACAATATTTGCGATTCTCTCTTTGCATAATCCCGGGAATTCAACATTTGCAGTTCATGACAGAGAAATCGGATCGATACTTGCTTCCTACACTGCAGAAGCGCTGCAAAGAGCCAAAGCTGTTGCGGCGATGAAGCGAAGCGAAGAGCGTATGCTTCAATCACAGAAACTTGAGGCTGTCGGAACGCTTGCTAGCGGTATTGCTCATGATTTCAACAATATACTTTCGGCTATCGTGGGATATACGGATTTGACACTCTTTGCTGAAGATTTACCCCCAGCACTGCATAAAAATCTGGAGCAAGTCAAAAAAGCAGGACAGCGTGCTAGAGATCTGGTCTGGCAGATTTTGTCGTTCAGCAGGATAGAGGAGTCGCGGGTATTTCCTATTGATATCAGCCCAATCCTCAAGGAGGCTTTGAAACTCCTGCGGGCAAGTATTCCGTCCAGCATAACAATTGAGCGAGCTATCCCTTCCGGCTTAGGCCTTATCAAGGCTGATCCTGGTCGGATTCATCAGGTGTTGATGAATCTTTGCACCAATGCTGCTCATGCCATGCAGGGGGGAGACGGGGTACTGCGTGTCGATTTCGAAAAAGTCGAAACTGATCCTGCTGATACTGCGCTGGGCGAACTTGCGGGTAAGACGTGTTTGAAGCTGAGCGTTTCAGACACAGGTACGGGTATTTCATCGGAAGAGATCGGCCGCATATTTGATCCGTATTATACTACTAAAGAAAAAGGTGAGGGTACCGGCCTGGGTTTAGCTATGGTGCATGGAATTGTCCGCGGTTGCGGCGGTACTGTTACAGTCGAAAGCGAGATAGGCAAGGGTTCTGTCTTCCACGTGTATTTGCCCTGCGCTGACGATGTCAGAGAAAATCTTAAGCAGAAAAACGATTACCAGATGCCTGAGGGCAGTGAGCGCATCCTGTTCGTAGATGACGAGGAAACACTGGCGGATATGGCAGGTGAAATGCTCAAAAAGTTGGGCTATAGAGTAGAAATTTTGACCAGCAGTGTGAAGGCAAGAGAGTTGCTTGAAGCAAATCCTGATGG
>JBFHGS010000379.1:0-3638 GCA_041582995.1 Desulfopila sp. | reverse complement strand
GTTACCATAGGCGCAAAGCATCAAAAGACAGCACATGGCGAAATAGTCATTGATGAGATAAAAAAGGTTGTTACCACTCCTTGCTACATGCTTGAATCACGTGTAGACCAAATTGCTGAAGGAGCGGATAAACTTATTACTGCTGTTTTAAAAATGATTTGAAATGTGAGGGCTGAGGGCTGAGGGCTGAGGGCTGAGGGTTTACTTTTAGATAAAGAATGCTGCCAACAGTTATTTACCAAGGCAGAATTGCTCGAATATAACATCAAGCACGTCTTCAGTCGTTGTTTCACCAACAATATCACTCAGCTGGTCAAGACATTCCTGTAGGTCTACCGCAATCAAATCGTTAGTAAAACCACTGAGCAATCCCTCCTGCACCCTGCTACATGCCGAGTGGGCTTTCACCAGTGCCTGCTTATGTCTGATATTCGGAGCGCAACCCTGCTCCTCCCACTGGTCTGATGATGCGGCAACACGCCGAAAAATTGCCTCCTTCAGTTCATCAATACCAATTTGTTCCCTGGCAGATATTGTAACTTCAGGCGCGTCAGTTTGCAGTGGCAGTGTGTAGCTGCTTACCGCAATGGCAATATCAATCTTATTAATTACAACCAAAACCGGTTTGTGTGAAACTGCTTGAAAAAGATTGAGGTCATCTGCCGAAATCTCACGAGCACCATCCAGCATGAAAAGCACCAGGTCTGCTTCATTAATGAGACTCTTTGCTCTCAATATACCGAGCTCTTCAACCCTTTCAGCATTATCGCGAATACCGGCAGTATCAATAATACGTACAGGCATCCCGTGAATATCCAGATATTCTTCGATGGTATCCCTTGTTGTTCCAGGAATTTCGGTCACAAGAGCACGTTCCTCCTGCAGTAGTGTATTCAGGAGACTTGATTTGCCTACATTGGGCAAGCCGGCAATCACCACTGATATGCCTTCACGAATTATTTTCCCCTGATCTGCACTCCTTAAAAGTATCTCAAGAGGCTCCGATACCTCTCTCTGCAACTGCTCAATTAAATGACTATGATCGATGATATCCACTTCTTCGTCAGGAAAATCAATTGCCACTTCAATCACAGCCCGCATCTGTGTCAAGCTCTTACGAAGCTTGTCAATACGTTGATACAAAGACCCAGAAAGCTGCTCCTGCGCCAAATCAACACCTTTACGTGTACGGGCAGACAGGATATCGATAACAGCTTCAGCTCGGGTCAGATCGATTCTGCCGTTTAAAAATGCACGTTTTGTAAATTCGCCAGGAGATGCCAGGGAAACGCCACGGGACAAAATAAGTTCGAGTACGTTTTGCAGAACAAGAAAGCTGCCGTGGCAGTGTATTTCTACAACGTCTTCTCTGGTATATGTACGCGGAGAACGCATATATACAGCAAGCACTTCATCAAGAATATGGTTGCTGCCGGGCTCAACTATATGCCCATAATATAACCTGCGGCTATCGTAGTCACAGGTTCTGTCGAGTGGCACAAAAATTTGCCGCAATACTGATAACGCTTCAATTCCACTTATCCGGATAATACCGATGCCTCCGGAACCAGGAGGTGTTGAAATAGCTGCAATGGTCTGATCTTTGTCCACTCGACTAGTCATATAAAACTCACTGGTCTCGAAAAATGAAACCCGAACTCACTGATTATTCTTCGCCCGAAGAGGTATCACTTTTAGTGTTTTTACCTTTTCTACCGCGAGGACTACTCTTGCGACGTCCTCCACGATTCCCCTTTCCCGGCTTATAAATAAGAATTTTTTTGAAAAGCCCGTCTCCGACTGATCGGCTTCTGACCTCCTTATCTTCCTGGAGAATCATGTGTATCTCACGTCGCTCGGATGGGTTAAGGGCAGGGAGAACATGAGTCTTCCCTGTCTCTTTAACTTTTCCAGCCAGATCAACAGCACGTTCTTTCAGCTCTTCCAAACGCCTTTCACGAAAATCACCCACGTTTATAGTAATCCGTAAACGCTCAGTACATTTTCTGGCAACCATTTTGCGTACAAGATACTGAATCGAATCCAGAGTCTTGCCTTCCGGACCAGCCAGCTGTTCTTCGAACTCACCACTTATACTGCAAAAGATAGAAAGACCTGTGGCACTCACCTTAACTTCTGATGGAAATTGCATCAATTCGACAAGTTTTGCAACCTCACTTGCGACGATTTCTATACTTTCAGGACTTGCATCAGTCTCTTCCTCATTTTGATCTGCGGAATAATCAGCATCGTCATCATCAGAACCATCTTCCGTTTCAGGTTCAGGTTCCGTCTCAGGTTTAGGTTCAGGTTTAGCGATTTCTCGAGTCGGTGTCTTAGCGACAGCTTCAGTCTTGCAGACCTTTTCCTTGACGTCTTCGACTACTTTAGTCGGTACTTCAACCGCAACAGTTTCAACCGTTTTCACCTCACCCGGCTGCGTCTCCTGCTTAACGGCTACCCGAATGCGAGCTTTTTTGCGTATGAGACCAAAGATTCCTGTAGAACCAGTTTCAATAACCTCGATATCGAGCATCTCCTGCGGAACATTTAACGTATCACAGGCGAGTTTGATCGCGTCAGTAACTTCCTTTCCGTAAAATTCTTTTTTTTCCACAGACATGTATATTCTCTGCTCTTTAGGTTTCTCTTCATTCGGTACGTTACCGATTGCTTAACAAGATAAATATCCGAAATTAAGCTGTCTTTGCCGCGTCACGGTTAATCAACTGCTGCTGCAGGATAGACAGCAAGTTATTGATGAACCAGTAAAGAACAAGACCTGAGGCAAAGTTAAGAAACATAAAGGTGAAAATTACCGGAAGAAACATCATAATCTTCGCCTGTGTCGGATCAGCAGTGGTCGGTGTCAATTTTTGCTGGAAAAACATAGAAGCGCCCATCATGAGTGTCAGAACCGGAATACCACCTAAATATGGTAAGTCAAACCCTATCCACAACCTGTCCGGGGCTGAAAGATCCGTAATCCACAGCATGAATGGTGCATGTCTCAGTTCGATACTCTGCAAAAGCACCTTATACAAAGAAAAGAATACAGGGATCTGCAAAACCATCGGTAAACAACCACCTAAGGGATTAACCTTATAGGTTTTGTAGAGGTTCATAACCTCCTGATTCATCCTGCTTGGATCATCCTTATACTTTTCCTTGAGCTTCACCATTTTAGGCTGTAATTTCTGCATATTTTTCATAGACTTCATACCCTTCTGGGTAATTGGCCAAAAAATCAGCTTAAACATTACAGTAACAAGAATAATGGCGATGCCGTAATTCTTTACAAAACCTTCAAGAAAGTTCAACAACCACAATGTAGGTCGTGCCAAAATATCAAACCAGCCGAAGTTAACTGATCGCTCCAGATCATATCCAAGTTCACGAAGCGCTTGTACCTTTTTCGGCCCATAGTAAATTTTGTACTTGTATGTCTTTTCAGCTCCTGCCTGAAGTGTATCCAACGGGCCTGCAACTGTAGTTCTGGTCAGATCCTCGGTGCCCTGCATTGTGTATGAAACACCAGCTCCTTCGAGTGGAACAATCCCACGTAAGAAATAGTTACCGCCATATCCTGCCCATTCGATATTCCCCTGCAGGGTTACAGGACCTTCTGCAAATTCCTT
>JBFHGS010000378.1:0-3644 GCA_041582995.1 Desulfopila sp. | reverse complement strand
TTTTATCGGGATCGGAAAGAAAGTGTAAAATTGAGCCTCGATACGCAGTGGGCAATTGAAAATTCATCATTGTAAACATCTCATTTTTTCATCGATATTTCTATCTATACAGTTGTACGTTATACGGAATAACCAGATCAATTCAGTACGGATATAAGAAGATTGGGATCAATGGCAGAACAGGTATATTACAGGTTATCCATTGGGCATTCAATGGTTCATCAACCGTTACTTCGCGTTTTCGGAAACATCATAATGATCGGTACTGTAAGCAGTGGAATACAGGCTATAGCCATAAGCACCGGACGAATTGTATAAATATCAGCAAGTTTACCAACAATCGGCGTAATGACGCCCCCGAGTCCATATGCAAACCCCATCATCAGGCTGGCAACCATGGATCGCCCTTTGGGAGCAAGAGTCTGCGCCATAGTAACGCCGAGAGGAAGCGGTGCCAGAACAAAGGCACCTGCGAGCATAGCTCCCAGGTAGACCCAGTTCCCCTGAAGCTGCAGTAAGAACCAAAGAGCCGGGGCCATGAACAGGTAGACAAAGAGAAATACCGGTTTAAAACCGATACGGTCTGAAATGTGACCTGAAAGCAATCCGCTGACGGTACCAGCGACAATAAAGAGTGCGTAAATTGCACCGGCGGAAACAACGCTGAAACCTTCACGCACGTAGAGCACTGGTATGAATGTCAAAAACGACTGCCCTACCACCGCCCGCAGAAACATCACCAGCCAGATCAGGGCTACGACCTTCCAGACACTGCCTAAACTCTCTTTAAGCGCCCCGAAGAACCCGGAGCGACTCAACCCCTCGCTCTGAGGTTTCGGTACGATAAAGAACAGAACCGCCAGAACAACCAGACCGGCAATCATGGTAAGCGGCATGGCGGTTAAGCCGAACAGCGCAACATACCAGGTAATAAAGAGAGGTCCGAGACCAAATGCCAGTGTCCCGCCCGTATTAAAGAGCGACATGGAAAAACTGGCTTTCGCTCCGGCGTACACCGGCACCATACCGGTTACCGAAGGATGAAACATCGAAGAACCGACGGAGCCAAAAGCTACACACAGCAGCAATACCCAAAAATTCGGGGCAAGACCAGTAAGCGGAATACAGACAATTGTCAGCAACAGACCAGCAAATATGAACGTCCGTGTCTGATAGCGATCTGCAAGGTAACCTACAGTCGGCTGAATGATGAAGGCCAGAAATCGCATTGTCCCGGTAATAATACCAACCTGAGTCAGAGTCAGACCAAGTTTGTCTACAAAAACCGGAAACAGGGGGCTGATAAACGAGGTATAAAAATCACCGGTAAAATGAATGAGAGTAAGAGCGAATAGAATTTTCAGATTTGCGGACATGGGACAGACCTGTTGTGTGAACAGGTCAATATATCGGCCTGCTGCAAAAGCGTATTCTCTGTTGATACTGCAAATAGTACTTGTGTGTGGACAAAAGTCCCCCGCTCTGCTTAGAACGGGGGACTACTATTACAGTTCTATTGTGATATTGGGGTAAAGACCTTCCATTTCACCAAACTGAAATGGCTGGATTGTATTGAGCGAAAGGTTCTTGTTTCTCTGGGCATGACCGGTATTATTTTGCCCATCAAAAAAGGCACCGTTCACATCGAGAATATGGTGAATCCTATCCTTAAATGCTTTTACAAACAGCTGCCCATCACCTTCAAAGTGTAAGCGCCCTTGGGAAAATCCTCGTTTCTGCTTTTCCAGTTGAGCAAGAGAGATGCTGTTTTCTTCAAGTTCTTCACGGTTTCTAATGAGTCCCCACACAAGATGGTCAGCCGGAATCTCAAGCGGTTCAGTTATATCAATAATTGTGTGCGGCATTACTACACACCCTTTGCCGATATGCAAGCGTGTTTTGGCCTTTCCCTGCAGAAAACTGTTAAAACCGACAAATACATCTTTTTCAAGGTCAGCTTCAATTATCTTTGCACCATGGGCGGTTACATTACACCCTTTGAGCGTCGAATTGATAATATAGCAATTCTCCTGCGCGTTCGAGCCTTTTCCAAGCGATGAATTTTGCAGATATGCCCTTTGAGATACGAGAACATTATCGGCAATTACAGTTTTTGGTAACACAACAGCATACCGGTCAAGAGATGCTGTCTTGGGTACAGACTCTATAGCGTCAAGTTTGGCCGCATCAAAGACGCGCTGAAAGGCATCTTCATGCTCCTCGATGAATTTAGAAATGAGACCATGGGGAAGGTCTCCGGCAACCACACCGGCATAATGCCTGAGGAGATCAGGGTCGTATCGATAATAGAAATTGAAGTTACCGGGACTGTTCACCCAGATCGTGCCTGGGGCAATTTTCATATGGTTAATTTCACTCGCCTGGATATACGAATAGGTTCCGATAACACAGTCATGAATAGTAGTCAGGTCAACGGTTGCAAAAGGTCCGAGAAAGGCACCTTCTGTAGGAGAACCATGGATGTTGGCATAATCCATGGCCAGAGTATCTGTGATAAAGAAGGTTTCAGGTGTTTCCGGGTCGTGCGAATAATTATGTACCAGCGTTTTTACCAGAGCACTGTTTCTGATATCTATCACTTCATCCTGATTGAGCGGAATTGTGAAATCCTGATAATTGAAGGTACTGCCCTTTCTCTTCAATTCGTCACCGCGAATATCCGTCTTATAGAGCAGTGAGTCAGCGACCCTGCATTTCCCGAGAAAGTAGCTGCCGGCTAACCCGGAATTCTTAAAAACCAGACTCAGCGGATGATCTGTTGTGATGCCGTAGAACGCATAGAATTTATTCATTTGTTCAGGCTGAATAACACCTGAAGAATAGGGCTCGGCATCAAAATCGAGTTCACGAAGATTTATATTTACCCTCTGAATGATCCTGTCATAGAGTTTTAATAGTTCGTTCATCTCTTTCCTTGTCCGTAAAATGTTATAAGCAGCAATAACTTCGAAAGCGTATTAAAAGTTATGTGGCTTCGCCAAAATATACTCAGTCGGAAGTAACGCACGAAGCACGCATTTGGTGGAACACAGCTGCGAATACGTCGGCTATTCGCAGGATTCCGACAATTTTCTTTTCTCTGGTAACCAGAAGAGAGAGGTGCGTTCCTGCCACCAGTTTATGGATAGCAACATCGAGTGAACACTTTTCAGAGACGAATTCACCCGGAGTGGGTTTCTGCATAAACTCTTCAACTTTCTTTGCTGCTGCTGCACGAAGAGATTCGCTGGTAAGGATGGCACTTTGGAACCTGTACTGTTCACGGCGCTTCGCAACATACTCGTCACTAAACCTGAAGTTACTAAGGTTTTCTACTTCACGGTGTTGATCAAGTCTGGTCTCAACAGCTTTCAGAATACGCAGCTGTCCCACCTTGCCGACAACCGTATCATTTTCATCAAGAACAAGGATCGCCCTATGTTGATATTTACTTATCGTATACGCCTCCTGGGCTGATTCCAGCGCCAGAGTGGCATCGAGGAGAGAAGTACCTACCCTTACTTTGGCATATTCAGATATAGGCACCATGAGATCTTTAATGCTTTTTTGCTCCATGCAATCCCCCTTCTGACAAAAGTGAATTAGAACAACATAACCACCTATTATTAATCACATTTTAGCAT
>JBFHGS010000377.1:0-3660 GCA_041582995.1 Desulfopila sp. | reverse complement strand
TCTACCGACTGAGCTACCGAGGATTAGAAGATTTTAAAAGCATCAATGTTTGTGTTGCTGTCTCAATCTTGTAGCGCGAGAATGTACTCGGATGACGGGTTAGTGTCAACGCTTTTTTGTTCTCTTTTTGCTTCTTTTTCATCCACCGTTAAAAACACATGGAAATTCAACGCTAATAAAAAATCAGCCCACGATCTTTTCTTGATGAGAACATCTCAAGCAGGTTCAAAAAGCAAAAAAACTAATTACCGATCAATCCTTTCAGCCCTTCCATCATCTGTTCAGCCTGCTTCATCATCTCCTGATCTTCCTGCGGGACCTGTTGCATACGATTACCCTGGCCTGCTCCTTGCATCTGCGGAGGAACACTGCCAGCCTCGGGGTCCTTCAACCAGTCCATGGTCTGTTTTGCCATCTGACGCGTCATAGCATCTGCCTCCTGATCAAAGACAGCTTCAATCCCGGCAGGATGAGTAAAGTATGTATCTTCCACTTTGCCTTTATCAAGCGAGGTTGCAACGATGTTCATCTGCATGCCCATTATTTTTGATTCGCTCTTCAGCGGGATCTGGGACTTATGGATAGAGTAGACCGTAGTCCCCATTGCACTCACCCGGTCACACATATAGCCGAGCAGCTCTGCCGCATTTTCCTCAACGGTGCCTCCCATTCCGGTCATGACGCCCATACCGAATTTCCCGGCATTTTTTTGCACCTGTTCCCGCTCAGCCCCGCTCAATTTTTCATATTCTTCTATCAGATATTTTTTAGGATTCGGCCCCTTCACGCCAGTCTGCTCAACCAGGTCATAACTATACACCCAATCAGGGTCTTCAATTTCGATGGTATTATTCTCCATCTTCATTCCCATCATATTGGTCACAGTCGTATGATGGATCGCACTCCTCTTTCCATAATCACGGATATACATCACCTCAGAACCCTCTTCCATTCCGCTTATTGCATAGGTGATTACACCACTTTCAAAGTCCAGTTCACGATCAAATGGATTTTTTTCTCTGGCACAGGTAAGAGCTGGCAGAATAAGAAGACACATCATCATTACAAGCAGCCTATAGACGTTCATACACAAACCTCCTCACTAAGTAAGACCGAAAATTTTACGCACCTAAAAGATTATACATTCTGATGTCACATCATATAATTATGCACGCACTCTTCTTCTGAAAGGAGAATCAATCTAACACACAAAATAAGCAATTGCATATGCAGATTTTTTAACACACGAAAAAAAAAGGATAACAGCCTGAAAGTGTAAACAAAATCCAGTCACATCGATAATAACCTTCGACCTCCCGCCACGTTCTGCCCAGTATCCTTTCTTAACCGCATTAAATACCCTGTACAAGTCCCCTGCATGATCATTATCGGATATGGTATTGTATTGGTGCAACTATTCACATGGTGCAACCTTTCAATTTCTGCTTATTGTATTGGTAGTGTCATGAAGAAATACAAGTTTCCACACAACGCAGCAACTTTGTGACAATGTGTGACTTTTTTCATTCTCATAACGCATGCAATCCAATACCGAAAAGATGGGTACATTTTACGTTACGACATACAATAACAACCACTCAAGACCAGGCAGGAATGGTTGAGTGGTAAAGGAGAGAAATGGATGAGATCAACACCTGACATCATTACTCCCGAAGCGGCACCTACACTTTCAAAACTATTCCATGAGAGAGCCCTCAGAACGCCCGACAATGTCGCCTATCGATACTGCAACAAAATAAGTGGGAAATGGTACGATCTTACGTGGCGAGAGGTGGAGCATCGTGTGGCCCTCTGGCGCTCCGCCCTGGCAAATGAAAACCTTGAGACGGGTGCACGGATCGCACTGATGCTGCCAAACTGTCCAGAATGGGTCTGCCTTGACCTGGCGGCTCAATCTCTCGGGTTTGTGGTGGTCCCGCTCTATGTGAATGACCGGCCTGAAAATGTAGCCTACATCTTAGAGGACACCGAATCCAAGATCTTTATCTGCCCGGGATTATCCTGCTGGGAACATCTTGCACCGGTATTCAAAAGGCTTGGCGGCCTGCAGCGCATCATTACGATAGACTTCTGCCAGTCTATCGAGGACGATGCCCGAATTACCTGCATCTCAGACTGGTTACCTGAGACCCCCGCACCCGCACCGGACCATCAGCCCGCACCGGATGATACCGCCACCATAGTCTATACCTCCGGTACGACCGGGGCTCCCAAAGGTGTTATGCTGAGCCATCGTAATATGATCAGCAATGCTTTCGCGAGTCTTCAGTGCATGAGTGTGTACCGGCACGATATCTTTCTTTCGTTTCTCCCACTGTCACATATGCTTGAACGTATGGCTGGCTACTATCTGCCGATGATGGCTGGTGCCTCTGTCGCCTTCGCCCGCTCAATCCCTGAGCTTTCTGAGGATCTCCTTGCAATTAAACCGACAATTCTTGTTGCAGTACCTCGAATATTCGAACGCATATACAGCGGGATGATTGACAAGATCGAGAAAAGCCCCCTACCGATACAGAAACTTTTCCATACTGCGGTAAAGGTAGGCTGGCAACAATTCGAGCATAGCCAGAAACGCGCTGCCTGGTCACCTATGCAGCTCCTGAACCCTTTACTCGACACCCTGGTTGCCAAAAAAGTGAGGGCCAAGCTCGGTGGCCGTCTCCGCATCATCATCAGTGGCGGAGCTCCACTCTCCCCTGATATAGCCAAAGTCTTCATCGGTCTGGGTCTACCGATATATCAGGGATACGGTCTTACCGAAACGAGCCCGGTTATAAGCGTTAATGTAACTGACGACAACGATCCTACCGGAGTAGGTCGCCCTCTGCCCGGTGTTGAAGTAAAAATAGGCAAATTCGATGAACTGCTGGTACGCGGAAGTTGTGTTATGCAAGGCTATTGGAACAGGCCGGAAGCAACTGCCCAGACAATTGATTCCGACGGCTGGCTGCACACCGGTGACCGTGCTACGCTTGTAAACGATCACATAAAAATCACCGGCCGGCTCAAAGAAATTATCGTGCTCAGCAACGGCGAGAAAGTATCACCTAACGATGTCGAACAGGCAATTTCCATGGATCCGCTCTTTGAACAGTCTATGGTTGTCGGTGAAGGACGACCATACCTGGTGCTTCTTGCCGTGCTTGCAAAGGAACGTTGGGGAATACTTGCTGAAGAACTCGGTGTCTCACCGGATGAAGCTTCCCTGGGGCAGGAAAAAGTACAGCAAGCAGTTCTTCAACGGATTGAAAAACTGATGCACAACATGCCGGGCTATGCCTTCATCAAACAGGTTGTACTTTCTCTTGAGCCATGGACCGTTGAACATGGCCTGCTGACTCCAACCCTTAAAATTCGTCGGCAAAGCGTCATGAGCCATCTTCAGGGAGAGATCGACAAATTGTACAGCTCGTAAATGTGTGCTCGCCTGCTGTGTTCCCGCTTCCTCACGGAACACAGCAGGCAAAAACAGCAAGAAGCAAGGAAAATGAAGTAACCAGAAAACTGTTTACGATCTGCTGAGATCAGATATGAAATTACTAATCATTCGATGAACACGATCAGCACCCTGACCGTTGATAATGATATGCCGGTCAAAATTAAATAATCCATATTGTTTATCCGCACTCTTAATCT
>JBFHGS010000376.1:0-3670 GCA_041582995.1 Desulfopila sp. | reverse complement strand
CATCAGCTGTATCGGAACCGGGCTGCGCAGATCTTTGCCGCTATGGCAGATTTTAAGAATCTTTCGATGAAGAATATGCGGGCGTATTCCTCTGCATATTGTTTCGACTTCAGGTAGTTCAGGCATGGACTATCTCATCAGTAAGGCAAAGAGCTATGGCGTAGTTTTCATACAATTCAGCGACAACATCAATGGTTGCAGGGTATTTATCGAACGCTCGGGAGCTTACCAGAAAGGCAATTACCCAACCATGTGCATGGGGCTCTATCCTCGTAAGAATCAACTCTAAAAAGCCGGGCATGCGATGATGGCTCAAGGCCTTTTTTGCCGCCTCTTTTGCACTCCAGAGCAGTGTGAGATGTTGCAATTCGGATAACTCCGGCAGATTTGCACGAAGAAGTTCTTCTTCTTCCAGTTCGCAGAGTTTTTCCCGAACTCTGATGAGTGTATCCTGTGGTTGCTGAATATCCACACCGCAGTGCACGTCGGCAACCAGAGCCAGTCCGTGCTCCGCGCCGTGGGAAAGAGAAATGTCAGCGTTTTTCAGTACAGCTGATAGTGCCCCTGAAAGGTAAGGACGTCCGGACTCGGTGTTTGCAATGGTTATCTGCTGAGGCTGTAAGGTCACACTTGTGCTGCTGTCGTTGTTATGGTACTGCATTGCCGCAAGTTTTGCGCATATCCGTCCTGTCAGCCACTCATTTTGTCGTTTGGCCAGTTTGAAGTTTTTCGCATGTGCCAGTTCCGGCGGCGTGAGAACATATCTCTCTGGTGAAACAGCATGTGAACGATTCTGGTAATCTTCAGGAGATATAAGCACATGCAGTGCAGCCTGAAAGCGGTGGCGGGGATATGTCTGGCGCATCAGGCCGAGAAGCAATTTGGGAAAAATGTTTATAAACATTGAAGCGTAAATGTAGATGGAGGTAGAGGAAAAATAACTTGCAATTTCAACATTCCCTGATAACTACTTACCCTGAGCGTGTGCAATTTATGCCGCTTTTTACGTAATATTTATCCGGGAGGTTGCGATGGATGGAGCAGCGAGTATTTCGACATATGACATAATAGTGCTTGGTCTTTTTGCCGTGTTGATCGGGCGCGGAATCTGGCTGGGTTTTCTCAGGCAGATAACCGGCCTGCTTGCTCTGTATCTTGGTTACATTGTCGCTGGTCAATATCATGACAAATTCTTTCCTTTTTTGCGAGATATATCCGAAAACCCAAAGGTTGTGTTCCTCGCAAGTTATGTGATCCTTTTTATTGCCACTTACATAGTAATAATGCTTGTGGGGAAAGTCCTGGTTTATGCTGTGCAGATTTCACTTGTGGGCTGGTTTGACAGATTTCTTGGGGCGATTCTTGGCTTTGCTAAAGCGATGATCATTGTTGTGTTGATGCACATGATTCTCGGGACCATGCTTGCTCCCGAGAATCAGATGTTACGAACCTGCCAGACTTGTGATGCCTTGAATTCTGCTGCAGATATGACTCGAGAACTCATCAGAAGTGAAGACGTACGTAAAGCTCTCCAGCAGCGGGAACCTGCAATTTCACTCAATGCAGTGAAGGAGTATCTCGCGCCTATTTCCTCGGGATTTTTTGATTCCGCAAAAAAGGATAACGAGAATGACGCTGTAAAAAAGTAGAAAAAAAGTTGAGCCCTTGAGTACGAAGGTATCTTTGACATATAGTGTACGGAGAGTATTTCTCGAGACCACCGAGTATTAAGTACGATGTCTGGAAGGAAAAAAAAAGAAACAGTCCGGCACAAAGCTCCTGAGTCGTATAGAAATCGGGATTATCGTAAAATGGTGATGGGCAGGGAGCTGGTTTCTTCAATAGTGCGTGTTGGAGAAACAGATCTTCATGTTCTGGCTGACCGCGATGTGTCTCTGCAGGTTAAAGATCTGGTGGTGCGGTTTCGGCTGCAGCTTGAACGATATATCCAGAAAAATCCTGCGTTCAAGACTTCACTCATGCCATTACCCGGTGACCCTGCAGCACCTCCGCTGATTCGTGAAATGCTTCAGGCTGGTTATGATGCCGGAGTAGGGCCAATGGCGGCGGTTGCCGGTGTTGTTGCCGGGAATGTCGGCAAGGCCCTTGTCGCAGATGGTGTTCAGGAAGTCATCGTCGAGAATGGCGGTGATATTTACCTGCACAGAAATGTCGATGCAACCATAGCAATTTTTGCCGGACAGTCCCCTTTGAGCTATAATGTGGGTATACAGTTCAGCAGGGAGCAAATGCCCTGTGGAGTGTGTACTTCATCGGGCTCCGTCGGCCATTCTCTGAGTTTTGGTGATGCTGATTCAGTGACTGTGGTTGCAGATTCCATTGCCCTTGCTGATGCGGCAGCGACGAGATTGGGCAATGAGATCGGTAAAAACAACGATCGTAAAGTTGCTATTAGCACGGCTCTGGAATATTCGAAAAAAATCATTGGAATACGCGGAGTAGTTATTATCTGCGCTGATGTTATGGGTGCTGCTGGCGATATTGAACTTGTCAGACTGCAATGAGGAGAGCAGGAGATGGTTGAGCAGGAAGCAGTAAGACACCAAAAGAAAAATGATATGCGCGCTGTTGAGCGCAGACACCTGGTTTTTTACCTACGTGTCTTCGACGGGATGAGTAGTAAGGTAATTGGGCATATTGTAGATATATCGGCCCAGGGGCTCATGCTGATTAGTGATAATGCTGTCTCAGTGAACGAAAATTACCGGTTACGGATGCGATTGCCGGCTGAAATTGCAGATAAAGATGAAATTATCATCAATGCGACCAGTCGCTGGTGTAAGCAGGATGTGAATCCAGATTTTTTTATAACTGGTTTTCAGATCCATGAGCTCACGCCGGAGATAGAAAAGTATATATTATGCCTTATTGAGGACTTCAGTTTTGACAATCCTGTCTGAGGTGGCGCTGTCCTGAAAGACGAAAGCCACCAGGTAGCTAATCGCTTCCTGATGGCCTTGCTGGGTCGTATGCGTGATTACGGAGTTAACTGGTAATGGCATTTTTTGCCTCAGCCAATAGCTGTTCTCCGTACATATCGACAAAAGTGTCAATATCTTCCTTCCAGTGTGTAAAGGTTGAAATGTTTGCCGTATCGAGTTTGGTGTTGGCGAGGATTGAATTGGCTGGCCTGTGGGCTGGTGTCGGGTAGTCTGCAGTTGTGCATGGCTGCAGATTATGTTGAACGTTCATCGCATCCAGGAAATAACAGGCTGCCTCATACCAGGTTGAGTATCCATCTGAAGTCGCGTGAACGATACCCGTCAGGTCCGAGTGCAACAGGCTCTGGATTTGCCGGGTAAGTGTGTGAGACCAGGTGAGTGAGCCAAATTGATCATGGACAACTTTCAATTCCCGCTGAGGGTCAGCTACTGCAAGGCGTAGCATCGTCTTCAGGAAATTACGACCATACGGGGAGTACAACCAGGCTGTGCGGAGAATTATATGGTTCGGAGCGTGTGTTGTTACTGCGAGTTCACCAGCGAGTTTGGATTTTCCATATTCTGATAGTGGATTTGTGAGGTCCTGTTCTGAGTATGCCTCTGGAGGGGGCAGGGTGCCGTCAAAAACATAGTCAGTTGAGATGTGGATTAACCGGCAATTATACTTTTGCGCCGCTAATGCCAGGAATTTGGGACCATCGGCATTG
>JBFHGS010000375.1:0-3670 GCA_041582995.1 Desulfopila sp. | reverse complement strand
GGGGAATTTTTCAGGATTCTGCGTCCTGGTGGTTGTCTGGCGCTCAGTGACATCTATCTGCGGACTGCTCTTCAGAATGCTGAATGGCCGGTGCACTGTTGTTTTTCACAGGCAACACCTCTGGCAGATATACAGAATATGGTTGAACATGCAGGTTTCAAGATAGAACTGCTTGAAGATCATAGTGTATTGCTAAAGCAGGCTGCAGCTGAATTTGTCTTCGCCCATGGTTCGCTTCATGGTTTCTGGCAGGCTGTTACAGGTGATGCAGATCAGGCAACGGATGCCTGTCGTGTTTCTTCAACTGTCCGTCCCGGCCTTTTTTTGATTATAGCCAGAAGGTGTGCATAATGAATGAATATGATGTGGATATATTGAGACTGGCCTCTGCCGGGTTCTGCTGTTCGCAGATTGTGATGCAGCTGGGCCTTGAAGTGCAGGGTGTCAGTAATCCCGGGCTGGTTCGTGCCGTTTCAGGTTTATGTCATGGCTTTCCTGCAACCAGTGGTGCATGCGGAGCAGTCACAGGTGCCGCATGCCTGCTTGGGTATTTTGCAGGCAAAGGAGCATCTGATGCTGACGAAAACGAACGTCTTCAGCTGATGCTGTCTGAACTTTCCGAATGGTCTGAAGAATATTTGTCGTCTCAATTTGGTGGAATCCGCTGTGCTGATATTGTAACGGACGGCAGTCCTGATACTACCGTTTGCGGAAGATTGATCTCGGATTGCTACGGCCGGGCGATGACTCTGCTGATAGAGAATGGTGTTGATCCCGGGAATGCAGATGTCTGAGGTCGTTTTACAGGAAGTGGAAAGCGTCTGTCCAGAATGTCTTGAGCGCGTGAGCGGGTATCTTGTGCAGAGAGAGAATACCGTTCGGATGGAAAAAAGCTGCGCACAGCATGGAACCTTTTCCACACCTGTCTGGAACGGGAGCCCGTCGTTTCATTCCTGGACTCGTCCGAAGATTCCATATCGTGGTGGAGAACGGCAGCTTTCAGGAAAGGGGTGTCCATATGATTGCGGCCTGTGCGAGAATCACAGCCAGCGAACCTGTACAGCTCTCGTTGAAATAACCTCACGATGTAATTTGAACTGCCCCGTCTGTTTTGCTGACAGCGGTGGAAGTGAAAGTGACCCGAATCCGGTGGCGCTCAGTCGCGTGTTTGCGCAGATTATGCAGCAGACGAAAGGGTGCAACCTCCAGCTTTCTGGCGGCGAGCCAACTGTACGAACCGATCTGCCCCGGATTGTACAGTTGGCGAGAGCTGCCGGATTCGGGTTTATTCAACTCAACACCAATGGCCTTGCCTTGGCCGAAGATCCAGATCTGGCCCTGCAGCTGCGGGATGCAGGGCTGTCGTCGGTATTTCTGCAGTTTGACGGTGTAACTGATCATGTGTTCAATGTTCTTCGGGGGCGTGAGCTTTTCCGGTTGAAATGCCAGGCTATGGAAAATATTGCAGCCGCCGGTCTTGGCATTGTGCTTGTGCCGACGATTGTGCGCGGAATAAATGATAAACAACTCTGGGATATTGTGCAGTTTGCTCTTCGGCACCAGCCGTCTGTTCGCGGTGTTCATTTTCAGCCCATGAGTTATTTCGGCAGGGTTCCTGCTGATTTTGTGCCTGACCATGTGACATTGCCTGAAATCATGAACGGGCTGAGCATACAGAGTGGCGGAAAATTGGCTCTTGAAGATTTCAAACCACCCGGTTGTGAGCACGCTCTCTGCTCGTTTTCCGCAAAATATCTCATGCAGGATGACGGGCGTTTGATGCGGTTGGGGAGTACCAGCTGTGATTGTACGCCGAAACCTGCAGAGCATGGAGCACTTACATCTATCGGGGTGACTGCGCGCCAGTGGGGGAGAGTTGAGGCGGGACAACCTGCAGTTACGACTGAACCTGCTGATGATTTAGAACGTTTTCTGAACAGAGCACGCACACATACTTTTTCACTTTCGGCAATGGCTTTTCAGGATTGCTGGAATATGAATCTGGAACGATTGCAGGGCTGTTGCATTCATGTCGCGCAGCCAGATGGCCGCCTTATTCCATTCTGCAGCTTCAACCTGACCTCACGGCATGGCCGTTCACTGCATCGCCATCAACCGGTTGGCCTTCGTTTACACGGCAAGGGGTTATGAAACGAACCTCTGTCGATCTGCTGGTGGCACGACGATTAGGTGTTGCCGATGTGTCAACTACTACATTGCGGCAGTTGCAGATGCAATCGTTACGAAAGACTGTTCGCCATGCTATTGCCAATAGCTCCCTGTACCGGAAACAGCGTGCTGATTTTGATCCGGATTGTCTGCAATTACCTGAAGATCTCGCAAAACTTCCATTCCTTACCAGCAGTGATATTCAGACAGAAGGGCATCGTTTGCTCTGTGTCTCGCAGAGCAAGGTGGAAAGAGTCATAACACTTCAGACCTCGGGCAGTACGGGCCTGCCTAAAAGGTTATCGTTCACTGCAGCGGATATTGCCGGAACTTCAGATTTCTTTCTGCATGGAATGCAGAGTCTCATTACAGAAGAAGATCATGTTCTGGTTATGCTTCCATTTGAGCCACCTGCAAGCGTTGGTGCTCTGTTGATAGATGCACTTGGTCAAAACGGTTTTTCAGCTGAAGGGATGTGGCCGCCCAGGCTGGATCAGCAACTTGCAGAGTATGTCGTGGCTGAACAGATAACTTCCGTTGTCGGCTTGCCCCAGCATCTGCTTATCCTTTCTGAACTGGTTTCATCCTGCCAGATTACAACGATGCTGATATGTTCTGACTATGCTTCTCCTCTGCTTAGAAAACGTATTGAAGTAAATTGTGGTTGTGAGACGTTCCTGCACTATGGTGCTACAGAATCAGGGCTTGGTGGTGCTGTTGAATGTTCCGCTCATGCCGGTTGCCATATCCGTGAGTCTGATCTGCTGGTTGAGATAATTGATCCGCAGACAGGAGAACAGCTTGCCGATGGCATGATGGGAGAGGTCGTAATTACTACACTCGGGCGTGAAGCAATGCCGTTGATCCGCTACCGAACAGGCGACATGGCTTGTCTTGATCGTACTGTATGCGTATGCGGTGGCGTGACTGCGCGACTTTGCAATATACGCGGTCGACTGGAAGGGTGTGATCTTGGTGGTGGTTTACGTGTTTTTTCACAAGATATTGACGATTGTGTATATATGCTTTCAGGATTACTGGATTATCGTGTTACCCTTGATACAGATTGCGGTATTGACAGGCTGCAGCTTGAGTATATTACCGTTCCGGGTTCAGTGATCAGTGCTGAAGACATTCAGCGGGTTATTGCTCAGGTTCCGGTGATCGGTGAAAGCGTTGTTGACGGCAGGCTGGTGTTTGGAGAGTTTCATAAGGTTGAGAGTTTTGCTGCTACGCATACACTCAAGCGAACTATTCTGGATGTACGAACAAAGGAAGTGACCTATGCGACATGTTCTTGATGATCTCATTGCTGCGCTCCAGCGGGGAGAAGCTGCAGTACTTGGTGTAATTGCAAAAAGCTCGGGCTCTGCACCAAGAACATCGGGAGCCCGGATGCTGGTGCAGGCAAGTGGTAAACTGACAGGAACTGTTGGTGGCGGGGCCGTGGAAGGAGCGTGTTACGTGAGGGCAAAAGAGTTGCTCGAAGGTTCAGGTCCCG
>JBFHGS010000374.1:0-3695 GCA_041582995.1 Desulfopila sp. | reverse complement strand
TGGCTCAATGTCTGACTCACGTATCGTCGAGTTAAAAGGACTTGAGTATGTGATTGACCGGATGCCTCTGGGGATTGAGAAATGTACCAGGCTAATTCTTACTGCTCAGGAGGATTTTCAGGATACTTCTTTTGAAATGGTGATTCCCCTTAAGCGAAGAAGAGTTTCATATGCCGTCTCCGACAAAGAAATGTGCTTTGTTATTACCCGGGGCTTGAGCGAAATATATGACATTCTGACTCACATAACTTTCCTGAATATTGAAGCGCACAAGATATTCCATCAGGCGTGCAACAAGATTGACGGCACTACAACTGAATGGAAAGAGCTGGAAAGGATTGTTCTGGAAAACAAAAAGCTTGAAGGTGGAGAGTTGGATCAGGCTATCTGGAACCTTTCTATCATTCTTGGTCGAACGTATAAAGAAACCCGGGATACCTTTGAATATCTCCGCCGTAACCATGAGAAACGCAATAGTAACAGCGGACTATTCAAAATTGTATACACGATAGGACAGCGAGTCATTGATGAGCAGGAAGAAGGACGTGATGAACTCACGGTGTATTTCACGCCATCGCTGCGCGAAATGATCGGCCAGCATAAGTATGCTACTCTCTGGGCCCAGTCGCTGAAAGAAAAACTTTATGAACTGGGGTATCAGAACAGGCCGTTACATGTCATAAGCGCTAATATGCATTCGATCCGTAACATATTCTATGGTCCGGGTACACTCGCGGAGTCAGGTATTGATGTGCCGGAGGATATGTACCAGATGGTTCGCCTTATTCGAGATCGCGAAGCTGAAATTAACGCTTACGCAAAGGAGCATGGGCTTGTAGTCCATAGAGATACCTCCGGCTCGAATATAGATGTTCATATCATTGACACCTTGATGCTCGATGAAGCGGCAATACATCCTAAAACCCATGTAAACATTCAATTGATAAAAGAACAGCAACCCGTCATTGTTGTTATGGATTATGCTTTCGGTACGCAGGCTTTTGAAATAATGGATGAACTATTATGTCCCTGCTATTTCCCAGACAAAGTGATTTCTTTTCAAATTGAGTCAATTTCGATAATGGGAAAAGCAGGAATTCTGCCTGGCAAGAAAGGTGATATTATGTTGGCGACAGCCCATGTCATGGAGGGTACTCCACATAACTACATTGTCAAAAATGACCTGAAACTCAGTGATTTTGATAATGGTGCCGATGTGTACAGCGGGCCGATGGTAACTGTGCTTGGAACATCATTACAAAACCGTGACGTGCTTGAGCGTTTTCATACGTCAAGCTGGAAGGCTATCGGCCTGGAAATGGAAGGGGGGCATTACCAGCGTGCCATAAATGCCGCAATTATTCAGGGACATATTAACCCGGATTTGAAGACACGATATGCATATTATGCCTCTGATAATCCTCTGGTGAGCGGACAGACGCTTGCATCAGGCCCAATGGGAGAAGAGGGGATAGTGCCGACCTATATGATTTCCAAAGTAATTCTGCAAAAGATTCTCAACTATCATGATGAGTAATCGGAGCATCTGATGAAGAGAAAACTTGCCAGCGTCAGCCCGTGGATTCTTGCTGCAGCCTGTACATTGCTAGCTGTAATTATCGGTGTGTTTGCCGTAAGTAATTATAGTCGTGAGAAAAAGCTTATGACAGAAGCACTATTGCAGAAAGGGCTTGCTGTCATTCGTTTTCTTGACACCGGTGTACGGGTTTCGATGCGTGCCAATTGGCAGGATCTTGGTGGAAGTGGCTACAATTGGGTTAATCATGTACAGAGTGTGATCGACCAGATACACGACCAGCAGGATATCCATTTTGTTGAATTGCTGAATGCCAAAGGTACAGTTTTAGCGGGTACGGATCGCGGAAGAATAGGCGGGCTGACCGAGGAGGATACTCGCGTTTTTCTGACGTTGGGAGAGGGAGGGGATCCTGTTTTCAGGATGGTCACAGAAAGCGGGCATGGACATGAAGGATTTCAGGTCGCTCTCGTGTTTAAACCATCAATTCGGGGAGCTATGCAGCGTAATAATCAACGGGGACGGAACATGATGGATCGTATGTTCAATGGTCAGCCCGGATTTGAACGCATGCAGGAGGAGTTTTCAAAGCTGCAGGATCAGCAATTTGCGTTGTTGGTTGAACTTGATCTTGAACAATTTAACAGCGCAGTAGAACGACAGCTGTGGCAGATTGTTATTTTGTCGGTGGTTTTGCTTCTTGTTGGCGTCGGTGGTTGGTTATCTCTTCTCACTTTGCAGGGGTTTAAAGGGACTCAGAGCAGGTTGCAGAGAATTCGTGCTTTCAATGATATGCTTGTTGAATCTTTGCCGGTTGGCCTGATTGCAACTGATGCAGTCGGCAATATTCAGGTGGTGAATGCTGCTGCCGAAAAAATAACAGGTATCAGTGCCGGGAAGTTATTGACCAGGAAACCGGATAGTATACTGCCACCTGAACTGGCTCGTTCCTTCAATGGCCTGACGAGAGAACAGGGCAAGCCGCAATCTTCAGAGAGTGCATTCACGTCAGACCTCGATGGGCACACCTGCTCACTTTTGCTGACAGTATTGCCGGTCGTTGATGATGCAGGTCTTTTTACAGGAGATGTTCTGCTTATTCAGGATATGAGTGAAATACGTGCTTTGGAAAGCCAGTTGAGAAGAAATGAGCGGCTGGCAGCTCTTGGTAAAATGGCAGCCGGGGTGGCTCATGAATTGAGGAATCCGCTGAGTTCGATAAAAGGACTTGCTGTTCTGTTAAAAGGTAAGGTGGGCGAAGATCGTGAAGGGAAACAGACCGCTGATATTCTGGTTGAAGAAGTCGAGCGCTTAAACAGGAGTATCTGTGAGCTTCTTGACTATACACGCCCTGAGAAACTTGAGAAGACCAGGGTGCCTTTACATAGCATTCTCGACAAGGCACGAACTCTCGTCAGTGTAGATGCTGAAGCACTTGGAATCGATATCTCGCTTTCATCTGATGAGACTAAGGGTTTTGTTTTGGTCGATGAGGACAAGATGAATCAGGTTTTCCTGAACCTGCTACTTAACAGTATACAGGCAATGCATGACGGTGGAAAACTTTCTATACATATTAAAGAAGAAGCTGGCGCGGTAGTCTGTGCTATAGAAGATACCGGCTCAGGTGTTTCAGAAGAAAATCTTTCAAAAGTCTTTGATCCCTATTTCACAACCAAGAGTGATGGAACAGGTCTTGGTCTTGCCCTGTCTGCTAAAATTGTGGAAGAGCATGGCGGGTCTATTACCCTGGATAATCGGGAATCGGAGGGGGTACAGGTGGCAATCAGGCTGCCACAGGCGGTGTAGTTTGATGTATTTACTGTATTGAACACCAGAAACTGCACGTTTTCCAGGATACACAATGTGTCCTTAAATTCCGTTTATGCGGTTTCATCATTTTCACTATTTTGCCGGTAACCGTAGTCAGCCATGGCCGGCAAAATACTGAAAATCTGATACAGTTTAAACGGATGAGAACTCCGGCAAGGGTTAAAGCGTAAGGGTTTTCCGCGAAGAGAGGGTTGAAGAGAGCAGTACCCCGGATAACATTGCAAAAAAATGGCCCTGATGCGCATCATACAGGAAAGAGTTGATGGTACAGCCTGAAGCTATCGCCAATACGACTCCCTGCAGCAGGTATCTGTCTTTTGCCTGT
>JBFHGS010000373.1:0-3702 GCA_041582995.1 Desulfopila sp. | reverse complement strand
AGTCATAAGGGGGTCGGGATAGTCAGCAACCTCAGCGGCAGGAGACGGGGGGAGACCTGGAGGCGGTTCGGGTGGTGTGCGCAACAGGGCGACCTCGGATTCTTCATGTGGTTCAGACTGCAGACGGTAGATTCTGAAAAGTGCCTGATCTTCTTCGGGCTCGGGTTTAAGAACGATATCCTGCCATTTTTCCGGAACGTACCTGTAACTTGAATAGAGTCTGCCACGCAGCAGCTGATCAATTCGCAGCAATGCAGGGCCGTTGACATGTGCCTGAACCGGATGAGTATGGCTGGCGATGTAATACGCTCTTTCTTTTTTGATGACAGGAAGAAGGTGGCTGGTTGTATCTGGTGTATTTTCAGCATGTGGTACGGGCTCAATCCGAACGGCCAGAAACTGATTGGTGTACCGGGATTGCAGTCCGAAGATAATCTGACTCTCGCCGGGAACCATTTCAACGGTGAAAGTCTGCACGCTGGTGGCGCTGTCAAGAGTGATGTGGTGTTGTGGCTGAGTCACTCCCGCCGCTCTGGATTCAATAGCGACCGTCAGTGGAGCGGGCAACAGGTAAGGTACCTCCAGCAACCGCATACGCACCTTAAGCCGTGTAGCTTTTCTGCTGTTCATACTAAAGACCAGACGATTCTTGTTATGGAGGATTTCTTCATTTTCTTCCAACGGTGGCAGCAAGGTTCTGCGAACCCTGAGAAAAGGGCTGACTGGTTGCCAGCCGGTATACTCGACAAATCGTAAACCCTCTTCGGCTGTGATGAGTTCGACCTCCTGCCAGCTGCTTCGCAGGGCATTGCGATGCATCAAATCTCCCAGTTCGGCCTGCCCCTGATCCTGCAGGTAGATTCTCTGCGCCTGAGTCACCAGCCACTCCTTTTCTGTCTCGGGGGCGATCTCACTGTAAAGGGCCAGCATGGTGAGACACTGCTGCCTGTTCTGTTCTATATTTTCCTGGCAGGTCAGAATCGATTTTTTCAGTTCAGTCGGAAGAGTATTGCCGGGTGCTGTCGAATTGTCTGTCTCTTCAGGAGATTCTCTTTGCGCATAGGGGGAGATATCAGACAGAAGCGTATTCTGATATATATTCTGCCGAATTGCCGCTTCTGTTTCAGATAGTACCTCACTCTCCGTTATGAGCTGAAGGCAGTCATCCACGAGGCATCTGAGAGATTTATCCTCGGTGAAACCCGCAGGCGGTGAAGGAAAGCGTAACGCTTCAAACGTGTCTTCTGTCAGCGGAGGAAGAATTTCGCAACCGAGCGCAGATCGTTTCCGTTCTACCTGCACCAGCAGAGAATTGCTCAATCCGCGAATCTGCAACAGGTGCTTGCCTGCTGCCACGGTATAGGTGAACACTTCACGTTGTCCAGGCAGGTTGCCGCTCCCGTCGCTTAATTCCAGACTTTGGGACACGAAATTAGTGTTTATCGGCTTGATGATTTGATGTATGCCGTCACGTAATTCGATCCAGCTGGTCAGTGGATCACTGCTTTCCGGCTGATGGAGAGGACGTACTGTAAAGCGTAGTTCCGCCGGGCCGGTAACCTGCATCGTAACAGGTTTGTCAATATCCGCCCGATAGTATTGGCTGAACAGATAGCGGGCGGTACTGGCCAGTATTCCTGTACCGCTGTAATCTGTGATATCTCCTTCTTCCTTGACCCACACAAATGGGCCTGGAAATGTCGCCTGCCACTCTTGCCATTGTTGTCGTATCTGGTCCTCGGCTCCGGTGGTGTTCTGCAGACGAGAATATAACTCCCGGGCTTCTCCTCTGGCCAGCAAGAGCATTTTGCCGCGTTCACCGCCTGCTGCCAACAGCTTTTCGGCTAAATCACCTTTGCCATCACGCACTTCTTTCAATGCTTTGAAATAATTTTGATCTTCATTATTTTTCAGCTGTTGCAGTGTTTCGTCGTACAGTTGGGGCCAATTTTCAAGCAGGGCACCATAGAGGAGGCTATCTGCAGTTTGTTCGATATCCGGATGCAGCAATGAGAGCAGCATACTATATCTGTGGTCGCCGTTTTCAGCCATCAGGCCCGCCAGGGGCTTCAGTAGTCCCGTATACAATGTTCGATAGAATTCAACAGCGTAGAGACCCAGTAATTTCTCTTCGAGATTTTTTTCATTGTAGATTCTGATTAATTCTTCATATGCCGTTCTGGCGAGCAGAATGCCATCCTTACCCTGGGGGTAGAGGTAGAGCCCCTTGAGCATGAGTTCGGCGAGATAGTGCTCTCCGAGTTTTTCAAGTGCTCTGGCATGACCGAGAGTTGCTGCCGTTTTCATTGCACCATGTGAGTGCTGCCGCATGTCGCTGTACAGTTCAAGAGCTACAAGCTGTTGGCCCTGTTGTTCACTGCTTTGTGCCTGGGTCAGCAGCTGTCGTGTCAGGGTGGAGGAGGGTGTTTGCGTAGTTTGCTGCACCGCGAAAGGAGGAGATACTCCCTGCGTGAAATTCTGTACCAGTGATGTGAGATAGGTAATAAGTGGATAATACTCATTTTCAATGTCGTATTGAGCAAGATCCTGAAGATGTGTGGCATTTTCCCGGTCTGGTGAGTTGATTGCCTTTACCAGCCAGGATCCGAACCGGTGCAGTAACTGTTCTCTGCCGCCAATCTGTTTGAGTGCGTTCAAAAAATCTGTTTCGGGGAGGGTGTGAAACTTAGCGTCTCTGTATTGCAGAGCAATGTGGAGAGGTTGATCGTTTCCGGGTAGCTGCTGTACTTCGACCGTAGTGACATCTTGTGGAAGAGTAATTTCTGCGAAGGCGACCGGCCTCAGCGGGGCGGGAAAGCTGTGCAGACTAAATGGCCCGCCAAGGGTTCCCCTATCATAGCGGGGGAACCGTCTCTGCAGCGTGGCAAGTGCAGCTTCGCCAAGGTGGAGACGGTATTTGTCTTCGTTGTACGTTGCTTTCGGTTCTATTGTGAGTTGTACAGTCTCCCCGTTATTCATGCGCAATTGCAGTGTGGTGGTCTCATCCGGGAAAAAGGCAACTATCCGTAGCAGTGACTCAGCAGAACGTGGTGGGATGACATATGTAAAACTGTGAAAATGAGTATTTTTTTCAGGGTTTTGGTCGCTTGAATTGTTGGCTGATAGCGATGGCAAAGCGAGAAACTGAGCACTGCCCAACATGGTGAAAAGTTCATTGCGGTGCTGTTCACCCAGTATAAGATGACGGTCGAACTCTGTCTTCAGGCGCGGAGTGATAAACCAGGAGGGGGTTGGCGGATTACGGTCCTGTTTATGAATCGGCAGCAGCGTACGGTAGAAGGTATTGGGCGCGAGTACTTCCGGGTTGCCGGCAAGCAGAGGACGGAGGCCCGGCCGATTTGCCGCCTGTTTATGTAATAGTACGTGAGCAGTCAGGCCACCGGGTTGATGATGGTTGTCGATACGTAGTCTTCTGGCCGTTTGCAGCAGGATGGGGGCAGAAGGTGTAGTTGACTGAAGGATTGATTTCTGCAGGCTCCAGAGATGCCATGCTGGTTCTACTGCGAAAATCCCTCTGTTATACAGCTGCTGTGAGACGGTATGGTCTCCGGGATTGTTGAGTTTACTGAACAGGTATGCCGGGTGTTGTTCCAGCAGCAGCCTGGCAACAAGCGGTCGGGTAGGTATGAATTGAAGTGTATATCGTCCAGCGGGTATTATCAGTTGCGTTCGTTCAAGTTT
>JBFHGS010000372.1:0-3705 GCA_041582995.1 Desulfopila sp. | reverse complement strand
CAGGACAGCCTGAATCAAAACAGCAAATATGCCTTGATGACTCGGGCCTAACATTTACAGGAATTATCTTTAGGTGAGTCAAGCAGAGTTATGTTTATGTGAATAATTACTCTATCAATTCGAGTATTTTTACAATTTCAACTAGTGGCATTGTGCTATTCTCGGCATAATACAAAATTGCGAACTTATTTATTGCCCTGATATAATTACCTTGTTCAGCTGCTTCCTTAGCGTCAGATAATAGTTTATTAATAACTTCCACAGATAGTTCTTCGACCCTGATCAGTTGCTTGATTTGGACGAAAATATCGTTTGCATTTTTGTATTCTTCTGTGTTCTCGCTATATAATGATCTGGCTGTATTTGCAATTATTAGCCCTCGCATAAGGTCAATATTGTGGTTCGACTTTCTTGTCTTAAGTGTGTTTTCTGCCTCTGTAAAATAATTTTTATAAAGCTTGGCTTTATCTTTTTCTGTTTGAGCGATTATTATTATGTAGTTAGCTTCTAGCTCTAATACATTTGTGTTGTTGTAATCTAAATATGTAATCGCTGATAAAAGCTGATGGGCATCTAGGTATTTTTCAATTTCGGCTAATGACTTTGCCTTCTTTATGACATCATCTGCAACTAATTGAGCAAGGATAGTACCCCTGTAATCTCTAGAAATATTTTTGTAATATATTTCTCCTATCTGGCCATCGGCATGAATTTCAATGTTTGATTTTTTGGCAAAAGTTTTTACAGGAATACAGGCAATTAGCAATGTGAGAATAAGTAATAGATTTTTCATCGTATGGATTGTTGTGTAAGGGTTAAGTTTCAATATTTGCGGTGAAATATAATGCTTCAATAATGGGCCGACCGAAGGGGGCCAGCCGTGAGATGACATTGATTGATTTGTTAAATCTTTCCAGTCTGATACTCAATGAACTCTTTTGCATATTCTTTTGCTTCAGTGTCGGCTTCAGGGTGATTAATAACCTTAGCCAAGATAGCGAGCCAGTGTTCTCTAGCTTTGGACGCTGCACCATTTATTAATCTATTTATCATCCAAACAGTGAGACCGGTTGGTTTTCTCAAAACCGAATGCTTTAGTTCGTTGAGCTAGTCATTTTCTTCTTCAAGGAAATGTACAAGTGGGCCAGGTGAGCCTAGATCCTTATCATAGTGTGCCTCAAAGAATCTGAAAATCGCGACCACTGACTCCCTTTTCTTTGGATTTTGACCTAGCGCATCAGTGAAGCAATATAATTGCTCCATGTCTATTTCTTGATCTTCAAAGGAGATTTTCTTCAATTCACTATCGAAATCCATGCTCATAACTCATTTGCGATTTAACGTTTTGCTAAATTGCCAGCCACTTAACTGGACATGAAATACCGATGTGTTTTCTGGTCAGGTTGAGCTGCTGGTGTACGCCCGGCATGGGCGTAATCTTATAGGGTGCAAGTCCCCTGTATATGTATCCTGTTTCTCTTTAATTACAGAAACATAAATTCTATCTGAAGGCAAGAGCGTTACCGTGAGGTAGGGTCTGAAGGAAGCCGGAGTACAGGTAAGCGAGGAACGAGACTCCGAAGTTATTGGCCGACGGAAAGAATTAGCATACAAGGCCGATTTTCTTGCCCCAGTTCAGAACCCCCTTGAGAGGTGTAAGACAGCATTTTATGCCCTTGGGTGTCATATAGAAAAGCCCAGAATTAAGGAGATACGTTAAATGCTGCAGTCGTGTAGAGAAAGATTACGCTCTTATCCGGGGAGGTCTGTCCAACAGGCAGTCGATGTTTTGGTAGTGTCTTGTGTGGTAACATGCAGGGTGTTTTGGCAGTAGTCAGCAGAGGCCATAGTAAGCGAAGGAAGTCACCTGAAAAGCAATGGGGGACTGGAAATGGGCCAGGTGAAGAGAAAAGCCTGGAAGACTCACCCCGCTGAAGGGCCAAACCTATAGAGGAAAGCGAGACCTTATATGCTCTACAACGCATTCAACCCGACAGGGTCCGCCAATGGTAGGCGCGATGTGAGACAATTCAGCTTTCGGTATTATCTGCAGTTGCCCCTTTTTATCTTTCAAAGAGCTGCAGATATACTTCATCCGACTACGGTCCGGTGTTTTGTGGGAACCGCCAAGTGCGGACCCGCTTGCTTGTTGGTGTGGGGGCTGGGGGAGAAAAAACCTCTGGCGCCAGATGGTCTGTGTTACTTTATATAGTTATGTATCTGGCTGTGTAAATTTTTTAAAACCCAATCATTCATTCTTTCATTAAGCTCTGTTCCTGACAAATTTAAGTCTGGTTTTGCCGCCACAGCTCCCCATGCAGAATGTTCATTGACCAGAACTTCGTTTTGGACGAGGTCATATAGGCTATAATCAAGGTTACCTCTGCTAAAAATGAGATACCTGTCTTTTACTAATCTGATATAAGGGTTCTCTTTATGCTCATTGGCCTCAGAGTAGTTCCAAAAGAGAACATCATCAGTTTTACCAGATTTTTTCTGAGCACTGGATAAATCTGAGTCAATGCCAATTTTGTAGACATACCAAGAAGTATCATCGAATCCAGAAACATCAGTCAACAGAACAAATTTTACTTTAAAATCTGGTGCCTTAATAGTTTGGAGTTCAGTTTTGTATGTGTTTTGGTACCATAAGTTGAAAACGAAAATACCGACCAAAAATACAATTGATAACACTACTCCTGATAAAGGTAAAAAAAACGATTTTAGTAAGGTTTTAATTTTCATTTATAGATAACGTTTGCATAAGGGGCAGCAAGATTGCGTAGTAAAGCATTCAAAATTAAACCATGACTTTTGAGCGCAGTGCGATGCGTAAATAACCGCCAAGTCTTTGCCGTCCCTTTGATTCGATTGTGTGCGCCCGGCAGGGCGTGAACTAATGGGGGTACAGTTCCCTGTGTGTATCCTGTGTTAAGTCATGTGCTTAACATAAAACACTAACAGAAGGCAAGAGCATAACCTTGAGGTTGTGTTTGGAGAAAGCTTATGTGTAGGTAAGCGAGTGGAGCAAGACTCCGAAGATGTGGGGCGACGAACAGAAACGTCATATAAGGTCGAGTCTCCGGGCTCAGTTTAGTACCCCCCATGAGGGGCGTAAGGCAGCATTTATGCCCTTGGGTACAACATGTTTAGGCCCAAGGATCAGAAAATACGATAAATGACGCGATCGGAGTCTCCGTGGGGTCGCTTACCTGTTCATCAGAAGCTCATGCAATTACCCGGGGAGGCCTGTTACTGGTGCGTCTGGAAACAGAAGTGTGGACGGTGGTAACATCGTTTGTGATGAGGCAGGAGCCAGCAGAGGCCATATTAGGCGAAGGATGTCATCCCCAAAGCACATGGGTGGCCGGAAATGAGCCAGGTGAAGAGAAAAGCCTGGATGACTCACCCCGCTGAAGGGCCAAACCTATAGAGGAATGCGAGACCTTATATGCTCTGCCACGCATTCAACCCGACAGGGTCCGCCAATGGCAGGCGCGATGTGAGACAATTCAGCTTTCGGTATTATCCGCAGTTGCCCCTTTTTTTCTTTCAAGGAGCTGCGGATATACTTCATCCGACTACGGTCCGGTGTTCTGTGGGAACCACCAAGTGCGGCCCCGAATGTTAGATGTTGTGGGGGCTGGGGGAGAAAAAAAACCGGCTACCCGATTATCAGTACTGCAACCGAGGTGCGGGGAGCAT
>JBFHGS010000371.1:0-3754 GCA_041582995.1 Desulfopila sp. | reverse complement strand
TAGCAGCGTTGCGGCTAAAATTGGCGGCAAGCTTGGGTTGGATCAGTTCGGTGTGGCTTCGACCGAGGCCGGTTCGGGTGGTGACCCCCAAAACGCCTCGTTTGTGATCGGAAAATATCTTTCGCCTGAACTATATGTAAGTTATGGCCTTGGGCTATTTGATCCGGTTTCTACTGTGCGTCTGCAGTATGCAATCAGCAGTCGCTGGGAGTTTGTTACGGAATCCTCAGGTACGGCTAGTGGCGGTGATATTTTTTACACTATTGAAACCGGGAAGTAGGTGTTAGGGAAGATAATGTGAGAAGTGTAATTGTATTCAGTACGAGTTGTTTTTTATAAGGAATTACTATGATTTTTGATGTACTTGACAATGCCGGACGATATTATGATCTGCATAAAGGGTTTAAGCTGGCATTTGATTTCCTTTTACGCCCTGACATTCGAGATCTCGCCGTCGGAGAGTATGAGCTTGACGGTCGTCGGGTGTATGCGGTGGTCGCAAAAGAGGAGGGGCGTCGCAAAGAAGATGCCCTGCTTGAAGCGCATGTGAAATATATAGATATCCAGCTGGTTTTAGAGGGAACGGATACCATGGGCTGGGCACCTGTTGTATCATGCAAACACCAAGAGACTGCATATGATGAAGAGGAAGATATTCTGTTTTTTACAGATGCGCCTGAGGTGTGGTTGCCGGCTGAACGTGGGTATTTTGCCATGTTTTTCCCGGAAGATGCACATATGCCGTTGATTTCACCGAAAGGAATTCACAAGGTGGTGGTGAAAATAGCAGTAGATCAGTGATAGGTGTTTGCGGTGGATGCAAACTAAAACAGAAGTCTGGCTCGGCTCTTTACGGTAGTTACCAACAGAGCCGAGCCAGGAAGTATTGCAGAGTACGAGCAGATTACAGCTCGATCACGCCTATTTTGGTTAGAAATACCAGCAGTACAGCAATAGGGGCAATATAGCGGATGGTGAAATACCAGATGTTGAAAATGGTCAGGTAGCCTCTTCCATCCTCGGTGATTTCCGCTTTTGAGATCTTCTTATCGAGGATAAATCCGGTATAGATTGCGATCAGGAGACCACCGATAGGCAACATGAAATTACTGGCGATATAGTCGAGAGAATCAAGAATCTCCATTCCTTTCAGCAGTTTCACATTGCTAAAAGTAGAGTAGGAGAGCGCTGAAGGGATACCTGCGACGTAGACAGCGATGGTCATACATATAGTCGCTTTCTTTCGATCATATTTTTTCTCATCGATCATGAAGGCGGTGAGAACTTCAAGCAGAGATATCGCAGAAGAAAGTGCTGCGAAGGCAAGCAGGACAAAAAACAGGGTGGAAAGAACCGTACCAAATGGGATGGTTGCAAACACCTGTGGGAGCGTCTTGAAAATTAAGCCGGGTCCTCCTGAAGGCTCCATGCCGACTGAAAAAACAATCGGAAAAATAGCAAGACCTGCCACAATGGCAACGAGTGTGTCGAGAAAAGCTATGCGGATAGAGACCGGATAAATTGCTTCCTTTTTGTCCATGTAGCTTGCATAGGTGATCATGGCACCCATTGCGAGACTTAACGTGAAGAAAGAATGGCCGATAGCTTCCAATACGCCATTGATTGTAAGCTTGGAGAAGTCCGGATAGAGCATGAATTTCAAGCCCTGCATGGCTCCGCTGGTGGTCATGGCATAGATTGCCATGACGAACAGAATTCCAAAAAGAGACGGCATCAGAATTCGATTCCAGCGCTCAATACCGTCCTTGATACCACTGATGACGACGAACAGGCAGAGAACCATGAAGGTGGTAAGGCAGACGAGCTGACGTACCGGGTCGCTGACAAGCGCCCCGAACATAGATGCTATTGCCTCGGGATCCTGACCTGAAAATGAATCTGTCAGTGATTTGAAAAGGTAATCGAGTGTCCAGCCGGCAACAACACCGTAATAGGACAAAATGATAAAGGCTGCAGCAAGATTCAGCCAACCGATACTCTTCCAGAATGTTGATTTCGGGGTAAGATCTCTAAATGATCCGACAACATCTTTCTGGGAATGGCGACCAATAAGAAACTCGGCCATAAGGATAGGAAGACCGCAGCACAATATGGCTACAAGATAGACAAGAACAAAGGCTCCGCCGCCGTTCATTCCTGTGATAAACGGAAATTTCCAGATATTACCAAGACCTACAGCAGATCCTACAGCAGCCAGAATGAAACCAAACCTGCTACTCCAATGGTTACGCATAAAACATCTCCTCTCTTAATCAGGTTATACGAAAGGCGACTAATTTAGAGCAAAAATGGCGCATGTCAATAAAATATTGCCTCGATATTGAGTTTATACACAAATGTTCCTTGGCTAACTTATAAATTAATAATATTTGCATAGAGTTTGACATAAAATTTCAACACAAATAAACTTCATCCTGAGTTGTATTTTTCTTGAGTGTATATCGTGTCAGGTTGGAGATAATGACAGCTTCATGATATTATGAACGGATCAGTCCCAAAATTTTGATTCTTTGTGAGAAACTGGTGATACACTCGGTATACGCTTAGGAATTGTCAGATAAATCTGAACACCGGGAACATACTTTCGCAAAGTTGTAGATTGGTAGTGGTGTATTCTTTTCCTATAACGTCATGTCTTTGAGGTTGTAAGCAAAAATGTAATCTGATGACCCTTCTTTTTCAGCCAGATGATAAGGTGTGACTTTGACGAAGAACACCGCTGCTTACGCTTCACCTGAACAGGCTGAAATTTAGCCGTTCTCAGAACATTTAAGAGAAAATGCGGTCTGGACCGGGGAGATGTCATGGGACGACTGGCGCTGTTTTTTTGGCTGTTGATATGCTTTTTACCAGGTTTTCATGCCCACGCATCGGAGGTGCTGTTAACCACAAGTACCTATGAACCATATGTGATTGAGCAGACTGGTGAGATAAGCGGGTTGGTGCCTGATATCGT
Organism: Desulfopila sp.; assembly: GCA_041582995.1. GTDB lineage: Bacteria > Desulfobacterota > Desulfobulbia > Desulfobulbales > Desulfocapsaceae > Desulfopila. The sequence goes on along the minus strand of JBFHGS010000371.1, from coordinate 777 downwards.
GTGTGCAGCTTTTCATGAGTCGAATGTGAATGTTGTCTTTCGTTTTCAGCCGTGGAAACGCGGTGAGGAAAAGGTGGCGAGCGGAGAGTTTTATGGCACATTTCCTTATCTGCGAACTGAACAGCGATCAGAAAAATTCGAATTTTCAGATCCCGTAATCAATTTTTTTCCAAAATTCTTCTATAAAAAATCTAAATTTCCGAATGGTTTGTCATGGCAGAACCTAAAGGATCTCAATGTCTACGTGATAGGCGGAGTCCTGGGTTACTGGTACGAAAAGTCATTTAAGGATGCCGGGCTTCGCGTTCAGTATGTGACAACGGATCAGCAGAATATTGGAAAGTTAATGCTCGGGCGTATTGATCTGACATTGATGGATGAACTGGTTGGCTGGAGACTGATTCGGCAGGCATTTCCGGAACAGGTTGATGCATTTGCAGTTGCCGGGAAGCCTGAGAGTAGCGATGCTTTTCGTTTGATGATTTCCCGTAGTTATCCTAATGCCAAAGAACTGACCGAAACGTTTAATGCCGGTCTCCAGATCATTCTTAAAAATGGAAAATATGCCGAAATATTGAATGAGTATGGGGTTTCAATGGAATATGCAACGCTGCGGTGAGCCCCGTAAGTCCACACGTTACATAAAGGCGTATATGTTCACCGGCCCCGACACATGATAACTGAGCAGGTCTCACAACAGGAGTAATTCCCGTGCCGTTTCTGCAAATAGCCGGAAATATCAAGTTGTACTATCAGCTTATTGACGGGCGAAGTGAT
>JBFHGS010000370.1:0-3769 GCA_041582995.1 Desulfopila sp. | reverse complement strand
TCTTCATTTTTAGTTTCACCTGATGCCTGGGCCCAGGTGAGGGTTTCCGGTTCAAGGTAGAGCATGCCCAGGAGATCCTGCGCCCAGCCTTCTGCTGATAATTGCTGCAGCATGCGGTATACCATTACCTGTACAGCAGGTATTTGGCTCCACATGGTATCATGCAAAGCTCTCCAGTGGTTGACATCACGTGTTGTGGTGTTTTCAATCTGGTCACAGCAGGTCTGGCAGAGCAGCACGCATTGATCTGAGCTGCCGTCTGACACAGGTGGTACTGCAAATACTGCAAGGCCCTGATCGGCATTACACAGTTCACATTTTGATTCGCTTCGTGCTAATAACTCGTGTTCTACACTCATCTGGTACTTTCCTTCTTTCTCTGCCCTTGAGAGGGCAAATGTAGTTTATATTTTGGGTTGTGCTGTTTAGGGCTGTGCAATTTCCTGCCACTTTATTTGATAGAGGCCCCCGTGTCCAGTGCAGTGAATAGATATTCTTTGATGCAGGCGATAAAATACGCCAAGATCCGGGGTTGCCACTACAACAACGCCTGGCTATTTCTCGAATTGTATTGACAGAGTATTTTCATATAGGTAATTATGAAACCAGTTTTCAGGTTCCACGTACGTGGATGAAAAGGGAATCCGGTGTGAATCCGGAACGGGCCCGCCGCTGTAATCCTGTCTCCGATAGTTGTATCTTCATGTACAGTCGGGGAAACTCTCTCAGCCTTGTGTGTCACTGCTTTCTTATAGAAAGCGGGAAGGCCGCTGAAAGGGCAGGAAAGTCAGAAGACCTGCCGGAAACAGAGACGGGAATTGTACGTGGACCACAACATTCCTGCATACAATCTGAGTGGATAAAACAGGGCATCCCCGGATCAATTTATAAATTGGTCCGGGGTTTTTTTATGCCCATACGTTGCGCCTCCCCACATCTTTGCCCCTACGCCACCCGAACCAAATACCTGAGGGGCAAGGATGTGGTTTTTTCTTATTGAGAATTCCCTCCTATTCCATGATATATAGAGTGCAGCCGATAAACGCAGGGAATTAACTGGTTCCGTATGAAAAGTTGGCAAGATATACTGCCGCCAGAACGATTCCTCCGCCAAGAAACTGCAATGGAGAAAGTGTTTCTCCAAGTAGGATCCAGGCACCGAAAGCCGTTACTACAGGGATACCGTTAAGGAAAACGGCGGCGCGTGCGGCAGGGATCCGGCTGAGTGCAAAATTATAACAGAGAAATGCTCCGATTGTGGCGAAGATGGTGAGGGTTATGAGAGCGATAACCCCTTCACGGGTAACAGCATGCCATTGAAATTCTGGCAGGTCGTAAAGAAAGGCCGGAAAGAATATTACGGCACCGAAAATGACCTGCATACCGGTGATCTGGACCGGGGTCATGGTCTGGCCGAGATGACGGGTTATTACCATATAGACAGCTGCTGAGAATACTGCTCCGGTGATGAGAACATCTCCAAGCAGCGCGCCCTTCAACGTTGCGGTATTGCCGGTACCAAAGACAAGTAATGATACGCCGACCATGGAAATAATGATACCGAGAACATTTATCCACCGAACTTTCTCTTTTAAAAACAGGATAGAGAACAGCAGCACCACAATAGGAATTGTGGCGATAATAAGTGATGTCTTGGTCGCGGAGGTGTATTGCAGGCCGAGTGTTTCAAAGGTGAAGTAGAGTCCCGGCTGAAAAAGAGCCAGCAGCGCAAGCTTTTTGAAGTTACCTTGTTTCAGTGGTGGAAAACCGGTACGTATCAAAAGAAAGACAAAGAACAGTGCTGCTGTGATAAAACGAAAAAAAATAAGGCAAAATGGGCTGAAACTCTTCAACGCCACTTTGGTTGCCACAAAGGAGAAGCCCCAGAAAAGAATAGCAAGACCCAGAGCTGTGTATGTTATAAGGCTGGTGTTATCTTTCATCAGCTGGACTTGCGCGGGTGAATTGGTCATAATGATGGCAACTGAAGTAACGGTTAGAGTTCAGACGTGGATGAAGTTCGTTGCAAAAGGTGTTCAGGATACGGTGAATGAACACCTTTGTCGAGAGCTCAATTTTAAGCGATCTGAAATATCTCTATGCATTATCAAAGTGATATGAAACGACGTTGAAGTGTCAGGTTACGTAAAGTTTCACAATTTTGTGGTATATTAATTATGCCACGCTGTTGAAAACGCGGTTGTCCTGCCCGTTTTCCTATGTTAATAAGAGCCATTGGAGGACCAGCTTTTCGAGGTGTTATCTTAACCTGTGTGAGGTGATATATGCGCGGTGAGAACGAACCTGTATTGCTCGTATGCCCGAACTGCCGGGAGACAATGATTGTCTATCTCCCTATTGAGAACCTTCCGCCTTGTCCGAACCCTGAATGCGGGGGCACCAGAATGGTGATTGAAGAGCTTCTAGACGAGGGGAAGTCGTATTGATGGAACATTTTGCGGTTTAAAGGGTCGTGGTGGACCCTTTTTTTATTCGTAAAGCACGAACAAGAGGAGATGAAATGAAAAAGTTATCGCTGTTAATGGCAGCCATGATGGTTGCAATGGTATTGACTGCCGGAGCTGCAATGGCAGGAACCCTTGATGAGATTGCTAAGCGCGGTTCACTTCGAGTCGGTATGGAGCCGGGCTACATGCCCTTCGAGCTCACGAACCAGAAAGGTGAGATCATCGGCTTCGATGTTGATATGGCCAAGCGTATGGCAAAAGCCATGGGTGTTGAGCTGGAAATCGTTTCCACCGCGTGGGATGGAATTATTCCAGCGCTTCTGACCAGCAAATTTGATGTTATCATGTCCGGTATGACCCTTACTCAGGAGCGGAACATGTCTATCAACTTCGCTTCCCCGTATATCGAGATTGGTCAGTCCATCATCGTGGCAAACAAAGTTGCAGGCGAGATCAATTCATACAAAGATCTTAATGATGCGAAATATACTGTTGCTTCCAAACTTGGCACCACCGGTGAGCAGGCTACCAAACGCATGATCCCGAACGCCAAATATATCTCTTTTGAGACAGAGCAGGAAGGTGTACTTGAAGTTTCCAATGGTAAAATCGATGCTTTCATTTATGACATGCCATACAACACAGTTGCTGTTGCTCAGCGTGGTGAGGGCAAAGTAAAGCATATCGATACCGCATTCACCTTCGAGCCGCTTGCCTGGGGTATTCGTAAAGGCGATCCTGATTTCCTCAACTGGCTGAATAATTTCATGTACCAGATCAGACATGACGGAACGTATGACAAGATCTACAAGAAGTGGTTCCAGGAAGATTCCTGGATTAAAGAACTCCAGTAAGCAAAAGGATTCATTATTGTGAACGCCACACAAAGACTGTGGCCCTGGAAGTTATTGCTTGCGGTCATCCTTGTCGGGATGGCCGCATCAATTTATGGGTCTATAAAAAAAATTGACTACGAATGGCGATGGTACCGTGTCCCTCAGTATTTTGTTTACCAATCTGAAGATCCACAGAAGATTCCGTTTGACGGCATTGTATCTGAGATCAAAACGAAAGGGAAGGCGACTACCATCACAGTAACCTCTGAAGGTGGAACGGTTCAGAAATTCGTGGTAGACAGTGGGACTGAAAAAGTTTCACATAATGAGGACCTGTTCGAAGGCGACACCTTGGGGTATGTTGCTACATGGAATCTCGGGCCTCTGATGGATGGATTGTGGACAACTCTCTGGCTGTCTGCAATTTCGAGTGTTCTGGCGTTGTTTATTGGCCTTGCCACAGGT
>JBFHGS010000369.1:0-3807 GCA_041582995.1 Desulfopila sp. | reverse complement strand
GCATATTTCCAGCCCTTTTGTCACACTGACTTCGTTTCTCATTCAGTTACATAGCGTTGCTATGCTCCTTCATTCGTGCCTTGCTGTGTGCCGAAATTGCTAAGAAATATTACGACATCTTAATGTTTACAGAGCACTAGTCAAAAAGCACATAACTGGCTTCTGCCAAATAAGCTAAATCGTAATATTGCTCAGAGTTGCTCATTTCACTTCTCTCCCAAGTTTTTTATATGTGTTTTTAAGTTGACCAAACTCTTTACTGCCTGGAGTAAAAGGACCAAAATGAGTCCAAAATCGAGTGATATCAGTTCCGATACGTCCTGAACCTATCCCAATGCGCTTGCACAGTATTTCATTGTTTATCAGATCAACGATCAGGTCTTCAGAAAAAACTACAGGAATAACCGGCAGATCCTTCGCTTCCCAAGTCCATATTATTCTTTCGTTTAACTGATACCCTCGATTCTTACCGGATATGTTATAATCAGGAGACATTTCTCTCCAAGTCAACGTCTCAGCCCCCCCAGGATTCTCAGCCTTCCATTGCTCCGGTGTTTTATAGACCCAAAACCCTGCCTTGGTAGCGCAGTAATATTTATAGACAATCAAGGTGGGGAGAAAGTCCCAGAACACCAGATGATACATAACCAGCCCTGCCACTATTCCCCAACGGATCGGGCTGCATCCTCTCTTCTTCGCCCATCGCGCTACCAACCAGACAACTCCAAATGAAAGCCACCCATAAAGAAAGAGGGCGCCTAATACGGCGATTGCCATCATAACATCAATCCTTGGTTGCTAAGGTTATTTGCAAGCTCGAACGGCATCTCTGCTTATGGTTTTCCTTTTAATTTCAATAATAAATATTGCTTAAACTAGTGCCATTCCGCTCTGACCCTATCTATTTATTGCACCTTAAGCCCCCTATAAGATTATTTTTTCTTTCTATCGGTGAAATTCCATTCTCTTGATCCGTCGTATCCCCCCTCACTCGCGTATCCAAACAACACCTTGTCATCGAAGGCATAGGCATGTTCGTCACCAAGTCTTTCCCCTCCAAAAAATGGTTTGCCTGGACCATAAGCGCTGCCAACAACTGGGCTATACCCTAGACATCGTTTTGAAAAAGCAATCTTCTAATTTTTCTGGTTATCAAAAATCTCTATCTCGTCACACCAAGTAAACTGTTCCAGCCAATCCGGCTGGCGGACACGCTGAAACTGCACCCGGTAGAAAAAGGGCGGCAATTCCGCTGGCAGTACATTCCCCGTTAACTTGTAGACCTTGGCCCGATTAACAATCTGAGCGATTTCCTTTTTCCTTATCTGTTCATAGGCGTTCAGTTTAGACCTAAACGCCGCATCCATTTCTCTGTATTTTGCTCCAGGTGCCCTGGTGTCCCGCTTCTCTTTCTGGTCTCGATGCAGTTGATCACTCATAGCTTTAAGTGTTTTTTGCGTTAGTTCTATTTCCGATCGCAACTTTGCACTCTCCAAGTAATCATCTGGAGCCGCCTTATAGATGTAGAGTTTTCCTTCGCCGTCATTGAGTGCCAGCATTTGAAGATTAATACCGTCGAGATAGTTGCTTATCATCCACTGTCGACCATACTCGTCAAAACCTGGTCATACCTCATCCATCCACAACACTGATCCCGGTTTATCTACGATTTTAATTACTTGTTGTAATGGCGAATGAGTCAGTTTGAAATATTGCATAATCCCTTTCACGATGAACATATCTGAGAAAGGTGCAAGAAGCAGAATGGTACAAGCTCCAATTTTCCCGATCTTACCCACTCCACGCCAATTAAGAACAGCTAAAACAGCTGCAACAAAAGCCAGATACAGAGCAGTTTTGATCAGAAAAAACACGTCATTATCTCCTGTATTGTTTAAGAAAAGCAGGGACGCTTCCTTTATTTTCCCAGCTGGCCAGCTAGGCATGCACTTGATGCATTGAGGGGCGAACAAAGCCACCTATCTGTTTGCTAGGCATAAAAATTCAATTTAGACGAAAACGGGAACAGACCACTTACTCTTCCGAATCCATATTCCTTTTTGCACGACTTGAAGATGTTGTTCAGAGCACAAGAGATAACCATTTTCAATAGCAGCCCTTAACTGAAGCATCTGAATATTGTGTAACAACAGAATATTTTGATATAAAATCGTTAATCTGAGTTTCAAACATGTTGGCTTTTTTCAAAGCCTCTGGGTAAATGTCCTCAGGTATTCCAGAATAAAGATCGGCATAGGCCGCAAAAGTAAGCTCAGCTTGTTGATAATACTCAGCGATTATGCTCATCATTTTTCTCCATTATGAATATTGACTTCACAAGGCTAATTCTTCCTGGACAGCTAAAAGACGTCAGATGCCAAGGTCCGGGTAATCCTCCTCCGCGACGAATAAAACTACTACGTTCTCCCAAAACTTTCCCATCGCTTTGCCGAATCACTCTGTAGATACTTTGAAAAAAATCCGGTGACCCTGTCGAAACGGGATTCCCTCTCAAGTAGTAATGATCCTTTGATTCGAGGCAATATTTATCCTTGGGTTTGGTGAATCCACATGGTGAGATGTGATAGTTACCGTATTTATCAAATCGTTCCCTCGGTAACTCAACGGTCTCATACACCTTGATCCCACCGTCCTTGGCACACATTTCACGCACCTGATGATCCAGCCACATATTTCTGCCAACCGCTATCCAGAGGAACCAAATATAAAGGACCAAGGTTCCAAAAATAACCAGTCCTTTTATCACCAAACTTTTAGTTCGTCGGAACAGCCAGCTGGCTAGCTTAAAACCACCAATTGGGATCACAACCCAATATAAAAGCATTAAGAGAGCACTCATAATTGATTCCGGATCTGATTGAGAATATTGATCTCTTCTTTATGATAATAAACAAGCATGGGCTACAGGCATAAGGCGATGACCACCTCTACCAATCAAAACTATTTACCGACTATACTAACTGACATTCCAGATATTTACCTGACAATCATACTACATATCTTGTTCACTGCTCAATAATACTGAAACCCAAACTATCTCATCTTCCCCTCATCTCAATCTCATGCCGAAACGGATAGGGTACGACCTATTCCTGCATCTTTACCTCAGCAATCTCTAATTTCTCAGAATAAATAGAGTCAGAGCAGAATTAAATTGAGGGATTTTAATTCTGCTCTGAGCCATTATTAACCCGATGGGCATTGAAGTTCAAAATACAGATTCCCAACAGACAACATTGACGTATTATTAACCCTATGTGTCAGGATAGTGTTAGTCTAAATGCCCGCCGGATTAATAATATTATCTTCTAAAGAACAAAACATCACGAATCACACGGAACTAATTGAAACCCAAAATATTTGGCTTGTGATCTCATTCTTTGTACCAAGCGTTGCTTGTGAATGCTTTCCTGATCGGCAAAAATAGTTTCATCGAATGTCTTGCCAGTTTTCAATAAATGAAAAACGATCCTGGCCAGTTTATGAGCGGTAGCTGTAATTGCTTTTGGGGTTCCATGACGAGCTCTCATTTTCCGGTAGTAGTGGCCCAGGTACGATTGGCTTCGCCAGAGTGCGTGGGCAGCAAGTCTTAAAGCTTGTGCAGCACGGTTGGAACCTGGTTTTGTTTTGGATGATAATATCCGCCCACCACTAATCTTATTGTTTGGACAAAGCCCAAGCCATGAGCAAAAATGATTGACGGAAGGGAATTTTGAAAGATTCGGCCCTATTTCTGTAAAAAGAACCTGTGCTGTTAATATACTAACACCGTCAATTTGAGTGAGG
>JBFHGS010000368.1:0-3810 GCA_041582995.1 Desulfopila sp. | reverse complement strand
CTGCAGTATTGAGGCACTGTATGCAGGGTGATGCTCAATGATATCCTGTTCTGTAACCGAAGTATTCTCTTCGAAAGCTTTCTGCACTGATTCCATGATATCAAATGCTGCACTCAGACGTTGTGACGGCATGGCAACCTTTGGAGCAAGTCGGTACGTGTTGATATTCTGGCAGGCATAGGCAAGCTGAGCCCCACCCAAAATAAAAAGCCAGCCGAGGTACATCCAGATGAGAAAGAGTGGCAAGGTTGCAAAAGAACCGTAGATGGCATTGTAGCGCGATACACCTACCTGTAGACTGATATATGTGTTTTGTACTCCGAACCAGAGTAGGGCCGCGAGAAAGGCACCAAGCATCGCCGGGCCGGTCTTCACTTTGGTATTGGGGAAAAATATGTAGATCACATAAAAAGTAAGGGCGATAAAGAAAACCGGTACGAATTGCAGAATCAGCGTCTGCAGCCAGATAAAAGGGAAAAGAATTTGAAATTTGGAGGCGAGAGTCGGGTTTTTTAAAAAAGCACTTGCCACAAACGCAATATTGATCGAGATCGGCATCAGCACTATAAGAGTAAGGTAATCGGCTATTTTACGCGGGATAGATCTACTGTCCTTGACATGCCAGATCGAATTCATCGCTACTTCAATATTACTCAATACCAGTATTACACTCAGTAAAATACCCACCATGCCAAACGTGCCAAGGGTGGCAAAGTTCGTTTTATCAACATAGTCAAAGAGCCTGTCCAGGGCAGAGCGGAGATGAGAAGTGAGACCGGACGGCAATTGTTCGTCCGGTGTCTCCATAATTTCAAAAGGTGGCGGTTCCGGTTTGGGGCCAATAGAGCCGAACCCTGTATCGAGGGTATCTATGTAGCTATATGCGACCTCACGAAGCTGATCACCACCACCAAGCCCTTTTACCACCGCGCTGCTCATCGCAAGAACTGGTACGAGCGAGAGCAGGACTGTGTAGGTGAGGGCTCCGGAGCGCAGAGCGAGATCGTTTTTCCTCAATTCAGAAAATGTGATAAGGCAGAGTCGTACTATAGTGTGCAGCAGCCATAATAACGGATTTCTGCTTGCCGAAGGTCTGTCGGCCCAAGTGAAAAGGCCGAAGGACCGGGACTGCTGCAACCTTGTACTGGTTTGCATTGTGTACCTTGCTCAGGGGTTATTTTTATACAGCCATTTGTCGAGAACCTGGAAGACGAGCTCACGTTTGACGGGTTTTGATATGTAATCGGTCATCCCTGCTTCTAAACATATCTCCCGGTCACCTTTCATAGCGTTGGCGGTCATGGCGATAATGGGAATATGGCGGTGCCCTCGCCGGCGGATTTCCCGGGTCGCTTCGAGACCGTCCATTTCCGGCATTTGGACATCCATCAGGATGATATCGAATTGATCCGGGTTGGAGGTATATGTCGAGACTGCAAGTCTGCCGTTTTCAACAACTGTAACCTTGTAACCGGCTTTTGTCAGCATAATGTAGGCAAGTTTCTGATTTACCTTGTTATCTTCTGCGAGTAGCAGGCGAACTGAATGCTTCAGTTCTTCCCGCACAGAATATTGCGTGACGAGTTCGCTGGATTCGTTCTGTGGCTCCGTTTCGGAGCCCGGGGTGAGGATACGCGCGATTGTTTTGAACAATATCTGGGACCGGCAGGGTTTCGTCAAAAAAGCAGAAAAGCCTGCTTCTTTACAGCGGGTGGCAACTTTTTCAATAGACGATGTATACGCCATCAGCGGAAGAGTCTTTAGTGGAGAATCTAGCTGACGGATCTGTTGAGCGAGCTCAAATCCCGAGATAATTGGCATCCTGAGATCTAGAATGGCAAGGTCAAATGGGGTTCCTGCGTTGGAATTTTCTCTGAGCAGACGAATGGCATTGGTTCCATCAAGGAGCGATGTAACCACGATACCAGCCTGCAACAGCATAGTCTCGAGAATTTCGTTGTTTACCCTATTGTCATCAACAACGAGAATGCGCTTGCCTCTCAGGATCTCAGGTGTAGAGGATGTGCGTTGTACATGCGGAGATTTCAGCATCATAGCTGTGAAATGAAAGGTCGTGCCTATACCAGGCGTGCTTTCGACCCAGAGTCGGCCCTGCATGAGTGAGGCTATGCTTTTGCTAATAGCAAGACCTAGTCCGGTACCTCCATATTTTCGGGTTGTCGAGCCGTCTGCCTGCTTGAATTTCTCAAAGATGGTATTGAATTTGGAATCCTCAAGCCCAATACCGGTATCGCGAATATGGCAATGAAGAAGGATGGATGTGTCTGTCTCTTCATCGACATCGATAGTGAGTTCGATTTCTCCGCGTTCTGTGAATTTGGCAGCATTACCCATGAGGTTAATAAGTACCTGGCGGAAACGCCCGGGGTCACCGAGGACCGTTGCCGGTAGTGTATCACCGATGCGGCAGAGTACTTCTATCGGTTTTTCAGAAACCCGCGGTCTAATGAGTTCACAAACATCAAAAGCCGTAATTTCCGGGTCAAAATCGATGCATTCGAGATCCATCTGGCCCGCTTCGACCTTAGAGAAATCAAGAATATCGTTGATAAGAGCAAGCAGTGCCTCACCACTGCGCTTGATAGTCATGGCGCTGTCTTGCTGTTCTTCATCAAGGTGAGTGGTAAGCAGCATGTCGGTAAAGCCGATGATTCCGTTCATAGGCGTGCGGATTTCATGACTCATTGCAGCAAGAAATTGACTTTTTGCTACATTTGCTGCTTCAGCCTCGGCTTTGGATTTACGGAGCTCACGAGTTTGCGCCTGGATTTCTGATTTCAGTGTTTTTGAGTAATTTTCCTGCTGCTCCTGAATAATCTGGTAACTCCGCTGGGTTTCGACCAGCATCTCCTGATATTTTGCATCCAGTACTGAGAATTTTCGGTTGAGCTGCGTTTTTTGAATGGCCAGCTTTTTGGTAGTAGTGGCAAGATCTCTGCTGGTGAAGAACAGTTCAGACCCGAGTGAAATAAGATTGAGCAGAATTTCTGGTCTGTCTGAAATGTCAGTGTGGAACAAAAGCTTCATTTCCAGTTGTGGGACAGGCAGCAGAAAGTAACCGGATTCAGACATTTGCAATGGATATTCTTCTGCGTTCACAGCTGCAGCTTCCGTTAGAAATTTTCTGATCCGTTCAGTAGGAAATAGGGTCCCGCTTGTGCCGAGGATGGGTGCTCCTGCTTTGTCGACAGCAAGAATTGTGGAATGTTTAAGGCGTGCAGAGAGAAAACTGAAAAGGTCTTCACGGTCGCGGTCGAAAGTGAGGCTTTTAGTCAGAATTCCACTACCGGGATTCATCAGTTGCCACCTCCGCTGTACAGATCTTTAGCCTTGACCATCTCATCAGGGAAATCTTCAATGAGAACGGTGTATTCATCTATATGTTCCTGGATGTGGTCGAGCAAAGGTGGTGAAATCTGCATTTCCATTTGTGGAAGAGTTGTAAAGCCCTGTTGTCCAGTGAGATATTCTGAAATCTGCAGGATGCCTGTTAGACTGTCGGGTTCGACTTCTTCCAGCAGTGTGTGATGATCACGTATGGCTTCCTGTATGGCTTTTGGCATTGACCAGTCGAGCGTCATAAGGTGACCAATTTCACAGTGATCAGTGCCAAGAAGAGTGCGCTCCTGAGTAAGAAGTGTGGTGGTCGATGTACTGTTTCTGCATACATCCATGAACTCAGAGCTGAGTACCTGCTCTTCGACAATGAGGCCGAAATCATGTAATATTCCAGTGAGATATGCGTCATCCCCATTGATGCCGAAAATCCTTTCAGCGACCATCTTAGAG
>JBFHGS010000367.1:0-3818 GCA_041582995.1 Desulfopila sp. | reverse complement strand
TTTCATCCCCGGAAAAACGAGCCATTTCCGAAAAAACAGCTATAATTGTCATTTTTCTCCGTTATCCTTTCCCCCTAACTCCTGTCTCCTGACCTCCTCATTCATGCGCCCGACAATACACCCCAACATCTACTATCTTTACCTGATCAAGCTTTCCAAATGGCTGATGCTGATCATGCCGGTTGTGGCACTCTTTTATTCAGATAACGGGCTAGATGAATTTGATATCTACCTGCTTCAGGCTATCTATTCGATAAGTGTGGCCTGCATGGAAATACCGAGTGGATATATGGCGGATGTCATCGGGCGCAAAAAATCTCTGGTTCTGGGTTCAATACTGGGCACATTGGGGTTCATACTCTATTCTGTTTCCAGCTCGTTTGGCCATTTTCTGGTAGCCGAGATTGTTCTCGGGCTTGGTGGCAGCTTTATCTCCGGCTCTGATTCAGCTTTGCTCTATGACAGCCTGGCAGAATCCGGCGATGAACATCGTTATCTGCAATATGAGGGAAGAATCACCTCACTCGGCAACCTCGCAGAAACTATCGCAGCCATCTGCGGCGGTTTGATTGCCGCTTTAATCAGTTATCGTGCAGTCTATGCTGCCCAGGCACTCATTGCCGCCATCGCCATACCGGCCTCAATCCTGCTTGTGGAACCACAGCGGGAGAAACTCGCCCACCACCCAGGAATCAGACAAATCCTGGCTATCTGCCACAGATCACTTTTTGTGAATATGAAACTGAGTGCCACTCTGCTGATATCCTCAGTGATAGGCACCTCAACATTGTGTATGGCCTGGACAGCACAGGTCTATTTTGTACATAAAGGCCTGAATGAAGTTACCATCACCCCTATCTGGGTTGTCCTGAACCTGACAGTTGCTGTTGTTTCCGCTTTTTCCTCCACTCTGCGTGACCTGCTTGGGCCCAAGCTTGCCCTCGCCTGTATTGTTGTCTATATTCCATGCGGCTACATTCTGCTGGGCACCCTGCCGCTGACCGCCGGATTATTCGCACTGCTGCTTTTTTACGTGGCCAGAGGTTACGCTACCCCGGTATTGAAGGACCTTACCAATCAGTACTGTACCTCCGACATCAGAGCCACTGTGCTGTCGATCAGAAGCCTTATTATCCGTACAGGTTTCAGCATCATCGGCCCGCTTATCGGTTATAGTTCGCGCCAGTCAAGCCTTTCAACTGCACTTATTGCTGCCGGATGCACTCTCCTTGCCATGTCTCTTGTGACGGGTCTTTTTCTTATTGTTAAGGTGCCGGAAGCACTTCACACTGCTAACAAAAAATAAGCTGCTCCTTTGCGTACTCAACAAAACGCATGGCATACTTCTACAATTCGTATGCGCACGCCACACCCTGACACACTTCACCCTCCCACAACATTCTAATATCGCATGGGAATCCTGCTCCAGTCTCTGCATCCTACTGCCGGACCAAAACAGTGATATACCGGCAACCTGCAGCATTTTTTCGTTTGACGCAATGATCCCGGATACGGTATTATCTGTGCTCGCAATCACAGCAGACACTGCAGCCACATCCGCTGATTTGTGGAAAAGATCCTGCACGGTTTTCGGCAATACCTGTTTTTATAGAAAATGTCCTCAACTCCTGCACAACGGAACAAAGAATTGCTAATGAGGCTTGCCAAAGCCAATGCCCGTATTGCCGAGCTTGAGCAGCGTCTACAACACATCTCTGAGACATCTTCCGCGACTACTGATACGCTTGAAAACAGTAATGATGAGTTAAAAGAATCCAAGGATACTCTTCGCAGAAGTAAAAACAGATACCGCAAATACTTCAATTACTCCACTGATGCGATGTTTGTTATCGCACCTGATCTGAAAAACCGTCACATCGGCAAATTCGTCGATGTCAACAAAGAAGCAACCCAGCGACTGGGCTACAGCCGTGACGAATTTTTTCAAATGTCCCCCCGGGATATCAACCTGCCGGACTGCGAACTGCTTCTTGAGACTCTCATTGAAAAGCTACAACAGAGAGGCTCCATAACTTTCGAAACCATTCACGTAGCACGGGATGGAAGGCATATACCTGTCGAAATCAATGCCCTGCTGTTGAGTGTAAATGGCGAACAACTCATCCTGGCAGGAGCACGTGATATATCCCAGCGCAAACAGGCTGAAGAGGAAATCAAGGAAGGTGAAAGACTCTACAGGCTTCTCGCCGATAATGTCCATGATGTTATATGGACTACCGACATTTCCCTGAAACCCATATTCATCAGCCCCTCCATAACCAACCTGAGTGGCCATAGCCCTGCTGAAGCGTTGCCGGTTCTGTATCGTTCAATCATTTTACAGTCGCCGCTCTTTGAAAAATTCCAGAAGATTCCCTATAAAACGGATGTTCCTCCGATCCACTGGGAGATTCAACTCATCCAAAAGGACGGAAACTCAATATGGGTTGAAAGCATCGCCTCTCCTCTCTGGAGCAGTTCAGGTGTCTTCAGTGGAATTATCGGCGTAACCCGTGACATCAACAACCGTAAAGAAATTATGCTGGAACTTGAGGCTGCAAAAGAACAGGCCAGCAATGCAAACCAGGCCAAGTCGGAATTTCTTGCGAACATGAGTCATGAGATCCGCACGCCCATGAATGGCGTTCTCGGCACCCTTCAACTCCTCGGTCTGACTCCGCTCTCAACAGAGCAGCGTCAGTATGTTGAAACCGCACTCAAATCCGGAAAAAGCCTGCTGACTATAATCAACGACATTCTCGATTTTTCCAAAATTGAAGCCGGCAAAATTTCTATTCGAAGCGAGCGTTTTTCGCCACGCGAAGTGATCACCTCGCTTATAGCCTCTTTTAATTTAATGAATCGAGACTCTGAGGTTACCTTATCCTGTCAGATTGACCCAGAAGTTCCAGAAACTGTCATAGCGGATCATATCCGCTACCGGCAGATTCTCACGAATCTTATCGGCAACGCCTTGAAATTTACCGATAAAGGTGAAATACATATTTCTCTTCAGGTAATGGAGCGCCCCACTGCAGGTTCCATCAGGCTTAACTGCAGCGTGACAGATACCGGCATCGGCCTTCCTGTTCTCACCGACAACGACCTCTTTGAACCTTTTGTTCAGGTCGAAGGAGCCTTTAGGAGGAAATATAAGGGTACCGGCCTGGGACTCAGCATTGTCAAAAAGTTAGTCACCTTGATGGGCGGAACAATTGACATTCATAACAGAAAAACTGAAGGAACCAGGGTTCGGTTTGATATTATCGCCGGCATCCATACGAACACTGCTGATGTAGTCGTAAGTGCAATACCACCCCGAATTATCACAACGGGATCTGAGCGTCAACGCATCCTACTTGCAGAAGATGATCTCATTAACCAGCAGATATTACGTTCTGTTCTGGAAAAACTCGGTCACTCTGTAAAGATTGTTCATAACGGCAGGCTTGCCCTGCAGGCATTAAAACATGATGATTACGACTGTGTCTTTATGGATATCCAGATGCCGGAAATGGATGGCTTTGAAGCCACACGTCATATCCGAACGAGTGGAGAATTTAAAAATGTTGCAGACATTCCCATCATTGCCCTTACCGCCTTTGCCATGACCGGCGATAAAGAAAAATGCCTTGAAGCTGGTATGAACGATTACCTCTCTAAACCAGTCGATATCATTATGCTTGAGAAAATTCTCCAGCAACATGCCCGTTGTTGACAAGTATACACTCTGAGAGAATCAGGCCTGCTACTCTTGCTTCCCACGCCACTACAGCTCACCCTGTAGTTTTGCATTTCAGCTACCTTTCTTTTTTTTC
>JBFHGS010000366.1:0-3824 GCA_041582995.1 Desulfopila sp. | reverse complement strand
GGCATAAAAGTTGATATTTTCACCAACCGTAAGATCCTGATAGAGACCGAACTTCTGGCTCATATAGGCGAGCTGATCTTTAACGTACTCCGCTTCATTCACCGTATCAAAGCCGGTAATAGAGGCCGTGCCTGAATCCGGATCCATGATGGTGGCGAGCATACGCAGGCTGGTCGATTTGCCGGCCCCGTCAGGGCCGACCAGACCAAATATCTCACCGGGGAAAACGGAGAAACACAGCTCATCGACTGCTGTAAGCCCGGCGAATGTCTTCGTCAGTCTGTCTGCGAAAATAGCAGGTTTTTCAGCAGATGCCGGTTGTTGCAAGGTCGCTCGTTTCATCAGGAAAAATCAGTTTTCCTGTTGCCGGGCGAGGTGAATGATGCCGTCGGCAGGCATTCCGGCTTTGAGTTCGTTATCCGGGTTGTCGAGACTCACCTTGATCCTGAACATAAGTTTTACCCTTTCTTCAAAGGTCTGGACAGTTTTCGGAGTAAATTCGGCCTGACTGCTGATATAGCTGACATGACCGGCGTAGGTCTTGTCCGGGTAGGAGTCGGTGGATACCTCAACTTTCTGGTTCAGCTGTATCCGGCCAAGGCCCTTTTCGTGGATATAGGCGCGCAGCCAGGGGGTGGAGATTTGGCCGAGGGTGAGCACGGGTGAAGCGAGGTTAAGGTATTCTCCAGCTTCGGCGGCAGAGCTGAGTACTACCGCATCCATGGGAGCTTTCAGCTCTGTATAGATGAGTTGCTGCCTGGCCTGTTTTGCTGCTTCTGCAGCTACTGTGACTTTTGCTCTGGCCTGCTCGATACTCTCTTTTCTGGGACCTGCCTTTACAAGGGCATATTCAGCTTCAGCCTGGCGCAGTGCTGCTTCAGCTTTGCGGATCTGCTCGATGCGAGGCCCGGCCAGAAGCAGTCCCAACTGCTCTTTTACTGTCCGTGAATGGGCCTCTGCTACCTTTACCTGGTTTTCAGCGGTTTCGAAAAGATTCTGGTAGCTTTCGAGTATATTCTTGCTGATACTGTTTTCTTTGTAGAGATTAGTGTAACGGTTGAGGTCATTTTTCGCCTGCTTGAGCTGGACATTTGCTGATTGTTCTGCAGCTTTGGTGCTTTCGAATTCAGCCCTTGACGCTTCGACTTCCTGACTTCGGCTGCCGTTTTGCAGCTCGGTCAGTGTTTCGCGAGCCTGCTCGACTCTGGCATTCGTTCGGTCAATATCTTCCTGTCTGCTGCCAGCTTCCAGCTCAGCCAGAACTGCTTTGGCATAAGCGAGATTACCCTCTGCCTGAGCGAGAGCGATGAGCTGATCACTGTTGTCGAGACGTGCCAGTAACTGGCCGGAACGGACACGATCACCCTCGTCCACAAGCCGTTCAAGCAATCTGCCAGGAATCCTGAAACTCATCTGGGTCTCGGTAACTTCAATGTTACCGGAAAATTTCAAGAGCGAGTCGTCGTCACTTTCGGTGAAGAAGTGATACCCAAAAACAGAGGCAAAGATGAGGGCTGCAAGCGGGAGAATGATTTGAAGTCGTTTTTTCATATAACGTCCTGTTGCTGTTGCATGGATATCGTTAAATGTCCTCATTATTGAGAGTGTCCGCTACTCTGAAGTCTCCACTATCTTTAGAAAAGAGATATAATAACAGGAGGATCAGGATACCCTGCAGTCTACCACCATTTGTTGTGAAAGTGTTGTTTTTTTAAGAAGGGAGGAACGGTGATAATCTGTGCCGTACGGCGAACCGTACGGCAGCGGAGATAACTGCAATCCGAATAATGTAATCAGTCCAGTATTGTCAGTAGCAGGGAACCTGTATTCGTCTAAGGAGCGGATAGGCAAACGGTACCCAGACCTGACTGCCGTCATAGGGGTTCACCTGTAATTCGCCTGAGACTCTGCGCGTCTCAAAACAGACGCGTGGTTGTGGCATGAGAGCAGGTTCGTATGATCTATATGGCGTTCTGTAATACTCTCGTGAAGGAGCCGGTTGTGCAGAATTCACGAGTGCAGAAAAGAGAATCAGGCCTCCTGCGACAGCGATAAAGGTCCCCAGGTCATGGCGGTGGCTTCTGTCTCTGTACCCATAGTTATATGATCTGCTGTAATGGTTGCTGTGATGTCTGCTGTTGTACCCATCATAGTGACTGCGGTACGAGCCACGGGCAAATGCGGAAGAACTGCCTGCCAGACAAAGGACGATGAAGAGAATGATGATGTTGCGTTTCATGGTGATTCCTCCTTTCCACGACACCTTTGAAGGGGCTGAAGGTGAACATCCATATACATACAAAATAAGCATTGTATGCAAAATATCACTCGTATTTTGTTAACGGCCGAATAGCCTGCGGAAGGAGGAAATTCGGCCGTATAACCGGAATCTGTTTTTCTCGTGCGGGCTTTCGATTATGTTAATTGGTACTCTATTTCCGAACAGATCTACTTCTATCAAAGCTGAAATCAGCGTTTACCCCTGCAGGTTAAAAAGCGAACATGCTCATTCCAATCGACAATCATTCTGATATTGATACAGACAGAGATTTAAGCCCGGCTGAACGTCATATTCTCCAGAAACTCTTTGGTTGGAAAACCATGGTGAATTCTGTAGAAGAGTTCAGAAAGTACAAGGGTTTAGCATTGTTGAAGGGCTGGAATGATTCCGGTGCAATCCGTGAAAGCCGTGCCATGGCTCTGGTGACGCTGCAGCTGGAAAAGGAAATCAGGGCTCGCCTGAAAAATATGGCAGGCAGGTAGATGCCTGATGTGGTTACTGCCCACCATATCTGTTTAACATTTTTCATATTGTCTCTGCTCTGCCCGGTTTTTTGGAGAGCTTTTCCCTCACGCCAGAGCAAGCCGGTCGCTGCCCAGGTGACCAGTAGTCAATTATCATAAAGTCAAAGAGCGGCAAATCAATTTACTGCAAATCCTGTTTGCCATCAGCCAGACCGTTTTTAGAGTACGATAGCACCGTTGTGTGCAGCGCTATGTTCATCCTCATGTTGTGCACAATGTTAGTTGTGCATACAAGTAAGGGCCGGCGTCAACAGTTTCATAACTTGGAAAAAGCGGAAATCAGGATGTTGGCTATAGTTTCAAGTGGTCCGCCATGTGCGGTATGGCCGGAAATCAGCAGAGCACCGTTGCGGGCTGCAATAAACAGTATGGAAACTATAAATAGCAGCATGCCGGATAAGACAATACGTTCAAAAAAACTGAATGAGAGTGGCTGTTCAGCCGAAAGATCCTGATTCATGAGTAGTGGTTGAAATAATCTATCCATAATGGGTAGTGGGAAAGTGTTAGTTGTGCATACAACATTTTGTCGGCCGGTAAGTCGCTTATTCCTGCTCGAGCTTCCGGTATGCTTCAGCAGCCAGTTGTGTCAATTTTTCACCCTCTTCTTTTCCGAGGGCTTTAACATATCGCTCGTAGAGGCCATGCCATGCCTTGGCGATTGCCGGTTTCATTGCAAGTCCCTTCTCAGTTGGATGAATGAAGGTGTTTCTGCCTTGTCCTTCTTTGTGAATAAGACCACGCTTCAGTAATGCATCAATAAAGCGGGAAACTGTTGACGGGGCCATGTGCAGTTGCGCCGCAAGTTCTTTTTGCGATATACCGGGCGAATCCGTAACCAGGGTGAGAATGAACGCATACGAAGGTGCCATGCCCACGCTGGCGAATTCTTCTTCCCCCATGCGGGTGATAACCCGGGCGAGGGAGTTGGCGGTAAAAAACAGACAGCATTCTAATAGATTGTCAGGCTTGCATTCCATATGAACCTCTTTGTTAGTTGCACATACAAATAAACAAAT
>JBFHGS010000365.1:0-3852 GCA_041582995.1 Desulfopila sp. | reverse complement strand
TTGTTCTGTTGCTGTCGCAGATCAAATTTCGTTTATTCCTGGTGTTTATTGCTATTTCAATAGTGTTTCAAGCAGCAGGTATTCTCGCCGATTATTTTTTGGCGAAAGCCCTGCATATCCCTCTTTCGCTTTCGTATTTTTTTCTGGTTTCATCTGCCATTTTTATTGCTTCTCTTCTTCCGGTCTCACTCGGTGGACTTGGTGTAAGGGAAGGCATCCTTGTGTATTTTCTGGCAGCTACAGGCGTGAGGGCTTCAGATGCGATTACTCTTTCCTTTCTGATGTATTGCAACCGGCTTGTCGTTCCTGGTCTGGGGAGTATTGTTCTTTATCTGATGAGTGACAAGGACAGTTTTGTAAAAGACATTAAAGACAGAATTTACACTGTCTGTCGATTGTAGCCTGACTGTTTGTCGCCGCTGAAGCTGACAGCATCTCAGTTGTTATGCGTGTTCTGATCTGTTTGACACCGGAGGCATGACTTGCCTGGAAATTATATCATAGCACTAGTTGCTCTTGTCATAGCGGGTCTATTTCCAATGTATGTCATGATGGGAAATCGTGATAGACCGGTTGGCATACCTGAATTGCTTGTGTATCAGGTAGTTGGCCTTGTATTGGTGTCTCTGTTCTCGCTAGTCATGCTGCGTGTTCATGTGACAGTCGCGGCAGTAGTATTTATCCCTGCTGCCGTTGCAGGAGTTGTGAGTGTCAAGAAATCGGTAGCGGTGCGTATCCGGTTTCCACAGTGCAGGTTGACGCTGAACAACATTTTATCAGTCAGTATTGTGGTTTTCTTCTTCGGACTGATTTTGTGGCAGGGATTCAAGATGGCAGGTGGAGAGTATCCCCAATGTTTCTATAATATTGACAGCGCATATTATCTCAGCCAGGTTCAAAGTCTTGTGAAGGCAGTTGATTATCCTCCACCTTCGTTGTGTAACGTAGGTTACTCTCCGGGGTATCATTATGTTGTACAGAATATGGCTGCGAGTATTTCCAAGGTTTCAGGCGTTCCGCCGCATACCTGTCTGTTCGGGATTGTTTTTCCCGTACTGATTTTTGGAGTGCTGGGGGTGATTGTTCTGCTGAAAGATGTTATCGCCAGCGATCTACCAGGGCCTTTGTATTATGCTGTTATGTTGTATATAGGACCGTTCCCGACCATGGCAATTATAACTGCTTTCCAGACAGCAGTATCAGGCCATTCTCTCACGGATAGCTGGGTGATTCTTGTCCGTGATCTTTATATATCGCCTAAAATATCTGCAGCTTACTTTCCACTGTTAAGCAGTTATCTGGGGTATTTTTTGTTTATGGTAGCAGCATACAGTGTACTGAATACTCGTGACAGACGGATGAGGGTGTTGCTTTTTATTTCACTGACTTCTCTTGTAGCCGCCAAAAGTCCGTATTTTGTAGCTGTAGGCGGGGGGGTGGGACTTATAGCACTTGTGCAGGCATATAAAGGGCAATATCAGATGTTGGCTATAGCATGCACATCACTGGGTTCTGCAGTTGTGCTCATGTGTGTACTTTCGCCGGAAGGTTCAACTACCGTCAGGTTAAGCCCCTGGTACTATTTTGTTAATTTAGCAGACAGATCTATAGGCAGTGTTTATCCGGTTCAGGCAGAATTATTCCTCATATTAAAAGGTAGTGTTAAGTATCTACTGAGATGGATTATGTCGGCCATGGTGATTTTCTACTGCTTGACTGTTTACAGGAAAAAGCGGGATACGACATTTTGGAATGGTATATATGTCAGTTGCTGGCTGATCGCTCCTCTCTTCTTTGTGAATATTTTTGTGCTGACGCCTAAATCGATGACTAACCTGCATAACAATGGCAATATCCAGCAGGTGCTGGGTTTGTCTGCTGCTTGTTTTGCAATGCTTGCACTACTTATCTTAAATTCCAGAATTGCACTGTTCGGTGTAAAAAAGGCGAGGTTATGTGGCGTTGTTGGTGTGCTTTTGGCAGGATACCCTGTGAGCCAGCAGTTCTACAGTTATTGTGCTTATCTGACAGGCGACTGGTCCGGTTTTCAGTATGTCGATAATAGAAATGTTGCGGAAGTATTGTGCAAGATACCTCGCGCTAAGACAGTGCTGGTGAGCAACGATCTGCGCTACCCAGGCTATACTGATTTCGATGATCTTCGACAGGTACAGATTCCGGCAATATACGGTCATCAGCTCTACGCTGGCAATTTCAAATACGAACATGCGCCAAGATACGATGAAAAGAAAATGCACTACAGGTTGCTGCAGAAGACAACCTGGGATCAATCTCTCAATTCAACAGCATTAGAAAATAACTGGTCAGTGTTTCTCGTGAAAAAGGGAGTGCCATTTCCGGCTGATGGACCTTTTGGCAAGGCCTTTGAGAATACTGAGTACGCTGTGTATAGGTTTGACCTCAATAACTTGAGAGGCGAGAAGAAAGAGTAAAATGGCATCTTTTCAAGAAATTGCCAAATAACGGAAACGTGCTTCATCTTGTTTGTTGGCTGTTCCAGCTTTTTTGCTGAAGTCTGGTTTGGCTAATTTGCGTTCATCCACAGATAATTCATAACCAGGTGATACATTGTGATACCTTTCAATAAGCCATTTATTGTTGGAAAGGAACTGCTGTATATATCTCAGGCTGTTATTCAGAATAGTCAACTTGCAGGCGATGGATACTTCAGTAGAAAATGTCAGGGGTGGCTTCAGGATAATCTTAACTGCATAAAAGCGCTTTTAACGCATTCATGTACCGGTGCCTTGGAGATGGCTGCAATTCTCTGCGATCTGAAGGCTGGTGATGAAGTCATCATGCCGTCGTTCACTTTTGTTTCCACAGCCAATGCGTTTGTTTTGCGGGGTGCTGTTCCTGTTTTTATCGACATACGTCCGGATACCCTGAACATTGATGAAAAACTGATTGAGCAGGCAATCACTGGACAAACCAAGGCCATCGTTGCTGTTCATTATGCAGGAACTCCGTGTGCCATGTCTCAGATAATGTCCATTGCCGAAAAGCATTCGCTGTACGTGATTGAGGATGCAGCCCAGTCTTTATGTTCCCGTTATAAAGGTAAGTTTCTCGGTACTATAGGGCATTTCGGCACTCTCAGCTTTCATGAGACCAAGAATGTTATCAGCGGTGAAGGAGGAGCACTTCTCATAAATGATAACAGATTTGTGAAGCGAGCTGATGCTGTATGGGAGAAGGGGACAAATCGAAAAGAGTATTTCCAGGGAAATACAGATAAATATACGTGGGTTGACATTGGATCATCGTTTTTGCCGAGCGAGATAATTGCTGCCTTTCTTTACGCGCAGTTTGAACAGGCCGATACCATTATTGGCAAGAGAAATATGCTATGCGATCTTTATCGTGACTGCCTGATACCTCTTGAAATCAATGAGAAATTACGGTTGCCGGTCTATGAAATTCACGGAGAGGGCAATGGACACATGTTTTATATTACGACACGCTCTGTTGATGAACGCAACGGTTTGATTCATTATTTGAAAGAACGTAATGTTCATGCGGTGTTTCATTATGTCCCTCTGCATTCTTCTCCAGCTGGAAAAAAGTATGCAAAAACGACCGGTACTTTAAATATAACTGATGATATCAGCTCACGGATACTTCGGTTACCCTTGTATTATGAAATGACCGAAGAACAGGTCCAGCAAATTTCCCGTTACATTCATGAGTATTATGATTGCGTAAAGAGCACGAGTGAGTCAGCGATCCGGGAAAGGACTTTTCCAGTGGCAGGATAGAGCCATTAAAAGGTTTTTGTGGAATTCAGATCTGCTGTGCCGGTTTATGCTATTGATGTTGCTCAAACAGCTC
>JBFHGS010000364.1:0-3880 GCA_041582995.1 Desulfopila sp. | reverse complement strand
TCAACTCTCAACAACCCAATAGGATCTTCAATCATCTTGCTATAAACACGCAACTGATTACGCATACTCTCCAGGGTAAGAAAGTTCATTGTAAGTATGTTACGTCTTAACAGCAATTCATTGCGCTCATACTCTTTCTGGTTCCTGGAATTTGAGATTTCATTGTCAATCTGCGCTATATATTTATCAAAGCCAAGCCCATAGTGGAGCGATTTGAAATAGGAATATTCGCTCACCATGTTTTCGAACATAAAATCAGCTTCACTGTTCCGGATCGCTGCGCGAAATGCCGCTTCTTTCAACGTATCATCATTGACAACAATCCCGAATTTGTCACGAATTCTGGAACGATATGCCCGATATGATTCTGTATCACCACCGCTCTCCTGCGGGGTAAGACCAAGATTTTCGGCAAGATCACGAAACTGCGTGGAGTTGAGATAATCACATAAATGGGCCAGAAGCCAGACTGAAGCAAGGTTTTCAGATTTCACACCGGCCCAACTCATAGAAACATATTCAAACGGACTGTCATGATCAGGTCGCGGGAAATATGGCTGATTATGGTAAATAAAGACATCACGGGAATTCTTCAGCAGATCACTGCTGTTCCAACCAAGCTGAAGGGCCGCGGCGAAAACAAACGGTTTAAAGGAAGAACCCATTGTGCGCTTGGCATATACAGCCCGGTTATAGAACCTGTTTTCTGTACCGCCAGCCATAGCACGGATAGCCCCGTCTTTCATGACCAGAGCACTACCCTGCACTTTAGGATATTTCTCCAGATCCAGACGAATACCATTTTCATCCTCTTCACGGACACTTACCCAAACGGCGTCACCAATCTGGAGTTGTGTCACAAATTTTTTCAGGTCAGCTGCGCCGGCATTTGTCCAGACATTTTTCTGCCATTTGACCCGGGCCTCGACCAACCTGTCAAGGCCGGCTTTGTCGATAATAGCAGATCCATTTTTTCGGCCGAAATCGACAGTTATCGCAGTTTTATCTCCTGTCCCTGCAATACTCCGAACAGTGCCGAAGAGAAAAGAACCAGCTTCCAGCCTGCTATCGCCTCCGTACTTTATCTCGGCATATTCCTTCTGCACCTCTTCACGCTCATAGCCACGGAGCATCACGTCCAGACGGGAAAGATCATGTCGAAGCGAATAGAGAGCCTTGTCCTGAATGTCTTTATCAACAGTGGTGATTATACGAATGCCTGATGTCGAAACATTATCGATACCGTGCTTTTCGAGCTCGCTTAATACTTCTGTGGAAGAAACGGCGTCTTTTACCATTTCCATCACATAATCTAGAGAATAACCGACCTGGCCCTGCCTAAAGCCGATATCTGAAGCAATCGCTTCATTATAGACATCCTGGCTTATCATCTGCAACTCAAGCATCTTGTCCAACACATATTTCAGCCTGATTTTGGCTCGTTCTTTTGCCTGCTCAGCCCCTTCGGCAGTTTTCTTGATAAAGGGATTATAATAGTTCGGACTTTTGACGCTACCGGCAATAAAAGCACACTCAACAAGATTCAATTCGCTTGGTTTTTTATCAAAATAATACCTGGCCGCAACACCAAAACCATGTCCATTGCCACTCACATAAAACTGGTTTGAATAAAACTCAAAAATCTTTTCTTTCGGATAACGATATTCAAGCCTCAGCGCAAATAACAATTCTTTCAGCTTTGCCTTAAATGACCTTTCTGAACGTTTAAAAAGATTTTTTGCGGTCTGCTGAGTAAGTGTACTTCCACCCTGGACAACTCTGCGGGCTTCAATATTCCTGATCGCAGCTCGGGTTATACCCAGGAGATCAAAGCCGAAATGATCGAAAAAACGATTATCTTCCGCAGCGACCAAAGCATTTACGAAGTCAACAGGTATTTCGTCATAGCGAACATACTGACGATGGGCTTCATCAAAAAAGACACCAAGTTTAGTCGTATTATCGCTGTAGAAAACAGGGCTTTCTTTTCCCAGAATTGCCTCAATATTACTTGCTTCGATTTCACTACCGGGATTAACCACAATCAGGTAATACAATCCACCTGCAACGGCGAGTGATATTGAGAAACAGAAAAACAGAAAAAAATAGATTAGCTTCTTTATCATAGTTTTTTTATCTGCGGTCTCGGACAGATATGTGCAATATCATATCAACAACAATAATAGCCACTTCTAGCAGGGCGTATTATTGTTGCAATTCTCGACCACTTAGGTTTTAAATAAACGGCAAATACCAACAACTCGGTTAAAACTGACCTGAATGTACAAGGTTATATAACATATCTCAACAGACTTTTCCGGGAAGAAACGTAGCAACCTCTTCCTGTCTTGTCCCTTACAGGAACTTGAAAACTCTAATGTTTCATATTTTTTTCAAAAAAATCCCTCTAGTGGCAGTTTTAGGCTCCACTCTTCTCCTGACAGGCTGTATAGCCAACAAACCATTCCAGATCCTGCATGAATTTCAGGGAATCATTGAAGAGCCTGAAGTGCAATCATCTGACGATCCTGATTTACAACTCGTTAACACTGAACCAGAAACCACGCTCGAACAGGAACTCGAGGCACTGAGTGAAACAGGTCAATGGGGTGATAAGAACAGCAACGCTGATACGACTGCAGATCAGAGTAACACTGTTGTTTATGACTTTCCCGTGGTTGTCAACAGGCAGGTTGAAGTGTACCTGAATTTATTTCAGAACAAACAACGCACCCATTTCCAAAATTGGCTGGTTCGTTCAGGAAGATATATCTCTTTAATGGAAAAGGAACTCGCCAAAGCCGGATTACCACAAGATCTCGCTTACCTTTCAATGATTGAGAGCGGGTACAACCAGCTGGCATATTCAAAAGCAAGCGCTGTCGGTCTGTGGCAGTTTATGCGGGCCACCGGTAAACAGTATAATCTGGCTATTGACCAATATGTGGATGAACGCCGCAATGCCGAGAAATCAACAACTGCCGCTGTAACTTTTCTGGGTGATCTTTATCAGGAATTCGGAGACTGGCATCTTGCTGTAGCTGCATACAATGCAGGTCCTGGAAAAATAGGTAAGGGCCTCAAGCAATACCAGGTCGACAATTTCTGGGACCTTGCAAAGCACGATTATCTCACCCTTGAAACTAAAAGATACGTTCCAAAACTTATTGCAGCAATCATCATTGCACGTGATCCTGGAAAATATGGATTTACCGGCTTAGACTATGCGGAGCCAATGAAATACGACAGTATTGACGTTGGACCCGGTATGAGTCTTGACGCTGTTGCCGTTGTCTCCGGCACAGATACCAAAGTGATCAAAGAACTCAATCTGGAACTTCGGCAAGGAAAAACCCCGCCGAACGTGAGTCACTATTCAGTAAAAATCCCGGCAGGTTCACGCGACCTGGCAAGCAACAACATGGAACGTTTGCATTCCTATGTCAGCACCGGTTATAAAACGCATACTATCCGTCGTGGCGAAACGCTTGCTGCTATCTGCAGACAGTACGAGATTAATACGACCACGCTGCTGAAAGTAAACAATCTGCGTTCAAAAAAGCTGAAGAACGGAACAAATCTCCGCATTCCATTTAGTACTGTCAAGTATCAACTGCTACCTGAAGGTAATGCTCAGCAACTTGCAGCCTATAAGAACAACCTCATCCTTCACCGCATTAAACAGGGTGAGTCTATCTCAAAGATTGCTAAAAAGTATTGTGTCCCCCAGGAAATGATCGTCAACTGGAACGGACTGCGAAGTGTGAACGAAATTCGGGCAGGACAACAGCTTGCACTTTACGTAGAGGATACCGGTAAACCTCAAAAACAGAACAATTCTACAATTGTAGCAGCCACCAACAAAATAATTCTTGATAAT
>JBFHGS010000363.1:0-3887 GCA_041582995.1 Desulfopila sp. | reverse complement strand
TGTTTGTATGCAGGAGACTGTAATAGTACGTTGCCGGTTGAGTCGTCGTATCACCGGGTCTTCCCAGCTGGTGACCATACCGTCAGTCACCTGTTCGAGTGGAATCGAGGTGCCGGCACTGTTGCTCCAGACCATGATATTTTCAAGATTAGTAATTCCTTCACGTTGTTCTGCAGGTGGTCTTACGATAATGGGCAGAAGATCTTCACCTTCGCGGTAGAGCCCTGCGGCGCTGCCGTTAAAATTTGCAGAAATTGCCGCTGAAATTTCCGGTCTGAAAACACCCGTCTCCCGGGCTCGGGTGGTCGCCATCTTGACAGAAGCAACTTTTACCCGCTCGCCCCAGTCTGTACTCACAGCCTCAGTGTTGGTATTGGTCCACATGAGTTCCATTGCCTGCTCACCAAGGCTGCGTAATACCGCTGCATCCGGGCCGGCAAATCTGGCTTCTATTGCTTTACCGCCGGGACCGAGCCTGAATTTTTCCACTTTGCTTATCGCGTTTGGATGATTTGTTGCAAGATAGGTGCGGATCTGGGGAATCAGACTGTCAATTTTGTGATAATCATCGACTGTAACCAGAATCTGACCGTAAGCGCTATTTACCATCTCCGGCGAGTAGGTGAGTATAAACCGAAGAGCCCCGCTGCCGGTAAATGTGCTGATATCTGTCACTCCGGGAAGAGAATGGATATATGTGCTGGCGTGCTGGATCTCTTCATCCGTGTGGGCGATATGGGTGCCTTCCGGGTAAGTCAGGTCAACCAGGAATTGAGGCCGGGTTGAGCCAGGAAAAAAGTTGTGTTTCACAAAACCAAAACCGTATATCGCTCCCGCGAGCATACCGACGACAACCAGTATTGTCAGCCAGCGAAACTGAATACAGCCTTTAAGAAAGGAGGTATAGCCACGATAGAAGATGTTGTCGTACATACTTCTATCACCTGCTTTCCCGCTAGCCGGGATGAAGGCGACGCAGAGGTAGGGTACAATTGAAATTGCCAGAATCCAGCTGAGACCCAGGGCAAGAGCGATAACTTTAAAGAGACTTCCGAGAAATTCACCGGTGACATCTTTTGATAACGAAATTGCAGCAAAAGCAAGAATAGCGATAACGGTAGCACCAAGCAGCGGCCACATTGTCTCCTTCACCGCTTCGTCTGCCGCCAGATGTGGCTCCGTTCCCTTTCGGGTTTTGATGATATAGCCTTCGACTACAACAATGGCATTATCAACCAGCATGCCGAGGGCAATGATAAGAGCTCCCAGTGAGATGCGCTGGAGGTTGACGTCCAGAATCTGCATGCAGATAAAGGTGGCGAGAATGGTAACGAGCAGAACGGCTCCAATAATGACGCCCTCCCGCAGCCCCATAAAAATAACCAGCAGGATAACAACGATAGCCACAGCTTCAAAGAGGTTGAGCACGAAACCATCCACAGCTTCACTGACTGTATCAGCCTGGTAGGCAATGGTGTGCAGTTGCATGCCAACAGGCATACGCGACTCCAGCTCTGTCAGCCGAACTTTGACACTGTCGCCCATCGTCACGACATTGCCGCCGGAGACGACAGAAAGACCGATGCCGATTGCATGGCTGTTGTTCTGTCGCAGGAGTTGCTGAGGCGGGTCGATGTAACCTTTGGAGATGGTCGCGACATCGCGCAGCCGAAACATGCCGCTCTGGTTGCCGCTATTCAGGAGTTGGTCCCCCAGGTCCTGAACTGAACTGTAGTCTCCGGTAACGCGTAGCCGGACATGTTCGGAGCCGACACGGACTTTACCGGTTTCCGTGACAGAGTTCTGCTGGCTGATTGTGTTGAATATAACGGAAGGAGGAAGGCCGAGTCGGGCCAGTTTGGCACGGTCAAACTCGACATAAACCACCTCCTGCTGAAAACCCCAGAAGTCGACTCTGCCGACATCTTCACACATGAGCAGTTCACGGCGTAAATCTTCAGCTGTTTTCTGCAATTCACGCTGACTGTAGCCGTCTCCTGTGAGCGCTAAAAAAATGCCGTAAACATCACCGAAATCATCATTAATAACGGGTGTTGAGCTACCGGGTGGTAACTCTGCCGTGGCTTCGTTAATCTTGCGGCGCAATTCGTCCCATACCTGGGGCAGGGTATCTTTATCATAGCTGTCCTGGATCTCTGCAAAGATGATAGAGAGGCCGGCTCTGGATATTGAACGTACTTCATGTAATTGCTTGAGCTGTTGTATGGCTGTTTCAAGAGGTTCTGTAACCTCCTGCTCAACTTCCTCCGCGGTAGCTCCGGGATACTGGGTAAAGATGACGGCTTCTTTAATCGTAAATTCCGGATCTTCGAGACGTCCAAGTTGCTGGTAGGCAAGTAAGCCACCTGCGCTGATCATAAAGATAAGGACAAGCATGACTCTTCGATTTTGCAGGCAGTAAGCGACAATATTCATCCGTCGAGTCCCTCTCCGCCATCGTTCATTGGGCGAACGATCATGTCTTCGGTGAGACTGTGGATTCCTGCGATAGCAATCCTGATACCTGGTTTCAGTCCTGATAGAACAGTAATTTTCCCGTCGCTCATCGTTCCGAGATGAACCTCAACCTTTTGTGGATTACCGGATTTTTCAGGTATAACCCAGGTGTATGTTTTCCCGTCACTGGCCGAGTAAACAGATTCGACAGGGATGAGGCTGACGGTAGAGAGTTGCTCGTTAGCCGGAGATGCAGCAGCGTCAAGAGATGCCTGCACGGTTGCTGTCATTCCGGGAAGAACTGCAAGGTCGATTGGCGCCTGCAGCCTGACTGCAACCTCATAGGTACGGGTGACAGGATCAGCTTGTACACTGTATTCCCTTACTTCCCCCTTAAACCAACGTTCACCGCCAACATCAAATCTGACCCGGATATCGGTAAAATGATTGATCCCCTCCTGCGCCATGAATCGTTCCGGAACCTGAATAATCACTTCGACTTCGGAAATATCTTTTAGGGCAAGTATTGGTACCTGTTTTTTCACATGTTCTCTGTTTTCGATATATCTCTTCGCAATAACGCCATCGTAAGGGGCAGTTATAACAGTGTCTTCAAGAGCCTTTTCGCTAATTTTATATTCTGCCAGAGCGACGTCTGATGCTGCTTTGGTCGCATCGAATTCGGCTTGTGAGATAACCTTGCGCTCAAAGAGAACCCTGGCACGTTGAAAATCAGCAGCCGCACGCATATGACGTGCTTTTGCTGCTTCAAACGCATTGCGAAAATCGCGTTCGTCAAGTTTGGCTAATACTTCGCCCTGACGAACAAAGCGACCTTCACGACCATTCAGTTCGACCAGGGGACCTTCAATTGAAAAAGCCAGATCTACATTATTTCTGGCCTTTACCGTACCAGGGAACATTCTGATCGTTTCGTTGTCAGCTGCTGCAACGCGAATGGTTGGAATCGGCCGCGCAGTGTGGGTTGTAAGTGACTGGGAGGTATCTTCACTCGCCGGTGCTGCAGATGAGTTATTAACTTGAGCCACACCTAGTGTGCAAGTGAGGGCCGTGATGGTTAAAACGTATGAAATTGTCTTCATTCTCATATCTATTCTCTCTGTATGATACAGGTAATCGTTTGGCTTCAGGATAAATCGGCAGGAAGCGGCAGTTCAGCTTCAAGAATCATTGCCCGGGCGAGCTTGGCCGCAGCAGTCTGTATATATTCTCCGCTCATGCAGTTTTCACCGCGAACCATTTCAATGGTCTGTTTTGCCATGCTGTATAGCAATATCTCTCCATACATAAGATCAGACCAGGCCGCGGCTTCAATGTCGGTTACTCCGGGTTTGATCTTTTTATAAAAAAGGGCGGAACTTTCAGCGTCCGGCTTGAATGTTTTTTCAACCAGAGTCCTCATGGCATTA
>JBFHGS010000362.1:0-3906 GCA_041582995.1 Desulfopila sp. | reverse complement strand
GTCGCCTCAGCAACTCTTAAAATTTCCTGGGCACGTCCTTCCGCCTCGTTGATCCGCTTCATCTTTTCACCTTCAGAGAGTGAAATAGCTTCAGCTTTATCACCTTCGGCCCGATTGATAATCGCCTGTTTTTCGCCTTCTGACCTGGCAATTTCAGCACGTTTTTCACGCTCTGCTTTCATCTGCTTTTCCATAGCTTCTAGCACGGTGCGTGGCGGCTGGATATCTTTGATTTCATAGCGAAGGACTTTCACACCCCAGTTCGAAGCGGCTTCGTCAAGGGCCTCAACAACCTGGCCGTTCAGAGTCTCACGCGCTTCAAATGTTGAATCAAGGGTAATTTTACCAATTGCCGAACGAAGACTGGTCTGGGCAAGCTGTGATGCAGCAAAATGATAGTCCTCGATACCGTAAGCAGACATCATGGAGTTCATGACCTGCAGATAGAGAATACCATCAACTTCAAGGGTAACATTATCCGCTGTGATGCAGGTCTGCGCCGGAATATCTATAGGCTCTTCTTTGAGAGATCGTTTGTATGCCACCTTATCCAGAAAAGGAATAAGAATATGAAACCCAGCCTCAAGGGTCGTCCGGTACTTTCCAAGACGTTCAATTACAAACTCAGAACGCTGTGGCACAACGACAGCGGTTTTAACAAGAATAACAATAACCAGCAACAGCAGAAACACTAACGCAATAAGGTTTTCCATGATTTTCTCCCAATCTCGAAGCACTACGACCGAATCTGATTACAGTTCAGCGCCTTCCAGTTTCTTCACAATCATGAGCAGGCCATCCTGCTCAACAATCTCAGCAACTTCTCCCGCCTGAATCTTTTCTTTTGCTCTCGCCCGCCAGGTGGTTCCTGAATATTTCACTTTACCTTCTGCCGGTGGAATAATGTCGGCAACAACGGCAACCCGCACTCCCGGTTCCGCCATTACCCGATCCTCGGCATCCGCCTCTTTACTTCCTGAAATAGCCTTTTTTACATACCTTCGTAGCACCAGAAGTGACGACAACGAGGCCACGATAAATATCAGGATCTGACTGTTCAGACTCACCGGAAAAAACCAGCTTGCTGCAGCAGTCAACCAGGCTCCGGCAGCAAAGAAAAAAAGCACAAACCCAGGCATTGACATTTCAAGCAAAAACAGCACGATGCCGGCCAAAAACCAGAGCAGGCTCGGAGTATTGAGTTCCATATCGAAGCTCCTCAAGACAAAAGAAAAAAGAGGCCAAGGTTACCCCTGCACCTCTTAGTATTATGCATCTATTCTTCAGTTAGTCAGCTTTTTTCTCAGCCGGAAAAAGATACGTGTACACAACACCAACCAGCACTACAGACATAGGTAAAGTCCAGATAAGGCCTATTCCTGCCGGGATCGCGGAAACAACGATAATAAGACCGACCACAAAATAGAGCCCGCAGATCTTCCACCAGACGTTATGAATCGCTTTTCTTGAAGCCTCCATTGCCTGCCAGGGGGACATCTTCTGCTCGATAATGAGGGGGATCGTCAGAAAATAACCGACCATCAGATAAATTCCCGGCAAAACAAGCAACAGAAATCCTATCGTTATCAGAAACATCTGCAAAAAAGTGGCAATGACAATCTTGCCTGAAACTTTAAAGCCGCTGAAAACGTCCTTCCAGATAACCTTCCTGCCCAGAGCCTTTTTTACGCCCATAAACATCAGGCCACCAGTGAGAATTGTCGACAGAACGGAAAGCACCAGTTCAGAGACCAGTTCCACAGCACCAGCCTCAAACTGACCAGTAATTGCCGTCAGGACTCCAAGACCAAAAGTCAAAGCTAAGATCAGTCCGCATGTGATCAACAAACCGCCCCAGATCGCACCTTTTATACCACTGGTAAGGTCCCACGCCTTTCGTATTACTCCACCAATAGCAAAACCTGCCGATTGAGTTTCAGTCTGTTTATCCTCCTGCTCAAGCGAGGATTCAGGATCGCTCATTGCAGCCGAAGCTGCAGCGCCTCCGGCCACTACCGCTGCAGCCAGCGCCGATGTGGAAAGCTCATCCTCCTCTTGCGAGCCACACCTGGCGCAATAGGGTAAACCATCAATCTCCATGAAGAGTTCATCCGTATCACGATACTTCCCGCAGGTCACACATTTCACCTTCATGATAAGAGAGCCATCCTGCGCTGCACTGGCAACTTCCTCAGGTGCAACCTCCTGTTGAACGGTATCAACCTCATCATCCTGAGCCTGGAGAAGCTCGTCCTCAACTGAATCTTCACTACTGGAGTCAGCGGCTGCCTGGACTTCTTCAACAGCAGTTACATCTGCTCTCGTCTCTTCCTGTGAAGTACCTTCCTGCGGGTCAAGACCTTGCTCTATATTCTCAACGGGGACATCCTCCACCTGCCCAGCCATCCCCTCTAGGTCCAGGGCGACCTCGGCATCAGCCTGAAACATCTCCTTGCACTTCGGGCAACGAATCTTCCTGCCGGCATACGAATCATCTATCGAACCTTTCACCCCGCACCGGGGACATTGCATTTTCATGGCACTCCTCCCAACAGAGTTCACTGCACTGTTGTAAATCTTAAGGTCTCTCAGTTAACGTATTGGTCCGTCATCAGGATGCAGCTTCAGCCTGCAAACCTGCCGAGGCACAGACCCGGCAATACAATCCGGAATCCTTCAAGGTCAGAAACCTGCTACTATAGCGGAAACCGCAGGATACACATTCCGCAACTTCATGTATTGCGCCAGATGTACCTGATGGATTCTTCTGTATGAGTGGGAGATTAACAGTGGCAGCGTTGTCCAGTATAAACACTGTCCGACACCCAGGACATTTGACCCTGGTATTAAGCAACGACTCATCAGCAGTACCTTTGAGACCGCAACCTGGACATATCAACTTCATCAACAACCTCCCGGATGGAAATGTGGACAGTATTGACAAACCACCTGTACGACATGTATAGTTTTTGTAATATTTAATAGAACATTCAGTAATTACAATATTTTTTTCACATCACTCAACCTCGTCGGAAAAAAATATGAAAGTTATACTTATCGCCGTTATGGCTACTAACCGGGTAATTGGCCGCGACAACAC
This sequence comes from Desulfopila sp., assembly GCA_041582995.1. Classification (GTDB taxonomy): domain Bacteria; phylum Desulfobacterota; class Desulfobulbia; order Desulfobulbales; family Desulfocapsaceae; genus Desulfopila. Next base: position 806 of record JBFHGS010000362.1, on the reverse strand, counting down.
CATCCCGTGGCACATCCCGGAAGAGCTCCGCTTCTTCAAACGAACGACAATGGGACACCCCGTCATCATGGGTCGCCTCACCTATGAATCGCTGAAAGGCCCACTGCCCGGAAGGCAGAATATTATTCTGAGCAGGAATCCCGACTATACAACAGAGGGAACAGACAATGTTACGTCCCTCGATGAAGCACTTGCAATTGCTAGAGACAGTGAAGAAGTATTTATACTTGGCGGCAGTCACATCTTTAAAAAATCGCTGAAATTTGCGGATAACATCATCCTTTCAGTGCTCGACCGTGCAGTTGAGGGAGATATCTATTTCCCGGAATTCTCAGATGATGACTTTCAGGAGATTGCCTCGGAGCGGCATGAGGAAGGAACGGAACCGTTCACCGTGCATTACTATAAGCGTATTGCTCCTGCAGCATAACTCCTGAATAGTACGGTGTAAGAATACCGATGTTTTTTGACTGCTCCTGTAGGTGACCGGCGAAAATTGAAAACCCGTTATCCTATATCAACTTACAACCAAAGGAGTGGTACGGCCTGAGAGATTGCATCTCTACCTCACGATATTACTCACGAAAACACGTACATTCCAGTTATGTGAACTTGATAACGATGGACTCATTCATCGGGAAGTATACAGACAGATTCCACCCAGAGTTGAATACTCACCTCTTCCCCAATGTGTTAGACTCATCCCGATCCTCGTCAACTTGCGTGAATATGGTGTTCATTATGAACACCATATTCAAAAATAGTGCTCAGTTGATCCAAGCGGGTTTCAAACCTGAAATATCTCC
>JBFHGS010000361.1:0-3935 GCA_041582995.1 Desulfopila sp. | reverse complement strand
TTTTTGGCAATTGCCTCAGTGATAAGAGCAGGTAATCTTTTGTACTGCCAATTAGGCCAAAGAAAACGCACGGAGATAATAGCCAGCACCGAACCAATCACCGTATCAAGCAGTCGGGGAACCATGACAGCCAAACCTTTACCTGCCATTAGATTGAATGCACATAAAACAAAAATGGTTACAAAAACTACGGAGACAGAATAGCTGCGGAGCTGCCAGAGGAAAAAAACATAGGCTGATAAAAGTAGAAGGAGAAGCTGCCCCATAACTGTTGGCAATATCTGGACAATGATGACTCCGGCAACGACACCAAGAAAGGTGCCTAAAATACGTTGATACAATCGTTGTCGGGTATCACTATACGTTGGTTGACAAACAAAGAGACTCGTTAGAATGATCCATTCCCCCTTGGCGATACTGAAAACTTCAGAGATCATAAATCCGGCTGCAAAACAGAGACCTAATCTCAAGGCATGGCGCAGGCGCGGATTTTGCCAATGTAACAGCTCTTTTGCTCGTTCTATAACCGTTCGCTTGTCTTTTTTCAGTTTTGGCGTCAAAAGGCGTTGGTTATCTTCTTGCAAATTCTGCAATGATACGTGAGAACGGGAAAGGTTTTGAACAATCATGGCCAGCGGATGATCAAGGGCAATCTGATGTTTTTTCAGCTGATCATGTAGCGCATCAACCATCCAGCCAAGTGATATTGGATGGATATAGGCTACTCCGGTAAGTAAACTGTCGGCAAATTTTCTGGTGGCCTGTGAATATTGCAGCAGGGTATGTCCTATTCCTTCCAATAAGACCCTGTTTGCGTAGTTACTGCTGAGCAGATCATATCGTTCGTGGCTGGAGGCCGCTCTTTCATGAAGATTTTGCAGCAGCATGAAATACCGCAGGTAAGGGCGCAAGAGCTCAGTATCTTCCGTGGAATCCCCATAACTGTTCAGCACATCTTTACAACTATCCAATGCTCCCACCACCTGCACATTTAGCAAGGCCAGCTGGTTACGAATTTCTCCCTGTCTTTTTTTATCACTGGGGAAAAGGCCGGCTTTAACCTCAAGGTATGCAGAAAGGGCAAAAAAACCGCGGGCCAGGTGTTCATCCAGCGCGCGCCAGGGATGGCGCCTGAGTAAATACAACGAAAATGCTCCGTAAAACAACGCGCCGACAGGTAAAAGAATCGGCTGCCAGTACCATGCAGGACTCATCGAGGCGCTGAGCATGGTGTAAAGTCCTACTAACTGGGCACCAAAGGTTACTCCGCGATATCGTTCTCCGAGGCTGCCAATCAATAAGAAAGCAATTGTAGAGACAAAAAGGCCACATCCCAACACAACCGGATATGGAAGAAGCAGTTCTACTGACAAACTGGCGACTGCAAAGCTGAGAACTTTCAGAGCAAGCGATTTAATTCGTCCTCTCGGATGATCGTCGGTTTCTGAAAGAGCTCCGGCCAAGGCCCCTAAAGAGAGTGTAATTGCAGAAAAGGAATCACCAGATACCACAAGGGGTACAACAAGCACACCTATGACTGTCGTAGCTTTGATTGCTTTAAGCCGGTCAGGAGTAGCCCGGAAATAATGCCAGAGACCCTTCTTCCACAAAAACATCTGTTCTTTAAATGAGGTGCCCATTTGATCGGTACCCTATCATCCACCTTTTGAATCATTCATTATCTCAAACTCGGCCCACTCGTTGAGCTCTATGGCATCAGCTGCTTTCTGCAGACATTCTGCAGGCCCCTCTGACCAGTCATGCACAAATCTGCATATAAATTCCTTGTTAATTTTAATACGATAGACACATCTCCCTTGGGCATCGCCACTCTCATATCTGATTGATATCATTTTTTTCACCATTGTATCTAACCTGTCTTCATAACCAGATTCGGAAAATATTCTACAATCCGAGGTCTGGTCCGGGAGGCGGTCCTGAAATGGTTGCTGTAGAGTTCTGTACAGTTGAAACTAAATTTTGATTATTATGGAAATTCAGGAACAACATGAACTGCTGCAGATGAATGAACCATGGTGTTTCATCTTGAGACCATTGTGATCCAACGTGGTAAACGTTAACTCACCATAAGATTAGAACCACCTAAACATATTCAAACAGTCCATACAATTTTCATTCCAGTTTACAAAACAACCTATTACATGACTAATATCAGAACCTTGAGCCTAGAAGTGAAAACGAGGAGATGCTCAAAAAATTCATTTTTTGAACATTGTCTCCACAAAAATGAAACAAAACGACAAAAACACTCAACAGAGAACAGAGATGTCTCTGCCAGAACAAGAACACATAGATCAATCTGGGTTCCCCTGAATCTCAGCTTGAACAGGTGAGGGTAAGGAGTGAATGAGTGAGAGGTGAGTCGTTGTGCGCTTCAAACACCTCATTATGCTTGCTGAGAAAGAGAGGTAATCGAAGAGTAAAATAGCAAACACAATCAGTATGCTTTTCGCATCAGGAGCAAACTGCAGAAAATTCATACCCCAGAACCGAATAGAACCGTGCAGCCTGAATCACCTGCTCTACCAATACATATTCGTCAGGACAATGTGCCTCATCAATGCGGCCTGGCCCAAGAATCACTGAAGAGATCCCCTCCCGGGCGAGCAGATCGGCTTCGGAGTAAGCATAGAAACCACCGAGCGTGACATCCTTCTCCAAAGCAAATAGAAATGCTTCCTGAACCATTTTCACGAGAAGATCTGAAGGATCTATTCCCCAGGCACTAAACTGCTGGTTTCTGGTAAGTTCAACTTCAAACCCGGCGGCAAGAGCGGTCTCTGAAATAAGCTTTTCCACTGCACGGTGAACCGCTTCCGGATTTTCTCCAGGCAGTGTTTGCCGGTCAAACTCCATCACACATCTATCAGGTACAAAAGTGACCCCTGTTCCACCTCCAATAGTTCCCACATTTACTGTAGGATAACGAAGCAAAGGATCATTTACCAAGCTGAGATTACGGGCATACTCCTGAAGGGCTTTGACAATTTCCATCATATGGTAAATGGCATTGTCCCCTTTGAAGGCCATACCACTATGCGCATATTTACCAAAAGTTTCGACTGTGTACTCAATTGCTCCTTTTTGACAGATACAGAGAGCAAGATCCGTAGGCTCGCCAACAACAGCCTGTGTACATTTTGCCAACTTACCCTGAGAGAGCAGCGCCTGTATTCCCTTAAATGCAACTTCCTCATCAATCACTCCCGAAAACATTACACCTTTGTGAAACGGCAAGCCACTGTGCTTCAGAGCCTTCATCGCAAATATCATAGCGGCCATTCCTGCCTTCATATCACAAGCGCCCCTTCCATACAGGCGCCCATTACTGATAACACCTTCCAATGGAGGCTTAGTCCAGTTTTGCAGGTTACCTACCTTGACCGTATCCGTATGTCCATGGAAGAGCAGCATTTCGTCTTCTCTCCCTCTCAGTTTGCCAATCACATTAGGCCTGTCCGGCTCGACGTACGAAAGTTCGACTTCACACCCGAATTCTTCAAGTTCCTCTGCAATAAGCCAGGCCACCTTGTCCTCGTTACCCGGAGGATTTTCACTGCTGGTGCGGACCATTTTCTGTAAAAATGAGATGAGTTCCTCTTCATCTATATTGCTAAACACGGTCTCCAGATCATCTTTTTTGCTGCGAGAATGTACCATTGTATATCTTAATCCCGTAGTCCTGCAGATTGCATATATCGTAAGGTTTCTTCCCTGATCGAAGCCATCAGCACTCGTTTAATCTCCATAAAACCGGGTTCAGTCATCACTCCGTACGATCTCGGCCTTGGGAGAGCAACCGGTTGCTCCAGTTTAACTCTGCCTGGTCGCGCAGACATGACAACAACTCTGTCTGAGAGAAAAACAGCTTCATCGACATCATGGGTTATAAAAAGCACTGTGGTGCGATGATC
>JBFHGS010000360.1:0-3951 GCA_041582995.1 Desulfopila sp. | reverse complement strand
GGCCGGACATTACATGATATTTTCACGATTCATCGTGTGTATATGAATCTGAAGACGGCAGGTTGACGGGGTTTTACGCTTTTCGCATCGGGGCCTGCTGCATTGTTGAAACAGGTATCGGCTGATATTCTGATCCGGGGTGACTGACTATTGTCAGGCAATTTGGCTGTGGAGTTCATTTTTTTGGTGCTTTCCTCTGCAGTAAACCGTTATCCTGTTTTCATGAGATATGGGTTGTATAAACGTTTCTGATTACCGCTGAATTTCTGTTTTATCAAGTGAGGTCTATTGTCGAATCCTGGCGCATTTAACCGTCTCATGAGCAAATATAGCGGGCAAGGCAGGTTGCTTTGTATTACACCCGACACTCGCCATTCCTGCTGAAAATAGGGGAATCAGAGACACGTTTAGAGTCATTTTAAAAGGGTGGTTCCGGTACAGCGGATGTATCAGGACAACCTGTAATACAACGTGAGAAAGGATCGTATCATGGCGTATTTAATAGGCATTACCTGTCTGTGGGCATTTTCTTTCAGTCTGATTGGAGTATATCTTGCCGGTCAGGTCGACTCGTATTTCGCAGTACTGACCAGAGTTGTGCTGGCTGCGCTGGTCTTTTTGCCTATGCTGCGCAGGATTCCTCCGCGACTTGCGGTACAACTGATGGCCCTGGGAGCTGTTCAGCTGGGGTTGATGTATGTATTCTATTATCGTTCCTTTCTGCTGCTCAGTGTACCTGAAGTATTGATCTTCACCATTCTGACACCTGTATATGTGACGCTCATTCATGATATTATGCAGGGACGTTTCAGCTACCGCTATCTGGTCAGCGCAGTACTCGCTGTGATCGGAGCGGCAATAATCCGCTACAACGGCATAGGCTCGCAGGTTCTGATTGGCTTTCTGGTTGTGCAGGGTGCCAATATATGCTTTGCTCTGGGACAGGTCGGGTACAAAGTGTTGATGGAGCGAAATACGCTTGATCTGCCGCAACGGGCGATATTCGGCTATTTTTATCTCGGGGCGCTCATTGTAGCCATAATATCATGGTTTCTCTTTGGTAATCCGGCAAAATTACCGACTACCGGCCTGCAATGGGCAATTTTGATGTATCTCGGTGTTGTTGCTTCAGGACTCGGTTATTTTCTCTGGAACAAAGGCGCAACTCTGGTGGATGCGGGAACACTCGCCATCATGAATAATGCTTTGGTTCCTGCGGGACTGATCGTGAACCTGCTCATCTGGAACCGTGATGCTAATCTGCTGCGGTTAAGTGTTGGTGGAGCTGTTCTGTTACTTTCTCTTTTCGTACACAATTACTGGAGTAAAAGCCGTCCTGCAGCTGTAGCCTGATTTCTCCTTTTCTTCTGGAAAAAGGTGTTAGGATTTTAGTTATTGTTATGTGATGTGCTATATTACAGGCAAAGCAATTGTACATCCCAGGTAAGCAAAACAATGAGGTGAGTTATGCAGATGAAAGGTGAATTTGATAAGTTGGTCGAAAAACTGAAAACTGAGCGGGATGAGTTGAAACTGAAAATGCACCTCGCTTCGATGGAAGGGAAAGAGGAATTTGAAGAGGCGGAAAAAAAATGGCATCACGTTAAAATGAAGGCCTCAGAAATTGCAGATGATGCAGTAGAAACCTCTGAAGAGTATATCGATAAGGCGAAAGCGGTAGGCGAGGAGTTGAAAGATGCCTATCGCAGGATTGCTGAGCGGTTGAAGAAATAAACAATTTCTTTACCTGATTCCCCAACTCTCAGCCTGTTGTGACAGGCTGAGAGTTGGGGAATCAGGTTTTTTTTTTGATAGTGCACGTAACAATCTATGCATCCTGATGGTGCATTTTCGTGGATACATATCGCTTTTGCTAACCCGGTAATGAAAGTACAACCATGAAGCCGGATTTGCAGTTGTAAGCATTGATCTGACCTTTATGGAGCTGCACAGCCTGGTGGGCTATTGCCAGGCCCAGGCCGGTTCCGCCTTTACCCCTTTCTCTGGCGTTTTCTGTTCTGTAAAATGGTTCAAAAATATTTTGTAATTCGTCATGGGGTACTCCTTCTCCATAATCACGCACAGATATACGAATACAGTTCTCATCTCGGTTCAAACGAACCTCAACCTCATTGTCTTCGCCTGTGTAACGAATAGCATTCCGAATGACATTTTCGATCGCTCTTCTCATTAGTTCTTCGCAACCAGGTATGATAGCAGACTCGATTGAGACTATTCGTATCTTGCTCTTATAAAAAGAGGCTTCAAAGGCAGCGTCTTCGACAATATCCTGTACCAGTTGCGTCACGTCAACCGACGCTGTAAACTGTGGTTTTCCTGCGTGCTGCAACTCCGTGAGTTTCAGCAATTGGCCAATCAACTCATTTAAGCGGCCTGACTCTTTCTCTATGATGTTGAGTTTTTCAACTTGTTCAGTATCAGCGCTGGTTCTTGCGAGTTCCAAAGCAACATTCAGACGGGCTAACGGTGAACGAAGTTCATGAGAAATATCCCGTAGCAATCTTTTCTGGGAGTCGATAAGGCCTTCAATACGTTCAGCCATTATATTGAAGTCACGACCAAGATCTTCGAGTTCAGAACCTCCTCCCCGTAATTTTTTGTCAACCCTGGCAGAAAATTCTCCATCAGCAAACCGCTGTGTTATTGTTCTGAGCTTTCTTACAGGCGCGGTGAGCGATTTTGCCAGAAAGTAGCACACTGCGGATGCCACAGCAAATGTCACCAGAACCCTGAACAGATCCCGTTCCCTGAACGGTTTAATGAATCGGTTGAGCTCAGGAAATGGCGGGCCTGTAAATTCCGGCGGTGGCCCGATGAGATGAATGCCCACCAGGACATATGATTCGGCTATGTGTTTTGCTACTTTGATTCTGCCTCTATCATTGCGGATAACAGGTTCTTGCGTATTTTCTCTTGCCTGACTGACAAGATGCAAATATTCGTCGTCAAGTTTTTCACCCAAAAGAGTGCGGTTGTCAGGCCCAACAAGAAGAAGTGTTATTTCTTCGAAAGAGTTCAGCTCTCTAGCATATCGTGCATATTCATCACGCCCTTCATGAATATAGATTTTATATGCAGCTTCACCAGACAGGATGAGAGCTTTTGAGAATCTCCTCTCTAAAGCAAATATGTCTCCATTTCGGAGATTCTGCAATCCGGCTTGATGAAAGGTGTGAAAGATAAAAAAACCGACAACTCCGGTAACTACCATGATTGCCATAAAGCTGAGAAACAACCTGAAAAACATCGACTTCACTGGACATTCCTTATATCCGTGTAACCAGGAACAGGAGAGAGAGTAGGATGTGTATACATATATCCGACGCCACGTATGGTTTTTATCCGTTCTACTCCATCAACCATTCTGCCGAGTTTTTTCCGTATACTGGCAATATGCACATCAATGCTTCTGTCAAACGAAGCCAGATCTCTTCCCAAAACTTTCAGGGCGAGCTTTTCACGCTCAACAACCTGGCCGGGGGTGAGCAGCAACTCCCGAAGAAGAGAAAATTCGGCGACAGTAAATGGAATCTTCCGACCATCAAGGTATACCTGCATTGTGCTGGCATCCACAATCAGGTCTCCGAGGATTATCGTATCACTCTGCAGGCCATTGCTGTTTTCACTGACAGGCGATTCGTGAGATCTGCGTTGAATTGCGTTCAACCGCGCGAGCAGTTCTCTTGGATTGAATGGTTTTGCCAGGTAATCATCCGCCCCCATTTCCAAGCCAACTATTCTGTCGACTTCATCTCCTCTGGCGCTAAGCATTAAGACCGGAACAGTAGTCTCTTTCCGTATTTTTCGCAGCACTTCGAAACCATCAATCCCCGGTAGCATAACATCGAGAACTATGAGGTCATAATTCACCGCAAGTGCCTCATCGCGACCTCGCTCCCCATCATGAACAGACGTGAGAATAAAGCCTTC
>JBFHGS010000359.1:0-4012 GCA_041582995.1 Desulfopila sp. | reverse complement strand
GCCTGCTGCCATTCACGCTCCATTTCAAGCAAGCTGCGTTGCAACGCTGGATCTGCAAGCTCTTCTCCTGCTCTTTGTAGCAGTTCTCCTATTGTGTCAGCTGTCAGCATTTCATGGTGGAGTGATGCCAGTTCAGCAATCGAATCTGCACGTGCATCATTCCCGGCAGGTGGCATCATTACAAGCTGATCCCATTGCAGAAATGTCATGGCGTGATCTAGTTGCGCAAGTCTTTTAAATTTCTCCACAAGCTCAAGATACGCATCTCCGGACATAGCTTCTCCTGTTACTGTATATTGTATCTGCTTACCTCTGAATTTCAATTTGGTCAGGTGAGATGTAAGGCGCTAAGAGTGAGGCGTGGACAGCATTCTATACTCCTTGCACCTAACGCTTACATTTCACCATTCCTGATGAAAAAGAGAGCTAATCAGAATATTTCACGTCTCTTCCGACGAACATTTTACGGTTGCTTGCCACTCTCCCGAAAATCACGTAACGAACTCGGATCTATAATAATCTTGCCATGCTCCCGAAATGACCGGAGTTCACCGAACTCAAGCAACTGATAAATTATTTTTCTGCCTACACCTAGATACTTCGCAGCTTCTGCAACTGATACTTCAGCTGGAAGTATATCATTCATACTGGGAATCTGCATCTATCTAAAACCTCAAGGATATGTGTAATATGTGCAGCCGTTCTTCATCACGCGCCAAAATCAGCACATGCGTTGAACTGCTGGTATACTTGAAAATAGTAAGCATAAAATCCAGATGAGCTATGCAACAAAAAAGCGGGATGACAGAGTACTTCCGTCATCCCGCTTTTTTGTTGCATATGGCTTGTCAGGCAGCCTGTTACAGACCTATCTGCCCAGCTATCTCCTGCATTGCTGTAAGGCTCAATTCACAAAACTCGGCAAGTGGAATACCAACAGCCTCACACTCTGCTATAATTTCACGATTAGCACCGCGGGCAAAGGCTTTCTCTTTATAGCGTTTGGTAACAGACTTCACCTTTACCGCCGCAAGCTGTTTGTCTGGACGAACAAGTGCTGCGGCTGTAACCAGCCCGGTTATAGTTTCACCTGCGGCCAGAGCGTGCTGGAGAGACGTGGTTCGGCTCTCTCCGGGGTAGGCTTCAAGGTTATGCAACCTGATAGCCTCGATGATCTCTTCGTCGACACCTTTTTCACGAAGAAGAGTGACGGTTCTGGTGGTATGGGTGGTCAATTCCGGTTCAAGATCAGAATCGAGATCATGCAACAGTCCGGTAAGACCCCATTTTTCGACATCTTCGTCAAGACGTCTGGCCATTGCCCGCAAAACTGCTTCAGAAGCCAGTGAATGATTAATCAGATTTTGACTGTGTAAATATTCCTGTATCAGTGCCAGCGCCTCATCACGCTCTATACCGTACCCCATAGCCTGCAACTCCATAATAATGTGTGGCTCCTTTGCATAAAATCCTGTTTAAAAAGAGGACTTTATAAAATTATTCGGTCTGAACCGGTCGAAGGATCAATATTTCAACCCTACGCGATCACGAACCTTATCAAGAGTAACTACAGCTTTTGCCCGTGCTCTATCAGCACCTTTTGCCAGAATTGCCTTCAACTCCGCCGGGTCTGCAAGGTATTCCGCCTTTTTGGCACGCGCATCAGCAAATTTATCATTTAAAAGATCAAGCAATTCCAGCTTCAGATACCCATAAGCAGCACCACCATTCACATAGAGACTGTGTATCTCCTGCATACGTTCAGGTGCAGCAAACAGCTTCATCAGCTGAAAGAGGTTGCAGCTATCAGGATTCTTCGGATCTTCAACCGGAGTAGCATCTGTTTCGATAGCCATAACCCGCTTCTTCAATTGCTTGCCTTCAAGAAATATCGGGATGGTATTGCCATATGATTTGGACATCTTCTGACCATCCAGACCCGGAACGATAGCAGTTGTCTCGCTGATCGCAGGCTCAGGGACTACAAAGGTTTCACCAAACTCGTTATTGAACTTCTGTGCCAGGTCGCGCGCGACTTCCAGATGCTGCTTCTGGTCTTTACCAACCGGTACCCGGTCAGCCTGATAAAGCAGGATATCTGCCGCCATAAGTACAGGGTAGGAAAAAAGACCGTGACTCGGCATGATACCCTTGGCGACTTTATCTTTATATGAATGACAACGCTCAATCAGCCCCATCGGTGCAATAGTTGAGAGTACCCAGGTCAGCTCGCACACTTCCGGAACATCTGACTGTACCCAGAATATGCATTTCTCCGGATCAAGACCAAGCGCAAGAAAATCAGCCGCGGCCTCAAGCGTACCGGTTGCCAGTCGCTGGCGGTCATGAACCGAAGTAAGGGCATGAAGATCAACTATGAAAACATAGAGTTCGGAGCTCTCCATCTGAGAAATCATCTGCTGCATCATGCCAAAGTAATTGCCAATATGCAGTTGTCCGGAAGGTTGTATACCTGATAATACTTTCATGATATTACAATACTTTATATAAAGGTTAAGTGGTTATTTTAGAATTGGTCAACCTCGACACCATACCGTAAAAACAAAAAAAAAGGGAGTAAGGAAAATAATTTCCCTTACTCCCTCGTGTTTTTTAGCTGCAACCCTGACGGTTGCAGCTAAAAGACTTATTTTACTTCTTCAAAGTCCGCATCGACGACATCATCGTCATCTTTCTTGGATCCGCCTGCCGCACCGCCAGCAGCACCACCTGCGCCGCCTTCAGGATTTCCTTTGGAAGCCTGCGCGTACATCAGTTCGGCGAGTTTATGGGAAGCGGCGGTCAGAGCCTCAACTGCAGTTTTGATAGCATCAACATCATCACCGGTCATAACCTTCTTGACGTTTTCTATCTCTTTTTCAACTGCGGCTCTCGTCTCGGCATCAACCTTATCGCCAAGATCCTTCAAGCTCTTCTCGGAAGCATGAACCATCGCATCCGCCTGGTTGCGGGTTTCAATAAGCTCTTTACGCTTCTTATCTTCCTCGGCATGCAATTCTGCATCCTTGGTCATTTTCTCGATCTCTGCCTCGGTAAGACCGGAAGAAGCGGTAATACGGATAGACTGCTCCTTACCTGTTCCGAGATCCTTGGCAGAAACATGTAGAATACCATTGGCATCAAGATCGAAAGCAACCTCAATCTGAGGTACACCACGAGGGGCCGAAGGAATATCGGAAAGCTCAAACTTACCAATGGTCTTGTTGTCCTGTGCCATCTCACGCTCTCCCTGGAGTACGTGAATGGATACCGCTGGCTGATTGTCTGCAGCGGTGGAGAACACCTGACTTTTCTTGGTAGGTACAGTGGTATTCTTCTCGATCAGTTTGGTAGTGATTCCACCAAGGGTTTCAATACCGAGAGAGAGCGGAGTAACATCGAGCAGCAGAACGTCTTTGACGTCACCCTGCAAAACACCACCCTGAATAGCTGCACCGATTGCCACAACCTCATCAGGGTTTACACCTCTGTTCGGCTCTTTGCCGAAAATTGCTTTTACCTTCTCCTGAACCTTCGGCATACGGGTCATACCACCGACCAGAATTACCTCATCGATCTCCGATGCAGCAAGACCGGCATCTTTTAAGGCGGTAACACAGGGCTGTACGGTGCGCTCTACCAGATCATCCACCAGGCTCTCGAATTTAGCACGGCTCAGTTTCAGATTAAGGTGTTTAGGACCGGTTGCATCAGCAGTAATGAATGGCAGGTTGATGTCAGTCTCTTTGGTAGTGGAGAGTTCCATCTTGGCTTTTTCTGCTTCTTCTTTCAGACGCTGAAGAGCCATTTTATCACTGCGAAGATCTATTCCCTGCTCACGCTTAAATTCATCAGCGAGCCAGTTGACGATGCGCATATCAAAGTCTTCACCACCGAGGAACGTATCACCATGGGTGGATTTTACCTCAAAAACACCATCACCGATCTCAAGAATGGAAACGTCGAATGTACCACCACCAAGATCGAATACCGCTATCTTCTCTTCGCCTTT
>JBFHGS010000358.1:0-4035 GCA_041582995.1 Desulfopila sp. | reverse complement strand
TAGAACTGAAGTGCAACCCTGCTGGGCGCTGGAGCAGGCAATCTTACTTTTGGAATCTGAGTTGAAAGAGAGGTCGTTATCCCTTGAAATTGCAGTCGATATCAGCCAGGATGATATCTTGTTTGCCGATAACGAACGCCTTAAACAGCTTTTCACCAACCTGCTGGCTAATTCCATACGTTATACTGACCGCGGCGGGTTTATCCACATCTCTGTTACACGGCAGGGGGAAATGTTGGTATACACTATTGAAGACAGCTTGCCTGGCGTTTCGAGTGAACATCTGGAAAAACTCTTTGACCGCTTGTATCGGGTTGATGCCTCCCGCAGCAGGGATCTCGGTGGTGCGGGATTGGGGCTGTCAATCTGTTATAATATAGTCAAAGGGCATAATGGTTCAATAACGGCGAGCCACTCGGCGCTGGGTGGCTTGTTGATCCGGGTTGAAATACCGGTGGCGGAATGATCATGGTCGAACAGATTCTTATAGTTGAGGATGCCCGGGAGCTGGCAAAATTACTGAGCGATTATCTTGCACAGGCAGGTTATCGGACGCATTGTCTTTACGACGGACAGGATGTGGTCCCGTGGGTGAGAGAGAATAATCCGAAACTCATCCTCCTTGATCTGATGCTTCCCGGCAAATCCGGAATGGAGATATGTCGTGAGATCAGAATGTTCTCACGGGTGCCGGTTATTATTGTAACTGCCAGGATAGAGGAGCAGGACCGGTTGAAAGGACTTGATATCGGTGCTGATGATTATGTGTGTAAACCTTTCAGTCCAAGGGAAGTTGTCGCCCGAGTGAAAGCAGTACTGAGACGAACTACGGAAAGCAGCGAACCTGCAGATTCTCAGTCGACTCTTCTGCATCTTGATCCGGTCAAACTGCAGGCAAAAATTCATGACCACCTGCTTTCACTAACAGTTGTCGAGTTTCACTTGCTGGAACTACTTGCCACCGAGCCGGGCAGGGTTTTTTCCCGCAGTCAATTGATTAGTCTGATTTATCCGGATCAGCGCGTGGTCGGTGACCGCACTATTGATAGCCATGTAAAAAAACTGCGAAAAAAGATCAGTGAGGTTCACGATACGGAGTTGATTCATTCCGTGTATAGTGCAGGCTATAAATTCGAAATACAATGACAGGCATCTATATCGGGATTCACAATGATCTCTCCGGCAGGTTCATAAGTGGTGTTCAGATTTAAAATAATTGGAGTGTTAGCAGAATGGCAGAAAAGTATGATATCCGGCCCGATCAGTCAGTTGAGTTGTTGAAAGAACTACATATACTTACCAGGGATGGGAAACTGAATCAGGATAGCAGGCGCAAACTCAAACAGGTGTATCACCTGTATCAGTTCATCGAGCCGTTGCTGAATGAAATAGAAACGTCAAAAAGTGCAGTCTCCTTAGTGGATCACGGCTCAGGAAAGTCGTATTTAGGCTTCATCCTGTATGATTTGCACCTCAAGAAACTGGAAAATCCGTATCACGTCTATTGTGTTGAAAATAGGGTTGATCTCATTAAAAATTCCCGAATTTTAGCAGATAAGCTAAAATTTGACAACATGACCTTCCACGACATTACTATTGCTGATTCTATTGAGTCACAGATGATTCCTGTAACTGTAGATATCGTCACAGCACTCCATGCCTGTGACACCGCAACAGATGATGCAATTAAGTTTGCTCTGGAAAAGGATGCCCAATTCATAGTTCTGGTGCCATGCTGTCAGGCAGAAGTTTCGACTATTCTACGAAAAAATAAAGATTCAGCCCCATTACAAAACTGTTTGGCAGAAATATGGCGAAGACCGATTCATACCCGTGAATTCGGCAGCTTGATAACAAATGTGCTTCGCGGCCTGCAACTTGAAGCCCATGGTTATCAGGTCAAGGTTACAGAACTGGTCGGCTGGGAGCATTCCATGAAGAACGAACTCATGATTGCCAAAAAGAGTGGGGGGCCAAACCGCAGGTCAGAAAAGCGATTAACTGAGTTGCTGGAGACTCTGGGGCTTCAGGAGATGCAGCAGAGATTTTTTATACCATCAATGGATAATTCTGATACCCCCTGAAATTCAGCCTGATCAGGTGAGGAGTGAAGAGTGAGGCGTGAACTGTATCTGCTGACAGCTGCCTAAGTATTTGTTTTAACAGGTGGTACTGATAAAAGCACACCGTTTTGTATGCTCCTTACACTTGACGCCTCACCATCCTTGCTGAAAAGCGGAGCAATCAGAGTGATAATTGAAGCTGTAAAGAGGCGTCGTCTGGACTCAACCAGATTTTCATTGTATACGAGCTTCGACGTTTGATTTTTCATTGCTTATACTTTTTACAAAATCGACGATAATATTCGCAATACATCCGGTTGATTCTGCAGCAAGAATGTCTCCTGCCAGAACATGGTTGTTAGGTGATTTGTCATCAGAATAGGCTCTCAGTTCTTTTCGTTCTGAACCTATTTTCGCGTAGGTTTTCTCTATCTCCTTTACGTCTATCACCTGATCCCTGGGTGAGTAAATGATCAGCAACGGTTTCCTGATAGTGTTCAAATCCTGAGAGGTGGCTAGCTTAACCATGGCCAGCATAGGTAGTAAGGCTTTGGTAGGGAAGCGGTGGGTCCAGTACTTGTGGTGCAGTTTATTGTGAGAATCCCAGCCGTATTCCGGCCCTAAAAGGCGTTCTGCCAACGGTCCGCCCCAGGGGCGGGTGAGAATGATTGAGCGTTTGTCGGCGAGACCGAAATTGGGAGAAATAAGTATGAAGGCTGCGACATCTTCGGCCATGGGCTGGGTTGCAAGCCAGGTTGCAGCGGTTGCACCTGTTGAAAGGCCGATCAGGATAATTTTCTCGCCGAGTTTTCGCCCGATTTCCATGGCCTCATGAAGATCGTTTATCCAGGCGTTTACGCTGCCGTTGCGCATAGCTTCATTGGTACGTCCATGTCCGGTAAATCGCGTGTAGAAAAGATTTGCTTTGAGTTCTGTCGCTACTTTATCTGACAGGGGAGCCGTTTCCTGCCGACTCGCGGAAAAACCGTGCAGATAGATAACCGCAAGAGCGGTTTTGACTCCTGGCTGCCCCGCCCAGATAATCGTCTTCTCAGTTCCTGGCACGATATCAGTAAAAGCTGACTCTGATTTCTTTAAATACTCATCAAGATCCGATGGCAAAGTAAGGGGGTGTATGGTGGTGTCTGCCTCAACCTTTGGTCCCATAACGAAAATAACGATAAGTATACTGCACAATACGATTCCTGCCCAAACCAGCATGTCTTCAACTCCACTCGTATGAACTTTAGGATACAGTCGGACTTAGGGATCGTTATGAGAAATTGTAACATCAAGAACAGATTCTCGTAATTTGTCGGTTAATAGCAACGCTATTTGTCGAGCATTTACGGAAATATGGGTCGATTTACTATTTTCACCATAGATTTATTTCTGAGTCCGAGAGGCTCCTGGGCTTTGTATGATCAATGAGCTTTCTTAAGCTATCGCTCACTGGATACCTATTAGCTTGATAATCAATCCCGAAAACATATAGAATTATCCATATAAGGCAACAAATAAAAGAGACATCCTTAGTGCTTGGGCTTATTACAGGTTGAATATTTACAGTGAGGTAGGAGAAGATGCACAGCAAAATTAGAGATATGAAGTTCACTACAAAACTTTTTGTTGCAATGATTGGTATTGTCATTATTTCCATAGTGGTTACATCGGGAAGTGCTGTCAGGATGTCAAAACAGGGGTTGAACACGTTGGGCGAAAGTTCAATAGAGAGTATTCATCTGGCTCTTTATAACTCTCTGGATGCAATAGATGAAAATCTTCGGAAAAAACTGGATTCAGATTTGGTTCTGTTGGAAAAGGAAATCTCAGTGAATGGCGAGGTTCTGCTTGATGATTCACAGACTATTGAACAAAAACTCGTGCACCAGATCTCCGGAGCCACCACAACGCAACACATTCCCAAAGCACTTGCTGGTTACATTGAACTTAACGACAACAGCGAAATAGT
>JBFHGS010000357.1:0-4036 GCA_041582995.1 Desulfopila sp. | reverse complement strand
GTCGCCGCTAACACCTGGCGAAACCGCTCTGACTGCAGTCTCATCTCAAGATGCGCTTCATCACGTAATTCCAGATAGGCTTTTTTCAGCTCTCCCAGCATGTGGTTGAAAGCCTGGCCGAGACTGGCAACCTCATCCTGTCCGTCACAGGGAAAGCTCTGTTCAAATGACCGGGTCTGAACAACATCTCTTGCTACAGACTCCAGAGAATACAACCTGGTCATGAGAAGTCGTGCCAGCAACAGACTTGCCGGGACAATCACAATGATTCCCAAAACACCGAGCAGTAAATAGACAGCAACCAGCTTATCCAGTCCCCTGGAAAACTTCCGTCCATCCTGCCAGGCTTCAACTGTCATTACCCAGGGGGAAAAAATCTGTTGCGAGGCGACTTCCGCTCTGTGAAATACCGAGTGATTGTTCGGGAATAATCCGTGACTGACCTTAACTACTGTTCCTCCTTCCCGTGGTGTAACCAGGACTCTGAAATCATTCTGCTGCCCATTGACGAAGATTTCCATACTCAGGGTACTAAGGGAAAACTGAAAACTTAAAGCACCTTCAGGCAGTCCAGTATTTGGATACAGCACAGGGTGAATCAGAGTTATGGCAATATCTGAACTGCCGATTGAAGTAAATATACATTTCGGTTGCCCGGAATCGACCACCTGCCTGAGATCTGACAACTCAATCTCAGCCTGTGATTTAACGTTATTTGATTCGATAGCAACACCCCTGAAATCATGCAAAATTATTCGCACAGGAATATTATCGATTTTCTTCAGGTTATTAAGGAACGGCCGAAGATACAGCTGGCGTCCGCCACTATCCGCCAGGCTGTTTGCAAAGAGGGTATTACCCGCCAGGTTTTCCAGGTTTCCTGCCAGATACGACAATTCATTATCCAGATGGGTGGCAATCACTCTGGCGTTACTCTGAAGATCAGCATGTTGAATCTGTACAAGCTGATTTCTGGTTATGGAATACGAAAGCGTACCAATTCCTAAAGCCACGGCCAAAGATAACGTGGCTGAAGCCAAACCTATTTTGGCCATTAGTGATTTTTTTACGAAGCCCAGCATAAATCCCTTAAGGACCTTCCCATGTCGCCTGTTGTTGTATGCAGTTCATATTGACCTGTCTACTATCAATTTGCTTCTATTTCTCAAGCGGGATCAATGCTCCATCTTCCCGGTATTTAGCCATGAAAACCTGTTCTATTCCTAATGCATCATGTTTTTCCGGTGAAAAGGGTCGATCAAAATTCATCACAAGCCCCTCATACATACCGAGGTTTTCCAATGCTGATCGTATTTCTTCGCGATTGGTGCTACCCGCCTTATCGACAGCCATCGCTAACAAATGTGTGAGATCATAGGCGTGGCCAACTCCAACCGGGGCCTGGATAGTTTCATAGCTCAGTCCCGGGTAAAGTTTGGCAGCAGTACCCATAAATTTGTCCCGCATAGTCGCAGGCGCCGTAAAGAAGCTGAAGGTCTGCACCACTGCAAAATCAAGTTGCAGTAATGCATCTTTGGTCCTTTCGAAAAACTCTCCCCCTGTTACTCCCCAGTGAGACAGAACCGGCAACCGCTTTTCCTGAGGAAGCGTTGCCATTTCGTTTATCAAGGTGCCACCCTCTCTGTCATTGGCCACCAGCAACAGAACATCAGCCCCGGTTGTCAATATTGAATTATACACATCTAAAAGTGAAGTATCGCCCCAATTGTACCAATGAATTGCAACAAGCCTTGTCTCTGTTTGCGAGGCTATATATGCTTTCGCTGCCTTTTCATTACTTCTTCCCCAAGCGGTATTCGGCAAAAGCAATCCTACTTTATTCAACCCCTCCTTTTTCGCATGTGACAGCATAACCGGCATGGCGAGGCTGTCTCTCAAAGAGAGACGAAACGAATAGTTAGGACTATAACCATTGCTAGTTATCCCATCGGCAGATGCCCATGGATCAAGAAGAATCATCCGGATCTCATGCACAATCGGCAGAACTTCAAGCAGCACCGGACTGAAACGAGCGCCAAAAACAGCAACCACGTCATCCATTACATTGAATTTCTTCACATTCTCTACACCTCGCGCAGGGACAGACCTGTCATCCAGCGTCTCAAGTACCAGCGGTCGTCCCCCCAACACTCCACCGTTGCTGTTAATTTCTTCAAGTGCGACTCGAATCCCCATCTCGACTGCCTGGGCAGAATAGCTCTGTTTTAAACCAAACTCTGCTGTAAGACCGATTATGACTGGTTTACCAGACGTAACAGCATATGCCGAAACACTTGAAAACAGAAATATTACTGCCACAAAAAAATACAGTGGCAGATGGGATAACCGAGGCAATGCTACTCGATATTGTTTCATAAAGTATTCCTCCCTGTATTCAAATTCTTTTTCAATTCGCCAGAAACATCATTTGCATGTCAGGCATGCTCCATACGTTTCTATAACGGTGTTCTCTAAGAAGAAATGAATATTTTTCTGAACGTAAAGATTATGAAGGCCGGCAATGACTGCTGCACATGGTATTTTAAGCAAGATTTCCTATAATAACTGCCCAGCACACCATGAGTTAAAGTCTTGCCATGAAAAAGTGTATCGAAGATAAGTGACCGTGTCAAAATTCTTCATAGAGTTCATTACTTCCGAACATGCAACCATCGTCTAAAGTTTTAGTCTACACATGATATCTTGCGCCATACAGGACAATCTACCGCTTTCCACTGCAATCTAGCTCAAGATGTTTCTGGTTATCGTTTCCCCCCTATAATGGCCAGGGGTGAATCATGGCGAAATGACGCATGATGTTGTATGATAACGTATCGTTATTTCGGTGTACCTTGTAACAACGAATTGTTGCTTCATAGGAAATTACTTCGCGCCTCACTTCATGACATAACGTTTCGGGATGAACATATTACATATACCGCGAAATGAACCCGATAATAGCAACCGAACTCAGACAATCAACAGGAATCCGTACCACAAGACAACTGTGGGATGACAATCATCATGCAACAACTGCAAAGTTTTCTACCATTGATCGACCGTAATTCCCACACTCTCATTCTTGGCAGCATGCCGGGAAGAATCTCTCTGTCCGAGGTTCAATATTATGCCCATCCACGCAACGCTTTCTGGCATATAATGGCTGCATTGTATGGTGCAGAACGAGAACTCCCCTATAATGAGCGACTTGAAATTCTTCTGAAAAATGGTATTGCACTCTGGGATGTAATTGCCGGATGCCAGCGTACAACGAGTCTTGATACGGATATAGAAGAATCCTCCATTGTTGCCAATAATTTCTCACTTTTGCTGCAAGAGCATCCGAACATCCGGAGAATCTTCTTCAATGGAGGAAAAGCCGAACAATCGTTTTCCCGCTACGTTGTACCTCTGTTAAACGAGGCACAACTGTTGGTACCAAGAGCACGACTTACCTCCACCAGCCCGGCAAATGCAAGATTTTCGATCGATGACAAGATAGCCATCTGGAGTAAAGCATTGCTCACCTGATAACAGCTTACCTGCTCTCTGCAACAAACGCAGCCATCTTTTTTCCGCCATTGTCCTTGTATTCTGCAAACATGCTTGGAAATGCAGCAGAAAAGTCTACCAATAACGCCTAACATAAAATACAATTACACAACAGCTAATGGCACATGAATTGTGTCACTAAGTAGCATACAAATGTCTTCATATCGGTATCTTAAGAAAGATTACTGCGCGCAACATAACTTTTGTTTTGACAAAACCAGCCAATAAAACTACTCTATTTAATCAAATTATTAAATAATTTATTTATCCAAAATCACATGACCTTTTAAAAACATGAAAAACCTTATTCGTTTGTCTATCTTCTTCGGTCTGGTTATCAGTTCCACTCAGGTTCAGGCAGCTTCTCCTCCTACCGATAAAACGTTTCAGCAACCCGAATTATGGACACTGCAGACTGCCGTTGAATATGCACTGAAAAACAATCCGCAGATCCATATTGCACTTCAGAGGATGGAATCAGCAG
>JBFHGS010000356.1:0-4050 GCA_041582995.1 Desulfopila sp. | reverse complement strand
GGCTCTATCGACATTCTTGTGAACAATGCCGGAATTACCCGTGATGGTTTGATGGCCAGAATGAAAGAAAGCGATTGGGATGATGTTATGTCCACAAACCTTAAAGGTGCTTTCCTTTGCGCAAAAGCCGCATCAAAACCTATGATGAAGAAGAAATGGGGCAGGATTGTCAATATCTCTTCAGTTGTTGGTTCTTCCGGTAATGCCGGGCAAGTGAACTACGCTGCAGCAAAGGCAGGTATAGCCGGTTTGACAAAATCAATTGCCCGTGAGTTTGCCTCCCGTAATATTACGGTAAACTCAGTTGCACCAGGTTATATCATCACAGAAATGACCGATGCAATGACCGAAGAAGCACAGACAAAGATAAAAAGTGAAATTCCCATGGCCTCACTTGGTACCCCGGAAGATGTTGCAGGTGCAGTTGCTTACCTGGTATCTGAAGATGGACGCTATGTGACGGGTCAGACCTTGCATGTCAATGGTGGCATGTATATGTAGTTTAGTACAACATAATGTGGTAATTTTGGCTCTTTTGAGCATAATAAGCATTGCAGGTTGCACCCCCCAAATTAAACGAGTGCATCTGATGAAAAACAATATCCAGGGAGATAAGTAATGGCTATAGAGCAAGAAATGATTGATATTATTGTTGAGCAGTTGAGCGTTGAAAAAGACAAAGTTGTCGCTAACGCTTCTTTTGTTGATGATCTTGGTGCAGATTCTCTGGACCTTGTAGAGCTGATCATGGCAATGGAAGAAGGGTTTGATATAGAGATTCCTGATGAAGATGCTGAGAAAATAGCAACAGTACAGGATGCTATTGATTACGTTAAGAAACTGAAGTAAGCCGCACCTGTTAATAATTGTAGTCCGGCAGAAATGCATTTGTGCAGCTAGGATAGATACACAAAGGAGTTTTCATAGTGAGTCGCAGAGTTGTCGTTACCGGCGCGGGCCTTGTAACACCACTGGGAACGGGTGTTGATAAAACCTGGGATAATATTATTGCAGGTGTCAGCGGAGTTGATACCATTACGCGTTTTGACGTAAGCAATTCCCTCGTTAAAATCGCAGCCGAAGTGAAAGATTTTCAGTCAGATGATTTCTTTGAACCAAAGAAAGCTAAACATCTGGATCTCTTTGTACAGTACGGGCTTGCTGCGGCAATTATGGCTGTGAAAGACAGCGGGCTTGAGATATCTGAAGAGAATTGCGAGCGTGTTGGTGTTATCACTGGCTGTGGCATGGGCGGTCTGCCTACAATTGAGAAATACCATCAGGTAATGGTAGAACGGGGTGCCAAGAAAATCACTCCGTTCTTTATTCCGATGGTCATTCCAAATATGCCTTCCGGTCATATTTCCATGGAAATTGGTTCAAAAGGGCCAAATCTTACTCTTACCACTGCATGTGCGGCTGGTACCCATGCTGTTGGCGAGGCGTATCGTCACATCAAATACGGGATGAGTGATGTAGTTGTCACCGGAGGGACCGAAGCCGTCATTTGTCCTCTTGGTGTTGGAGGCTTCAGTGCAATGAAGGCTCTCTCTACCAGGAATGATGATCCGGCTGCCGCATCTCGTCCATTCGATAAAGATCGTGACGGATTTGTTATGTCAGAGGGTGCAGGTATGTTGGTCCTCGAAGATCTTGATCATGCGGTTGCCCGCGGTGCCAAAATATATGCAGAAATTGTTGGCTATGGTCTGAGCAGTGATGCGTACCATATTGCCGCTCCGCCTGAGAACGGTGAAGGTGGTCAAAGAGCTATGGCAATGGCAATTAAGGATGCAGGTATGGTTCCTGAGGATATTGATTATGTCAATGCTCATGGCACTTCAACTCCGTTGAACGATCGTTGTGAGACCCAGGCAATCAAATCTGTCTTTGGTGAGCACGCATATAAACTTGCAATAAGCTCTACCAAATCTATGACAGGACATATGCTTGGTGCAGCGGGTGGTATTGAGTCTGTATTTACTGCATTGTCTATCTATAATCAGATTGCTCCTCCGACCATCAATCATGCTGAGCCGAGTGAAGAATGTGATCTTGATTACGTTCCGAACACCGCCAGAAAGATGGAGATTCGTGCTGCGATTTCCAACTCTTTCGGTTTTGGTGGAACAAACGCCGTTATTGCAATGAAACGGTTTGTCAGCTGATAGAAAACACTTTACTAGGTGAACAGGTGAAAATAGTTGTAGGTGCAGACCACGGCGGGTATGAACTGAAAGAACAGATCAGGCTCCTGCTTACAGAACTCGGGCACGATGTCGATGATGTTGGATGTCATTCCAGTGAGTCAGTTGATTATCCCGATATCGCAGATGCTCTTTCCGCAAAAATTGTGGGGGGAAGCTGTGAGGCAGGTATCCTTATCTGCGGGACAGGTATCGGTATGTCAATTGCCGTAAATCGCAGTAATAAGATTCGTGCTGCACTATGCCATGATGAGTATACTGCACGGATGAGTCGTGAACATAATAATGCCAACGTGCTTTGTCTTGGCGCGCGCGTTACCGGAGCCGGTGTTGCTGAGGCGATAGTCCGTGCATGGGTAAATACTGAATTTGCTGGTGGTAGACATCAACGCAGGATTGATAAATTCAGCAATTGATACATTTTTCGTTTGGAAATTGTTGTAAGAATCATTGAAAGCCGCCTGTGCATCGAGTTTGCATAGGCGGCTTTTTTGTTTTTCGTGATAAGGGTTTATGATTGTTCTTTTTTTGTCAATCAATTATGAAAAACATATACACACGCATTTTATTCGTCTGAGGTAACTGCGCACAGGTACCTGCCATTGAACGATTTCAGTTTTCTGTATAGAAAGGTTGCAGGAGTCTTTGTTAAGCCTGTGAGAAAACCTGCATGTCAGAATATGATGCACATGCAATCAGTTACAGGTTTGAGGCTTAATACATCAAGGGGCATTTATCCCGTGAGTATTTATTGGCTGGGATATCTGACCCGTCAGGGTCTTGAGGAGGTTTGGTCATGAAGTGTCCATATTGTGGTCATCTGGATAATAAAGTAATTGATTCCAGGTTGAATAAGGAATGTACCATCACCAGAAGAAGAAGGTCTTGCCTCGCCTGTGATCAGCGGTTTACTACCTACGAGCGCCTTGAGGTAATGATGCCTATGCTCGTCAAGAAAGACGGAAGGCGAGAAGCGTGGGACAGACATAAGATGGCAGTGGGGCTTGAAAAAGCCTGTGAAAAAAGACCGATCAGCCGTGATCGTATTGACCAGTTTGTCGATGATATTGAACATAAATTGCAGGATATGGGTTCTAAAGAAGTTGCTTCTCAGGTCATCGGGCAATGGGTGATGGAAGAATTATCCAAGCTTGATGAAGTTGCCTATGTTCGATTTGCGTCTGTATATCGTCAGTTTAAGGACGTGAATGAATTTATGGATGAATTAAAATCTCTGCTCGATTCGCGAAGAGAAAATGACCATAGAGAATGATCAGTATTTTATGCGTCTGGCTTTACGTGAAGCCAAAAAGGGACTAGGCAGAACTTCTCCGAATCCGTGTGTTGGTGCGGTGATAATTAAAGACGGTGAAGTCATTGCCAAGGGCTACCATAAGAAAGCAGGTACTCCTCATGCGGAGATTAATGCGCTGAGAAAGGCCGGTAACAATGCTGTTGGCGCAACGATGTATGTTACTCTTGAGCCTTGCAACCATTACGGTAAAACTCCTCCCTGCAGTCACGCGGTTGCAGCCGCCGGTATTCGACGCGTTGTCGTCGGTATGGAAGATCCTAATCCGCTGGTTGATGGTAGCGGAATCACCTACCTGCAGGCAAAAGGTGTTAAGATCACCACCGGCATACTCAAACAGGAATGTCGGGACATAAATCTTCCATTCATCAAATATATATCCACCGGGATGCCATTTATGGTTATGAAGGCAGGTATATCCCTGGATGGTAAGCTGAATTACAGGACGGGACAATCCGGATGGATTACCGGTCCGGAATCCGGACGAAAGGTTCATCAACTGCGCAACATCTACGATGCCATTCTCGTTGG
>JBFHGS010000355.1:0-4060 GCA_041582995.1 Desulfopila sp. | reverse complement strand
TTTCCGGAAATTTGTAATACAGCCTATTTCCGGACTTAAAAACATTATTTCAGCTATCGAAAATCACGAGCGGACTCCTCGAGCCACAGAACATACTCATGATGAACTTGGTGAACTCACCATGGATATGGATAAGCTGGCAGAGACAATAGCCGACCACGAAGAACAGCAGCTAAACTGGAGCAGAGAACTTGAGGTGCAGGTAGAGAAAAGGACAATGCAACTTGCTGAAGTCAACGATCAGCTGGAAGCATTTACATACTCCGTAAGCCACGATCTCAAGGCGCCGCTCAGGGGTATTGACGGCTACAGTTGTCTGCTTAAGGAAGATTATGCGGACAAGCTTGATGAAGAGGGGATAATATTTCTCAATAATATTATTTTTGCTGCGGGTCAGATGAATCAGTTGATTGATGACCTGTTGATTTTTTCACGTACAGAGAGGCGCGATTTAACCATAGCGCCAATTGATATCACCACTCTGGTTGATTCTCTCCTCCGTGAACGCGAACATGAGCTCGAAGAGCATAATATACAAGTTGAATGTAATTTTGACATTGATGATTTTAAAGTAGACAGTGATTGCTTTCGGCAGGTCATGGGCAACCTGCTGGATAACGCGATAAAGTTTACGAAAAAAGAGGAGAAACCGGAAATTCAGATCTCTGCAACTTCTACCGGCAGTTCCTGGGTTATAAGTATTACCGATAACGGCATTGGGTTTGAGCAGCAACACAGTGCTACAATATTTAAGATCTTTGAGAGAGTCCACCAACATGATGAGTATCCAGGGACGGGGATCGGCCTGGCAATAGTGCACAAGGGTGTTACCAGAATGGGAGGGTCAATACGGGCA
The DNA here is from genome assembly GCA_041582995.1 of Desulfopila sp. Classification (GTDB taxonomy): domain Bacteria; phylum Desulfobacterota; class Desulfobulbia; order Desulfobulbales; family Desulfocapsaceae; genus Desulfopila. The sequence continues at coordinate 3,204 of JBFHGS010000355.1, read as the reverse complement.
GAGAGCACACCGGGTGAGGGAGCGACGTTTACCATTACCTTACCCCGGGTTTGATGAGATAGTTATGAAGAGCAGGTAATTATATGGGTCATAATGTCGATTGCTCAAGGCCCTGTCTACTGGTAAAAGAAAATGTAGCTGACATTGACCTGAATCTCCCTGAATGCGATGACTTCGCTGTACTGAACACACTGAAACTTCATCAGGAATATAAAGATATTGACACTGTGTCCCCTCTGGGAATACTCATATATTTCTAAGTCTTTTGATTACCAAAATAATAATGATATGGCTGCACTCAGAGAATCGCATTGGTTCGAGATAAATATGTTGCTGAGGTAAATTATGAAAGTTCTGTATGTTGAGGATAATCCCGTTGACATCGACCTTACCCGTCGTCAACTCAAAAAGACGGCACCACACATCGAAATTAATTGCGTACGCAGTCAGTCTGCAGCCCTCTCCATTATCAAATCACCAGCGATTTCGGCATATGATGTGGTTCTGACAGACATGCATCTTCAGGATGGTGATGGCATTGCTGTCCTCTCACATATACGTTCTCTATCACTACCTTTAGCGGTAATTCTTTTAACCGGACAGGGGGATGAGGAAGCAGCGGTATCTGCTATGAAAGCTGGCGCCAATGATTATGTCATAAAAAAGACTGGATATCTGGAACACCTGACAGATGTGATTGAAGAGGCACTTCGAGCATACCGGGAAACCTCGGAGTCTAAAGTATACCGTCTCAATGTTCTATACCTCGAGCATTCGGCAATTGATGTCGATCTTACCCGAAGGTATCTGGATAAATATGCACCGCATATTCATCTGGATATCGTTGAATCTGTTGAAGAGTTTTATGCACTTTTTGCTGAATTAGCTAATATTCGGGAATATGATGTCATACTTCTTGATTACAGACTGCCTCAGAACAGTGCACTGGATGTTCTTGCCAAAATGAATTCGATGAATGGAATAAAGATTCCAGTGGTGCTTGTTACCGGCAAAGGGGATGAGAACATTGCTGTCAGATGTTTGAAGTTAGGAGCCTTCGATTATGTTGTGAAAAATAAAGGATATCTTTATAAACTTCCCTCTGTCATAGAGAATGCCCACTCCAGCAGCAGACTTGCTCTGGAGCACGAGGAACTTCTGGAAAGCGAGAAGCGTTACAGAAGCCTGTTTGAAAAGAATCATGTTGTGATGCTGCTCATCGATCCGAAATCAGGCGGAATACTTGATGCAAACACTGCTGCAACTGATTTCTACGGCTGGAGTAGAGAAGCGATCACATCCAAAACCATTTTTGATCTGGTAGTTGCAGACCGTAAACAGATCCTAAGCGAGCTCAATGATGCTGTTAATGAAAAGCGATACCAATTTATTATGCAACACCGGCTTGCCACAGGTGAGGTAAGGGATGTCGAGGTGTATCGCAGCCCAATGGTTGTTGGTGGTTCACTTATCCTCTACTCAATGATCTATGACATAACCCAGAGGGTCGTAGCCAAGAAAGAGAAAGAAGAGCTTCAAAAACAGCTTGCTCAGGCGCAAAAGCTCGAAGCAATAGGCCATCTTGCGGGGGGCATAGCTCATGACTTTAATAATATTCTCACAGTGATACTCGGGTTCTCCAGCCTGGCGCGGGCAAGTGTTGAAAAAGGCTCTGAAATAGATATGGATCTTGAGCAAGTATACACGGCAGGGTTGAGAGCTAAAGAACTTGTCCAGCAGATCCTCACTTTTGCAAGAAAGGCTGAAGATGAAATAAGCCCAATTGAGGTACAGCCAATAGTTAAAGAAATTATCAAATTTCTCAGATCTTCCATTCCATCCACAGTGGAAATCCGGAGTCAGGTAACCAGCCGTTCGTTCATTCTTGGTAACGCAACTCAGGTTCACCAGGTATTGATGAATCTTTGCACTAATGCTTCACATGCCATGAGGAATAACGGGGGAATTCTGGATATTTCTCTACGGGATACGTCGATTGATGCAAACTGCCCATACGATGGTCTTTCCATCAAACGTGGTGACTACATTGAACTCAAGGTTTCAGATTCAGGCGAGGGAATATCGCCGGAAACGATGAAATCAATATTTGAACCCTATTTCACTACTAAAGTTCAGGAAGAAGGAACAGGGCTGGGGCTTGCTGTGGTCAACGGCATTGTTGAGAGTTACGGCGGCAGAATCTTTGTTGAGAGTGAATTGGGAAAAGGTACTACTTTTACCGTCCTCTTTCCCATTACCCGTGAAGACGTCCAGATCCTTCCTGATGATTCATCCCAGTACCTGGCTGGATCTGAGCGTATACTTTTTGTAGATGATGAAGTTCCGATTACCAAAGTCGGGCAGAAAATGCTGGAACAACTCGGATATCACGTGACTGTATCAAATAGTAGCCCTCAAGCGCTTGAACTTTTCCGCACAACTCCCGATAATTTCGATCTTGTTATAACTGATATGACAATGCCGGGAATACGTGGCGATGTGCTGGTAAATGAGATACGAAAGATTCGAAAGCAGATTCCGGTTATTATCTGTACAGGTTACAGCCTGAGGCTGACTGAGGAGAATTCGGTAAACCTCAATCTGCAGGCTGTACTCAATAAACCCATGACGATATTGGAAATGGCCTCTGCGATCCGCACGATTTTTGATGGGAAAAAGTGTACCCATCCCTGATAACAGGCGTATTATAAATCCCCCCCCACTGGATATGGGGCGCAAGGAGTAGACGTTTCTGGAAGAGAGCTGAGGGCTTTTTTATATGCCAGCGAATAGATGGGCGGCCTGGCAATATGCAAACACATGTACGTGCCGCCAAGGTTGAAAAACGTTAACTGTCCACCGGACAGTTAGAAAGTTATCATGCCTGATAGAGCGTATCAGCAACATCAGAATACGAGCAGGGCAGGTTGTTTGAGAGAAAGAGTTCTTTTATCTGGATCAGGCTTTTGTAGTCGTGGAGGTGTATTTCTGCCCCTGATTCATGTTTATCCAGCTGAAAACCGGCTGATTCAAGCAGAATCAGCGCTTCATGGTAGCGTTCAACAACAAACCCCATTAAGCTGAAATCACTCATGTAATCGATAGGTATTTTTTGTGTGCTCAGGTAGGTTCCTCTGCTTTTCGCATCGCAGGAGAGAAGTGCTATTTTGCCCATGAAGTCTCCTTTATCTATCCTCGGCGTAG
>JBFHGS010000354.1:0-4122 GCA_041582995.1 Desulfopila sp. | reverse complement strand
TTCAGTAAATAATGGCAGATCGAATGACACGCCGACAGAGACAAAATCAGCACGATCAGTGCCGTTATCAGCGTCCGCTCTATAGCTGTAACTGGCGTTTACACCCCAGCCCGGTTTATAACTCTGCCGGGCAAGATCAACGCCGCTATCACTTGCCTTGATTTTTGTATCCACAGCACTCACGGCCGGGTGAATGGCAAAATACTCATAGAGGAGCTGCGGGTCGGCTTCTGTTGGCTGCATATAGATCGATGGCTGCAGCATCGGCACCTCCGGCAGTTGTCGATCGAGTTCGAGCTGTGACCAGGAAACCCGCATATCCGTACCCGAAACATCCGTCAGATATTCATGGCGAAAGTTTGCACTTACCCACTCCGAAAGCTGCTCGACCGCCATCTCCTTTTTCTGTCTCAGCATGGTCAGTCTGTCATCCAGTCTGGTCAGCTCCAGTTGTGCACGGATAATATCCTGCTGGCGAGTTCTGCCCATTGCCGAGGAGTAACTTGCCTCAGCAATATCTCCCAGCTGCTCGAAAAGAGGTCTGTCCTGCATGATAAGCGCAATGCTTTCCTGCGCCTTATAGGCTTCCAGCCAGAGTTTACCCACCATCACCACGACTTTGGCCTTTCGATCCTGACGCTGGTAGGGAAACTGACTGCCAACAATTTCAAGCTGTCTGCGCTTGATCGCCAGGGTATCGCCTTTAGGGAACATCTGGGTAACACCGACTTTCACCTGAGTCATTGGCTCCTGATCAATAGCGAAGGTGTCTGTGGGAAAATTGGCCAGGGCAATAGCCATCTGGGGATCAGGCAGGCTCCCGGCCGCGACGCTCATCGCTTCAACCGATTGCTGTGCATGTTCGGAGCGGACCAGCCACGGATCATTGCTCTGCGCAGCAGTTACAGCACCCAGCAGGCTGAGACTGTTTTCAGCTGCTTCGACCTGGATTGAACTTATAGAAGCCAATCCGATAACCAAAACGGATCTTAAAAAAAGATAACGCAGCGTACGACCATGCGTAGTTCGTCGGTTTGTATGTGTCACGGCCTCTCCCTCCTCGCTCGGATATGTGATTGGTTCCCGCCTAAAACGTAATTTCCAAAATGAGCTGGCACCCTCTACAACAGCACCCGGCCGCAACGCTCAGCGCCACACGACCGGGATCGGTATGCTGAAATGAACTTACATTGCCATATGCGGATACCAGAATTTCACGGTATGGGTACCCTCCGTCTCTTTAAAGAGACAGATAACGCCCCATTTACCCGGCTCATCAATGATGAAATTTGCGGCAAAAATGCCATTTCCGAAATCTTTCATCTCAGCCAGCTGCTCCTTACCTGAGGGAGATATCAGTTTAATTTTGCCAACAGCCTTCATGACCTTGACGTCATTCCGCATAAACGTTGCCATCACGTGATGGGTCTTGCCTTCCGGATCTGTCATATTCATACTGGCAAGATCCATAACTTTGAACTCGGTGTGCAGACCATCTACCATAGCTGTGTGCATGAAACTGCCGTCTTTAGTATCGCTGCCATGATTCATTCCCTCCATAGCAGCGTCAGGGGCATGGCCACCATGCTCCCCACTCTTCATTGCCATGGACTGGGTTGCAAATACCAGGCTTATCAGTGCGATAAATAGGGTAATTTTTTTCATGTTCTTCTCCTTTTTAAAATGTGTTTTCTTGCAAGCAAACAACCGACACGATCTCACAGATTGACTCTATGACAACCTGTATCACGTGTGGGTATGAGCATCTTCAACCACCGGGGCGTTAAAAGCATGTTACTGTTGAAGAGCAACACACGTGCCAGAACTGCCTTAAGTGCAGCATCCACAAGGTATGACGCTGTAGTTCCACTGATAAGAGTTCTCACCGCTTCATCTTGATGATAATTTCCAACACGGACTGTCCAATATTTTGACAACCCCTCAGGAAGCATTGTCTAATATTTGTACAATCATCATTGCGCATCAGGAATAACCGAAGGACTGATGAGCATGACTCTCTTTGAGATGCTACACGCGAGGAAGACTTTCCTGCTATTGGCGTAAACCTTGCATTGAGATAGAAGAATCCGTATCTACCCGGCTCGGAGATTGAGCTATCAAGATGAAAAAGAAGCAGGTTATGCTATTACAACGACTTCAGGCACTGCGACCTACCAGCCTGAAACAAAAAACGGCTCTTTTTATTCTGCTGCCGACCTTTCTTATCATGTTCAGCATAGGTGGCCTGGGGATGCGTCTTGTCCGGCAGGTTCTGCTTGAGCAATGGCAGGAAACGGCCATTACCAAGCTGCAGCGCTCGGCCCACTATGTGGATATGCGGCTTATGCGGCCCAAAGAAATGTTACGTTTTCTCCAGCAGGAAGAAGGAAAAAAACTGCAATGGAATGAAATTCAGCTCCTTCTGGATCAGCTCCGCTCCCTTGATGGCGTCGTGCGCGTTAATCATGAGTGGTACGACCAGGAGGAACCGACAGAAAAGCGTATGGGCAACATGCCTATGCAACAGATGAATGACACACATCGCCTGGGCCAACTCACAATATCGCCTCCGACGTATAATACCGAACTCCTGAGCGAAACAGTCTCACTCTATGCAATATTTCATGATACCAACGGTAACAGAACAGGTTATATAGAAGTCATTCTCTCATTTTATGATCTTATTGACCAGATTGTAAAATCCCCGTGGTGGAAAAGTAATCTGGCCTTCATTATCGACCGGCAACACAACATTCTCACCAGTACCGCCCTCTACAGCAAAACGCGGAACACTTCAAATCAAGGTACGTTCGGTGAATCCGACGCGCTTGAACGTGACACCCGGCAAGCTATGCAGATAAACGGCTCTGGCACAGTTTTCGGCCCAGGTATGCCTCCAGACAAGGTCAGCGGCTACTACCGGCTCACAGAAGCACCATGGACGCTGGTGATAATTGCCCCGGGAAGGCAGGTGCTGCAGCCTATCCTTGAATTCCGAACATATTATTACCTCATAAGTGGCTCGGGTATTCTGATCGCTCTGCTCTATATTCTTCTGGTTACCGAAAAAACAACACAAGCCATCAAACGTCTCTCCAAAGCTGCAGAAGACCTGGCCAAAGGCACCTTCTCCTCACCTCTGGCTATCGATAGTCATGACGAGGTCGGCACACTGACCAGCAACTTTAATGTCATGACCCGACAACTGCAGGAACGCATGCAGCTTCAGCAAGCCATGAGCATTGCCCGTGAAGTTCAGCAAAACCTCCTGCCGCAGAAAGGGTTTTCCACCAATGGACTGGAGGTTTCTGGAACTACACTGTATTGTGATGAAACAGGTGGGGATTACGTAGATATACTGCACACCTCACGTGATGACCAGAAAGTGACAGTGGTCGTCGGTGATGTTGTCGGCCATGGAATTGGCGCGGCAATTCTGATGGCCACCGTGCGGGCACTGTTACGTGGCCGGGCCTGTAAACCGGGAACGCTGGCAGAAATTGCAGATGATGTCAACCGGTTGCTATGCAGGGACACCTCATATTCCGGCAATTTTGTTACTCTTTTTTATCTTGAAATAGACAGACAGAATCGCTATTTCAACTGGGTACGCTGCGGTCATGAACCTGCAATAGTCTACTACCCGGACAGTGACTCATTTCAGGACTTGCGCGGAGAAGGTCTGGTTCTCGGTTTTGATACCACTTACGCCTACAGTGAAAACACGCAGACCTTCCCGGAAATACAACAGCTCATTCTTGTGGGCAGTGACGGAGTCTGGGATGTAGAAAACATACATGGGGAGCAATTTGGCAGAGATCGCGTTAAAGCCTTACTCGCGCTGTATCACGATCTCCCCGCTGAAGCGATTATTGAAAAAATAACAGACCAGATTCACCTCTTTCAGGACGGTCACCCTCAAAATGACGATATCACCCTGGCGATAATCAAAACCTGGTAATTTTTCTGATACGGGAAAAGGTTCATGGCAGAGATGCAAATCAATAAACATGCAATCCCGCAATCACCGCAACCGATACGGCTTTCCAGAACGGCAATAGGATTGCTTACCGCAACCGTCGTGCTGGCCGTATTGCTTGCCTTTTCCACCCTGAAAAACAT
>JBFHGS010000353.1:0-4157 GCA_041582995.1 Desulfopila sp. | reverse complement strand
CCCACCTCTCTGCATCAGCCATGGTCTGCCAACGCTCTTCAAGAGTCTCTTTTCGACCGTGCGACATAACCCTGAGATCATCCTGACTATATTTTTCCGCAAGCGGAACCGGATGAAAGTCATAATCATTTTTTCCAAGCAGTTCTGCAAGCTGCACTCCAAGTCTGTCGCAATACGATTTATTAGCAAAGATAAAGCGGCCTTCTTTATCTTTGGCATAAATATGTAATGGCAGAGATTGAACCAAAGAAGCTATTATATCCGAATCCAGCAGCTGTGTATTTTTTTGAGAAGATCGCATAATGTAGGTGGTCAGTTCAATACATCTGACTAAAATAATAGAACATTCAAAACACCTGTGAGGGTGCTGTTCAATAGCCGGCCTATTACAACCAGCAATTATACCTTGGTGGAGAAGACAAAATAGAATTAACAACTTCGAAAGATTATCAGGCAGAAAACACCAGCACTACCTGTCATTTTCCCGTTCATTATATGAAAAACAGTAAGGAAAGTTGACAGAGATACAAGTTCATGTAACAAGTCCGGCCATCATCTGTGGTATAGCTGCAACTTTTTCTTCATCCTCTCGAGAAAAACAATCGACAATTTTGCCATTGAACATAATGGCAATACGATCCGAAAGTGCTAATGCTTCGGTATAATCACCCGTCACAAGCAGAACTCCCGCCTGCTCACGCGCCTCAAGAAGCAGGTTTCTCACTTCTTCAGCTGCTCTGACATCAAGCCCCTGCGTAGGTTGTTCGGCAACAATAATGCGTGGTTTACGAAAAAACTCACGTGCCAACACTAGCTTCTGCTGATTCCCACCAGATAACTGGCTGGCAAGTACATCAAGATCTGGTGTATGGATGTTGAAAGTATCGAGTAACTCCTCCACCTTTTCACGGGCTTTTTCCCTCTGCAGCCATGGTCCGCTGGTGAATCCTTCACGGGTTGTAAGCAGAAAATTGTCGAGCAGATCAAGCTCCTGGCAGGTAGCCAGCTTCTGACGATCTTCAGGGATATAGCTCAGCGTCTGATCCCACGACTTGGAACTAAAAAATGTACGCCATTCCTGGCCTAGAATTTTCACTGTGCCTGCCGGAGGTTTCCGCAAACCGCATATTGCCTCAACCAGCGGTTTCTGGCCGTTCCCGGCAACTCCGACCAGCCCTAGGATCTCACCTTTACGGAGTTCAAGATGAATGGAGTTCAACTGACCATCATGAAGATTCTCAACCTTCAACACTATCTGCCTGGGGATCATAGGACGTCTTTCAACCTGCTGCACCACCTCCCGGCCGACCATTCTCTCTGCCAGCTCAGCAATCGAAGAAACAGCTGAAGTAACTACCTGGTCAACGATCTGACCACGCCGTAATATAGCGACAGTATCTGAAACAGCCATTACCTCTTTCAACTTATGGCTGATAAAAACAATCGCTTTCCCCTCTTTCGCCATTAGTCGCATAGCTACAAAAAGAGCATCAGCTTCGGCGTCGGTAAGTACAGCTGTGGGCTCATCAAAAAGCAGAATAGTAGAGTCACGACGCAGCAGTTTCAAGATCTCAACCTGCTGCTTTTCTCCGAGTGAAAGGTCATGTACCAGAGCAGAGGCATCTACCGTAAAGCCATATCGTTCAGCAAGAGCCTGAACCTCTTTCTGCATCGTTTTGGCGCGTAACCAGAAACCACCCCTCTGGCCCAGAAAAACATTCTCGGCCACGGTTAAAGACTCGACCAGCTTACAATGCTGATAAACCATGCCGACTCCTGCCTGAAGAGCCTTCTCCGGAGAAGAAAAAACAGTAGGCTTTCCATCAAGATACAGTGTGCCGGAAGTGGGCTGCACCTGGCCGGCGAGAATCGACAGCAGAGTCGATTTTCCTGCCCCGTTTTCCCCGAGCAATGCCAACACCTTACCCGGCAGAATCTCCAGACTGACATCACGGTTAGCCCTTACCTCACCGTACGATCTGGAGATATGCTCAAGCCGAATACACGGCAGTGCCATGGCTATTCTCTCTCTCTACCGACAAGAGGTTTAGCGAATTGCGATTCGGTATCCCAGGGAAAAAGTATCCAGGTGTCCTGGCTCACCTCTGTCACATACGTATCAACCAGCGGCCGGCCTGCAGGCTTGGCGTACACTGTGGCAAAATGTGCCTTGGGAACCATCTCTCTTACTATCTGAGCAGTACGTCCGGTATCCACAAGATCATCAACCAGCAACCAACCCTCACCGTTACCATCAAACTTTTTCAGCATCTCGGCATCACCCTTCTTGTCTTTCCAGTCGTAGCTGGAAACACAGATAGTATCAACCAGATGGATATCGAGTTCACGGGCAATAATAGCCGCAGGCACCAGACCTCCACGGGTAATAGCGATAATCCCCTTGAAATAATCAAGACTCAGCAGGCGCCACGAAAGAGCTTTGGAGTCTCTGTGCAATTGATCCCAGGAGATTGGATAGGTTTTCTTGTATTGTGAATTTTCTGACATATGTCCCTCGTAATTCGTATAACCCGCCTTTTCTCTTTCAGCAGCAACGGGTTGCTCATTGTTCCAGTTCATCCTGAGCCGATCTGCCAACCGGCTCCACACTCTATTTACCTGCGATAGAATAACAATGAGGCGTGAGGGGTGAGGAGTAAAGAGGCAACCATCAAACAGTTACCTCTTTACTCCTCACCCCTCACGCCTCATTCGAACGTTTCCGTTCTGACAGTTACGCCCTCTGCGCCGATTCTTCTTACAGAACCTGTTTCAAAAAAAGCTTAGCTCTCTCCTCGCGAGGCTCAGTAAAGAAATGCTCCGGCGTGCCGACCTCAACAACCTTACCCTCGTCCATAAAGATAACTCTGTCGGCAACCTCACGGGCAAAACCCATCTCATGGGTCACGACAACCATCGTCATACCTTCACGGGCAAGCTGCTTCATAACATCAAGTACCTCACCAACCATTTCTGGATCCAGCGCGGATGTCGGCTCATCAAACAGCATTATCTTCGGCTCCATAGCCAGCGCCCTTGCGATGGCAACACGCTGCTGCTGACCGCCGGAGAGACGGGAAGGATATTCATTGGCCTTCTCGGCAATGCCGACTTTTTTCAGAAGCTCACGGGCTTTTTCCTGCGCCACCGCTTTGGAACGTTTACGAACACGCAGCTGAGCCAGAGTCACGTTTTCCAGCACACTCATGTGCGGAAAAAGGTTGAACTGCTGGAACACCATACCTACTTCAGCTCTGATTTTATTCAGGTTCGTCTTTCTATTGGCGAGATCAACCCCATCAATATGAATGTGTCCGCTATTAAACAATTCCAATCCGTTAATGCAACGCAGAAATGTTGACTTACCTGAACCGGAAGGCCCGATGATGACGACAACCTCACCCTTCGTCACCTCGGCTGAAACATTATCCACAGCCCGCACAGTTATACCGCGGCCGGTAAATATTTTAGTCACATTTTCGGCTTTAATCACTGACTGCGAGCCTCCGTTCCATATAGAAAACCAGCTGCGACAACACTGAAGTAATGACAAGGTACATAGCAGCAACGACCAGCCAGACCTCAAATGTTGCAAAAGTACTGGTAATAATCTCCCGTCCTGATTTAGTCAGATCGGTAATGGCAATGACGGAAACCAGCGACGAGTCTTTTATGAGACTGATAAACTGACCGGAAAGCGGCGGTAAAATACGCTTAAATGCCTGCGGCAGAATGATATCCAGCATCGCCTGCGGAACAGTCATACCCAAAGAACGTGCAGCCTCCATCTGGCCACGGGGGATAGACTGAATACCAGCTCTCACAATCTCAGCGACATAGGCACCGGCAAAAAGAGCCAGGGCCCCCAAACCAGCAACATTACGACTCAGGTCAAATACAGTTCCGATAAAGAAATAGGCGATAAAGATCTGTACAAGCAACGGCGTACCGCGAATAATCTCAATGTAGATAGCCGCCAGCATACTGACGGTGTAGTTCTTTGATATTCTCGCAAGACCTGTGGCAAGGCCAATAAACAACGCCAGAACACTCGAAATTGCAGACAGCCAGAGAGTTGTCCACAATCCATCCATCAGAGGCCCGAGATTCCATGTAGCAACATACCCCAAGGTGTCGCCTTCGAACAGGTCCTCATT